>BNTV01000180.1 GCA_025996865.1 Bacteroidia bacterium
GTTTTGGCAGGACGAATAAATTCAACTCCTCTATCGGAGTTGAGGGGATGATGAGGGGTTGCTCTACCCCGGGCTGCGCTTCGCTTGCCGCGGGGTTACCCAAATAGAAGACCTTACGGTCTTCCGGGTTCAGCACCTCAATTTAATATTTAGCCATTTTTTGTTTTTTAGAGGGTTGAAATGAAATTTTTTGTACTTTTGTAGTCAATTTTCATAAAAATCGAAGATGAGCGTAATCGAACTATTAAAAAACAACAATAAAACTGCATTCTCCTTCGAAATTCTGCCTCCTCTGAAAGGAAACAGCTTTGCGAAAGTGTGCAGTATCATTGATAAACTCAAGGAATTTGACCCGAAATGCATCAACATTACCACCCACCACAGCGAAACCGTTTACAAAGAAACGGCAGATGGGTTGTTAAAAAAAACGCATGTCCGCAAACGTCCCGGTACGGTGGCGATCGCCGCCGCTATTCAAAACCGCTACGGCATTACGGCGGTTCCGCATATCATCTGCAAGGGTTTTACCCGGGAAGAAACCGAATATGCGTTGATTGACCTGCAATTCCTCGGCGTCACCGACTTGCTGCTGTTGCGGGGCGATGCCAATAAATTGGAGAAAGACCGGATTGTTTCCGGACAAAGTCATGAACATACCACCGGTTTAATCGTACAGGTTAATCAGTACAATCAAGGTATTGATTTGGAAGGAAATAACTTTGAAAAACCGGCAGCGCCTTTTTCCTACGGCGTGGCTTGTTATCCCGAAAAACATGAAGAAGCTCCGAATATGGATTCCGACCTTGCTTTCCTGAAAAAGAAAGTGGAATCAGGCGCCGAATATGCGGTTACCCAGATGTTTTTCGACAACAAAAAATATTTTGAGTTCGTTGAACGTTGCCGCAAAGAAGGTATTAATGTACCGATTATCCCCGGCATCAAACCGATTGTTTTACTTGACCAGTTGACGGTTTTACCTAAAATATTCCGCTCGGATATTCCGGACGCTTTGGAAGCCGAACTTCGCAAATGCAAAAATGACGAAGAAGCCAAGCAAGTTGGTATCGAATGGTGTATTGTTCAGTGTAAAGAATTGATTCAAAGCGGAGTACCGAGTCTGCATTTCTATACGCTTTTGGCGACGGATAGTGTGCGGCAGATTGCAAAGGAGATTTATTAACACCTTCGTCCCCCTGAAGGGGGAGATGGGGCAGCAAGTTTTTATTTATTGTGCGAAGGAAAAGTCCCCTTTAGGGGATTAGGGGTAAAAATAATGTTTTTTAAAAATATAATAGGACAACAGGAAACAAAACACCGCTTAATCCAATCGGTGAAGGATGGTTATATACCTCATGCAAGGATGATTAGCGGTCCGGAAGGTATCGGGAAAATGGCTTTGGCGCTGGCTTATGCCCGTTATTTGAGTTGTACGCAGCGCGGCGAAGACGATGCTTGCGGCATTTGTCCGTCCTGCATCAAATACAATAAATTATCTCATCCCGATTTGCATTTTGTCTATCCGATTGTTAAAAACGACAAGAAGAAAAAAGAAATTTGCGACGACTACCTGAAAGAGTGGCGGCAATTTGTTTTGCAAAATCCTTATTTCAATTTAAATGGCTGGCTCAATTTCATTGGCGCGGAAAATTCGCAAGGCATGATTTATGCCAAAGAAAGCGATGAAATTATCCGGAAATTGAATTTGAAGGCTTACGAATCGGAATACAAAATCATGATTGTTTGGTTGCCGGAAAAAATGCACGAAGCCTGCGCCAATAAATTGCTGAAAATGATTGAAGAACCGCCGGCGAAAACGGTTTTTCTTTTGATTTCCGAAAATCCCGACCGGGTGATCGGCACGATTCAATCCCGCACGCAAAGTTTGCCCGTGCCGCCGATTGACGACGAATCGATGGCACAAGCCTTGCAAAATACCGTCATTGGTAGCGAAGCGCCGCAGGCGCATAGTCGAGACATCTCCAGTGAATCGCAGGAAATAGTCCACCTCGCCAACGGCAGTTACCTGAAAGCTATCGAACTGATAGAGAACAGTGAAGAAATGCGTCAACATCTGGAATTATTTATTTCCATCATGCGGAATTGCTGGAAAAAGGACCTGAAAAATATGCGGGCGGAAGCCGAAAACTTCGCCGGATTAGGCAGGGAAAAACAAAAATCATTCCTGTCCTACGCCGGAAATATGATGCGTGAAAATTTTTTCTACCGCTTGAGTATGCCTGAAATCAATTACCTGAATCAGGAAGAAGCCGGTTTTTCAAAAAACTTTTCACCTTATGTGAATGAAAATAACGTCATCGATTTAATCAATGAATTAGCTTTGGCTGAACGACATATCGAATCAAATGTCAATCCGCGCATGGTTTTTTTCGATTTGTCGATGAAAATAGCTGTTTTAATAAAAAAATAAAAACAAATTATGGAATATCGATTATATAACGGTGAATGTTGCCTTAATTCGAAAGGATGTTGCAAACGGCACACCAATAAACTGAACAACTACGATTATTTGTCCGATATTGCCGAATCGGAACAAGTTACGGACTATGTAGAAATTCAATTCAAAAATACAAGAAAAGGTTATTACTTGAATAGTAATAAAATACCTTTGGTAAAAGGGGATGTGGTCGCTGTGGAAGCCAGTCCGGGGCACGACATCGGTACGGTCACGATGACCGGAAAATTGGTTTTGCTCCAAATGGCGAAAGCGCGGATGCGGCCGGATGCGGAAATTCGCCGCATTTACCGGAAAGCCAAACCGACCGATCTCGAAAAATACGAAGAAGCCAAGGCGAAGGAACACGAAACCATGATTCGTTCGCGGAAAATTGCCGAAGGCTTGGGTTTGCAAATGAAAATCGGCGACGTGGAATATCAAGGCGATGGAAACAAAGCTATTTTCTATTATATTGCAGATGAACGGGTTGATTTTCGCCAGTTGATAAAAGATTTGGCCGAAGCATTTCATGTACGCATTGAAATGAAGCAAATCGGCGCACGGCAGGAAGCTGCCCGTATCGGCGGAATCGGTCCTTGCGGACGGGAATTGTGCTGTTCAGGCTGGGTCACCGGATTTGTTTCCGTATCGACAGGCGCCGCCCGTTTGCAGGATATTTCATTGAATCCTCAGAAGTTAGCCGGACAATGCGCCAAACTGAAATGTTGCCTCAACTACGAAACCGACGCCTACATGGAAGCCCAACGCAATTTCCCTTCGCGCGAAATCCCGCTCGAAACCAAGGACAATATGTATTACCATTTCAAGACGGACGTTTTCAAAGACCAGATGACGTATTCAACCGATAAAAATTTTGCTGCGAACATGGTAACCATCACTGCCGAAAGGGCTTTTGATGTGATCGGGATGAACAAAAAAGGGCACAAACCCAAGTCTTTATTGCCTGCGGAGAACGAACAACCGGTTCAACCCAAAGAATATCAAGACGTGCTGGAAGAAAGCGTGAGCCGGTTCGATTCGGTGGTGAGAAAGAAAAACAAAAAATATCGTCCGAACAACGATAAACATCATAATCATAAAAGACCGGAAACAAGAAAGTGAAACGTTTTATTTCGACAGGCTTTATTTCGACAAGCTCAATGAGCTTGTTATTTTTTCTTTTGGCTTCCTGTTCACACAACGAAATCTTTTTTGAGTATCATTCTTTCAAAAAAGACGGTTGGGACAGGGATAATGCCGCTATTTACCATATCAATATCGATAACACGACGGATTTATTTGATATATCGCTGGAAATACGGAACAATAACGATTATCCTTTCCGTAATATTTGGTTATTTGTTGATTTTCAGATACCCGGAAGCAATGTTCGCACCGATACGATAGGCGTGGATTTAGCCGATGTTTACGGAAAATGGTACGGAAAAGGAATCAGCCTCTACAGCCTCACGATTCCTTATGAAACCGCCATGCGTTTTCCGCAAAAAGGTACTTATACGTATTCTATCCGGCAGGGAATGCGTGAAAATCCTTTGAAAGGCGTTTCGGATATCGGACTTAAAATCTCAAAAAAGACCGACCAATAATTCTTCTATTGCTTTTCGCAAATCCGTTCTTTTTCCGCTGAAATTGTTGACTATCAACGAGAATACGTAACGATTATCCTCTTTTTCTACGTATCCGGAATAAGCTTGTACATGCGAAATGGAACCTGATTTCAATCGGACTTTGTTTTCTAATGGCGTCTTTTTGAGAAAAGTGTTGACAGTTCCGTCTTTTCCCGCAACCGGCAAAGATTGATAAAAAGCGCCCATTGTTCCGTCTTTTTTATACATGTAAATCAGGATACCGGTTAGAAAATCCGCTGTAACCGCATTGGTAGATGAAAGTCCCGACCCATCGACCATGAGCAGGGACAAACCGTCCAATCCCCGTCTTTCCCAATAATCGGAAATATTCAAACTGTCAAGCGTAAGCAATTTTTTATACAAATGTTCTGCATAATGATTATTGCTTTTCACATTCGTTTCACGGACAATGGCCGGCAAACGAGGCGATTGAATAATCGTAAGCGTCTGGTCATCTTCAGGTAATTTTTGGGTAAAGCGGAAGGTAGTCGCTTTGCCTTTTATTGTGATGTTATTGTTTTCCAGAAATTTATACAAATAATCCGCCAAAAATAATCCCGGATCGGGAATCGAACTTTTGACTGCATAATTCGTCCGGTTTGCCGGAATTGTTCCGTACAAACGTTTTTCAAGTGAAGAAGAAGAACCGTCAATGCGGGATCTGTCGCTGCCTGATTTTGAAGCCCTAAGTTCGTTGGCAAGCTGTAAACCCGGAATTTCAGGGCTGACAGAACTAACTTTGACACGAGTTCCCGGCTTATAGGATTGAAGATAAATCCGGTATATATTGTCAAAAATACTGATGCCGTAAATACCCGGCGCGTAATAGGTGTTGATGTCTTCCACCATCCAAGTAGGGTAAACACCTTCATAACCAAAGAGTTGATCCAGAATGACAATATCTCCCTCAATGCTTTTTATGCCGGCTTTTCGCAAAATGATCAAGCAATCCCTTAAAAAACCCTCTTTGTCGCCAATCATAAATTCCGAACCCAAAGTCGGATCGCCGGAACCTTTAAGATAGAGGTTCCCGTCGAGTATGGAATCTTTTATCGTACCGTCGTAGGTCAATTCGGTATGGAAACGAAAGCTTTCTCCCAATGTATCCAAAGCGGTAGCGGTTGTCACGATTTTCATGTTTGAAGCCGGAATCACCGCCATCTTTTCGTTAAAAGAAGCGATTGTTTGTCCGCTTGATAAATCAACCGCTTTGAAACTTACGGCCGCATGAGTAAGCCCTTTTTTTTGCAGGAATGCTTCCAAAGCAGCCGGCTTTTGTGCGTAAATAATTGCAGTACTGACGATAAACATCACGTTTAGCAGTAAGATTTTTCTTTTGGTAATTGTCATTTAATGCTGGATTTAATAAAACATATTCAAGTATATTTTGCAAAATTACAGTCTTTTGTGAAAAAACACAAGTTTTTTTAGCTGATTTATTTGCAAAATAAAAAAAAATATCTACCTTTGCACTCGCTTTTCAAAAGCAACAGGATGATTCACTAGCTCAGCAGGTAGAGCACATCCCTTTTAAGGATGGGGTCCTGGGTTCGAGCCCCAGGTGGATCACCAAGAACTTCAAAAATATAGAAAATAAAAGAAAAACTTCTGAATATCAATGAGTTCAGAAGTTTTTTTATGTGTGCCGTGGTTATGAGCTTGTTAAACCGTCCGGAACACAAAGTTATCAACGGAGTTACCAAGATCTATTAGCCTATATCGAAGATAATTATCATAATGAGATTACAGAATCTTTTGCAGCGGAAACGGTTGGTTTGAGTATTTCCGAAAAGATGGAACGAATAAATACAATGAACGGTGACTTTTTTGAAGGAATACAGCGATTCAGGGATTAAAAAACGATCAATCACAATCAACCCACTCCCTTAACAAGAACAAAAAGTACCTCCTTTCGTAAAATTACGAGAGTAAAAAAATCAGTATGTATCAACTTCGTGTCTGTGTCGTAAATTTTATGAGATTGACTATGGGTTATAAGTCTTGACTTCGGGAGCAAGATATCTCCGCGGTCGGCTCTATATTGGTGACATATTCAAAGCAAAATTTTCAGTCCTTTATCGGCTTTCAAACTTTCGTTTTTAAATAATCGCTGGGTGACATTTTGTAATACTGGCGAAATGCTTTACCAAAGGATGAAGCGTTTTGAAAGCCGACATGAAGGGCGATTTCCGAGATATTCATCTTGTTTTCGGTCAATAATTCAACAGACCGTTTCATCCGGATGGTGTTAATGAATTCGATGAGATTTTGCCCGGTGATTGCTTTTAATTTACGGAAAAGATTACTTCTGCTCATTCCCATGATTGAACACAATTGCTCTACATCAAAATGAATATTATTGATGTTATTGGTAATATTGTTCAAAAGGGTTTGTATAAATTCCTGATCCATATTATTTTTCATAATATCACGCAAATCCGCTATTTTGTTTGATTGAAATTTTTCTATGATCCGTTTTCTGGATTCAATCAGATTACTTACACGGGCTTTCAGTATATTCGGATGAAACGGTTTGGCGATATAATCGTCAGCTCCGCCCTCAATACCTTCCAGGATGTGTTCGACACTTGATTTTGCCGTCAGCAGGATGATGGGTATGTGGCAGATAGAGATGTCATTTTTCAAATTGCGGCACAATTCCAAGCCATCCATGACGGGCATCATTACATCGCTGATAATCAAATCAATGTCAATATACTGAATCAATTCGAGCGTTTTTATCAAGTAGATTCAAACAGTTCCGGTACCGGAATCGGTTTATCGCTTACAAAGAGTCTGATAGAATTGCATCATGGCTTTATCACCATTGAAAGCGAACTTTCTAACTACACCCT
>BNTV01000181.1 GCA_025996865.1 Bacteroidia bacterium
CATAATATCATCTACGCTTTCAAGTGTCCGCACCTCAATAAGTCCGTCCGAAAAAATGATGCCGAAATATTTTGATTTCGTTTCCTTGAAACGGTTTTCGTCTTCCAATGCCTTTTGACTTGCTTGTTCCCTGCGTTCCTGTTCTATCCGTTCCTTTTTCTTCTTGACATATTTGTCGTGTTCGGCTGTTAAATCATCGGGACACACATATTTTGCATTATGCAGGTCTTTCCCGAAAAAACGCAATAAATTAATATAATCCCGCCATATCGAGGCATCCTTAATTTTATAGTTGTTTCGGATACAGATTTTTATGGATGCCCAATAGCTGTTTATATGATGGAAATTCCCTGCAAAAAATCTCAAAAGGTTTATTTCCCCTGCTTTCAACAATGTTTCCGCCCTGTTGTCCGCCAACAGGGAATAAAATAAATCAAATGGCGTAATGTCATGGCATTGTCCCTTGTACCCGCTTCGTTTGATTTCGGGTATCAGGCGTTGGCGCGGATAAATTGAGGCAGGGATGAGATTGTACAGAGGCTTTTCGGAGCGTATTTCAAACGTCGATGAAAAACTCCATGTATCGGCAAAATACCCCATCGGCCTTAACCGTGCCAGTGTAACATATTTTCCATTGGGCGCTATCCACCGTTGCACCACTTCCGAATGGAAGTAATGCGCTTTTTCGTCTGCTTTGGCATAATACTGAATGTAGAAGAAACGCAAAACTTGAAAACCTCCGCAAGCGGTAACGATGCAAAAATATTCGCTCTGCTTGAATACCCGTTGCCTTGTGCCGGTAACCAGTAATTTAGCGCCACAGCAGGGACAGGTACATTGTTTCCCTGTGGTGGCGTCAATCCACGTATGACCGCACTCCATGCAGGATATAACGCCTTTTTTCGTTCTTCTTCCAATGTGTGCAATACAGTTCATATATGCCCATTTTACTTGCGTTTCGGATATGGACGGCAGTTTTTTACTTAATTCAAAAACCTGTTTCTGAAATTTATTTTTCGGTTTCATCTTAAAACAGTCTTAATTGGTTGATTCCTGCGGCTTGTTTTGTTTTCGGTTTGCTTAGAGGTTGTTTCATTTTATAATAACACTCATCCTGCACCCTTTGTATAGCCTCTTTACGCGCCTGTGACTTTTCTTCTGCGCTAAGTTTTACGGTATGATTAACGACTACGTTGCAATCAACCGGTTTGCCTGTATCAATGCCGTCTTCATCATAGTAATGTACCGCCATCGAAAAGATTTCATCGTCTGCGAATCCGTTGCAACCGCTTTCTTGAACGGTATTAAGAATATAGGTTATGCAGTCGGCTATATTCTTGTCCGGTTTTCTGAATGAAACGGCAAATAGTGTATCGTCCATAGCTCGCTGTACCAAATAGGATTGGATTGTCTGTTTAAAATGGATTGTTGTTTTCATATTGCTTTGTTTTTTATATTTTTACAATGTGTATGTTGATGTATTTCCGTATAAACTACGGCATATTTACACGCCTTGTCAATTCCTTGAAACAATTCAGCGGTGTTCTCTTTAAATTCTTTATCCCTGTAACTCATAACTTTATGTTTATTTAATTTCCGTACCAAACATTTTGTTAAACATCTCGACAAGCTCACCTCTTTTCAATGTGTCCCAATAAATTGAGGCAACGTGATACGGGTCAATATGCCCAATCTGAAAACCCATATCGGATTTGGTTAGCCGTTTTTCTTCCTGTATCTGCTTTAGCGTGGCAGGAAATAGCTTGTTAAAACGTTTCTTCTGCAACCATTTATCACGTTTTTCCCTGCACTCCTCCAAAGTCGGGGCAACTGTTGAAAACAAATTGCCGTTTGTATGGCGATAATCATATTGATAAAAAAGTGTATTTGTATGGTGTACAGGTCGGAATGTCGTATAATTTTCTGTACCTGTCGCACAAACGGAACATCCGTTTTGATTGATTGAATTTTCTGTATTTGTCATAATATTTGATATTTAGAATGTTTATTTTACTGAAGAATAGGGTTTAAAATGCTCTGGAAAAGCAATCTCCAATTTTGCCTGATTGCCTGTTGAGCCTTTTTTGTAAGCATCCCTGATAGCTGATTCAAAACTGCCCATGTACTGCTTGCCGTGTCCGTCTAAATTGAAATAAAAATTATTGTCTTTTTTTATACTCTTTGTTTCCATGATTTTTGTTTGTTGTGGGGGCAGGGTGTATGCCTGCCCCCTTGTTTATACTCCTGTTATCTGTTCTTTTTGTTAATGTAGGATGCGCCCGGCGTTCATCGGGCGTCAGGTCGGAAATGTCGCAGCAATAGCGGGCATGGGTATAATTTGATAACTTTGATAACTTTTTCATATTTGCCATAATTGTTGATTTTAAATATTATTAATGATACTTATTTTCTCTTCATGCTTATTTCCCCCTGCAACCGGTATGAAAATTTTGCGCTGTATATACCAACTTGTTTTTTGAGTTCTGCCCAAGCCAATTGTTCTTCGTCATATTGTAGCAGGTCATTTTCACAAAGCGCTTTTTGATTTTTAAGATATTCTTTTGCATCCGTGAGCATCAGGTCTATGGTTTCCTTTGCATCTATCCGCCTTTGAGAGGGTGTAATTAGCCTGATTTCAATTTTATATTCATCTACATCCCTGCACCCATAAGGGATAGTCCTTTCAAAAGTTCTGTTTTGATAATCGCCTATCTGGATTCTCTGACAGTCATTGTATTTGTCATATTCCAAACTGAATGCCAACTTTTTAAGGGTGTTTTCTTTTTTGATTGCGTTAATCAGTCGGATGTTTGCTACTTTCTTGTCAAATTGGCGAATACATTGCCCGCAAATTTCCAATGCAGCTAATAGATTGGTATAGACCTCTATTTGTTGATTTGTCTTATTTGTGAAATTTTGTTTCTCTGCCGTTTGTCCGTTGTTCTTTGTTGAAATTGACTTTGTCATAATGATAATTGTTAAAATATTAATAATAAAATAATTACTGTAAGTATGATAATCGGAACAAGGGTAAAAACAAGCGACAAAACCAAACCCAAAAGACGTACTGTCAGTTTCAATAGTTGGTATCCAAGAATTACACACAGTATGGTGGAGAAAGTCGCGTCATCTGCTCGCGTCGGTCGTTTTTTGTTTCATCGGCGATTCAGGTGTAGGGTTTAGGTCTGTCAAGTTTTTTGACAATAAAATACGCTCGCCCGAAGTATGAGGGAAAGAGGAAGATTTTTTGCAAAACCCAAAGGGCTTGAACTTTACTGACCGTTAAAAACCCGTAAACACCTTTGCCGAATGACAACAAAAATGACCGATACGACTATTTGAGATGACAGAAGCAAGGAGGAATGATAATAAAGAGAAACAAAAAAAGAAAAAATATATTATTCTTTTAAAAAAAGATGTTATCGCTTGAACAAGAGCGATTAACAGCGGACGCAAAAAGAAAGTATGCGAAAACATTGCCTGTTATTTACGGCAGGTAATGTTTTCGCATTCTTTCGCGCCCGCTCCCGAAGAACTC
This sequence comes from Bacteroidia bacterium, assembly GCA_025996865.1. Taxonomy (GTDB): domain Bacteria; phylum Bacteroidota; class Bacteroidia; order Bacteroidales; family Azobacteroidaceae; genus Azobacteroides. The sequence goes on from BNTV01000181.1 coordinate 3,539, forward strand.
TTTCCGTTATTAAGCCGGAACGGATGGTACGGTAGTGCGGTGTGTAACGGAATGTGTCCGCAGGGTAAAAAGCCCTGAATAACGGTTGTCATCAGGGCTTTCAATTAATTGAGTGATAGCATAAAAGGCGGTTTACAAAATGCTTTCATAAGCCATTCCCTAAAAGCCCGCGATTCAAAAGACGGTATCCGGTAACTGATGTAAATTATAACATCCATATTGTATAAAGTCGTTTCACAGATACGTCCCTTATGTTCAAACTGTTGAATACGGGCAACATCTTTTTCGCAGAGTATTCCGGTTTGAAAGATTGCCCGGATATTGTTTTCGACCGTCTGCTCATAGGTGTTGAACAAATCCGCCATCTGGCAAGTTGAGAGCCATAAGTTGCCGTTTACCAATTTCACATTGACAACAAACTGCTGCTTGTCGTTTTCTTTGATTTTTATATTTCCTGTTTCCATAATGCTTTTTTAATGACTTAATTTTCAATTACTTTCATACATGTTTTCAATCCCATTCAATTTCCCTGCCAATTTATTCATATCATTACTGATTTTATTGTCGGTAATACGGGCATAAATTTGTGTCGTTTGAAGTTTCGTATGGCCCAACATTTTGCTAACCGTTTCAATTGGAACACCTTTTGATAGGGTGGTAGTGGTAGCGAAGGTATGACGTGCAAGGTGAGTTGTGAGGTTTTTATCTATTTCGCACAAAGTTCCAATCTCTTTCAGATAAGCATTCATCTTTTGGTTACTCATTGTAGGTAGCAATGCTTCTTTCGGCAATTTTCCTTTATATTTTTCAAGTATCATAAGAGGTACTTTTAATAAGGGCACGGTAACTTTAACATTGGTTTTGTGCCGTTTAGTCATTATCCAAAGATTGTCGTCGAAAGAAGTACGAATATTTTCTTTGGAAAGACCCATTACATCAACAAAAGCTAAGCCTGTGAAACAGCAGAAGATAAATATATCCTTGACGTGTTCCAACCTTTCAATAGAAAAACTTTTTTGCATTAGCTTTTGTAATTCTTCATCGGATAAATAACCCCTGTCCACTTTCTTAAATGTGATTTTATAGTTATGGAAAGGGTCTGCCGTTATCCAACCGTTATTCTTTGCCGTCAGAATAATGGTTCTGAAATATTGCATGAATTTGGCTGTTGTGTTCTCTCCACAACCACAATCAGAACGCAGGTAATTTTCAAAATTTGTAACGAACTGATAATTAATTTCCCGCAGAGCAATATCCTTGATATTGCAACGGGCTTGCATGAAACTTTCCAACCGGCGATAGGCGCGGTCGTATTTTTCAATGGTTGTTTTAGATTTGCTAATACCTTCCAATCTTTTCAAATTTACATTATATTGAGCGAAAACGCCCAATAAGGTTTCTTCTCTCGTCTTTATTCCCAAGAAAGCATTACGAATTTTTTCAGGAGAAACCATTGCTTCTTCTTTTTCTATTGTCCGGTAATGGTTCATCAATGAAGACCGTAAATTTTCCAACAAAGCATTTAACCTTGCAGCCTCCATGCTTTTACCGGCAGCTTTGCTACCTTTCGTATCCCAAAGTTCCGGCTCAATCTCTAATTTGGAGCTGAATTGGCACAGTTCGCCATTCAAAGTGATTCGAATCATAATACCCGCTTTACCGGTTTTGCTTACGTAGTTTTTCCTTACGTAAAAAAGGATTTTAAATGTACTGCTCATAACATGAATTGTTTTTTATACCTTGCGTCTGCATTGGTCAAAAAAGTTTCTGTAACGATTTTTGTAACGATTTACGGCTTCTGTAACGTTTCTGTAACGATTTCTAAAATTCACTGTAATGGCTGACTGTGAATTGCAACAAGCTGTAAATAACCCTGCTAAATCTACAACAACTCTTTGTAACGATTTACATCTGCAAAGGTAAAGTTTATAAATAGTTTATGAGCTACTTGGACGTGGACAATGTGAGACAATTCAAGGACTTATGAAGGAAATCGTTACAGAAATTAATCTGATTTTCCTGTAACGAATTTGTAACGCAACTCTGTCCTTTTTTGGCTTTTTAATGACTTTTACGTGTCCGTTGAGAGGAATAAAAAATCCCGTAAAACCTTGATTTTACGGGATTTGTCTGCGTTTGTCCTTCTTGTGTCTGAAGGCTTCTGCGGTATGGACGGGACTCGAACCCGCGACCCCCTGCGTGACAGGCAGGTATTCTAACCAGCTGAACTACCACACCGTTCGTTGTTTTGCGGTGCAAAGATACATCAAAGTTTTCATTCCAACAATAGTTTATGAAAATTTTTATTACCTTTTTTCTATTTGCATTGATTACAAATGAATTACAACAGGGTATATTTGCATTTTCCGAAAATTCAGGCATTGCGTCGCCACAAGAGAAAACAAGTGCATCATAAGCTTGTCTCGAACAGTTAAACGCCTTATTTTCAGTAAATTTTTTACAATTTTATCGGAATACCATTATAAAAATCCAATATCTTAGCCCGGAAAATGTAATCGTATTTCGCTTGAGCCTCTTCCAATTGGCTTCGTACCAACTTGGTCTTCGATTCGTTAAACTCAAAAACCGAGGATTTACCGATTTCATAGCGCTCTTGTGCGTATTTGAACGATTCCGATGTCGATGCAACAGCTTCCTGAGAAGCTTTGTACTTCTCCTGTGCGGCGGCGGCGTTCAGATAAGCCGTCTGAATCTCTTTGTACAAATCTTTTTTCACATTTTCCAGCGTCAACTGCTGATTCTCTATGTTGAACCGGGCATTCCGAACTTGATTCCGAACCGAAAAACGATTGAATATCGGAATACTCAAACTCAAACCGATATATTCTTGCGCATTATTTTTAAATTGGTCTGAAAACGAACGGTTTGTAAAGTCCTTGTCGTAGAGCCGATAATAACTTGTACCATATCCGAGGTTCATACTTAAAGTCGGAAGGTAACCTGATTTGGCAATTTGAAATGTTTTTTCAGCACTTTCAACCATATATTGTTGCGCTTTGACAACCGGTTTTACCTGCAACGCATTATCGAAAACTACATTTACCGGCTGAACGCTGCTCATATTTTCTTCAACAACATTGTTTATTTCAGGAACAAAAATATCAAATTCGGTATTTCTTTCCAATTCCAAACTTTGCCGCAAATCCAACAGCACCAGATTCAAATTGTTTTCCGCTTGTATGACCGAAACTTTATCGTTGGCAACCTGAGCCTTAATA
>BNTV01000182.1 GCA_025996865.1 Bacteroidia bacterium
CCGTCGAAGCGTCATCCACTGCCTTCAATTCCGAAAGTGCGCCCGAAGCATCGACCATCCGCTACGAATTTCCCGCGCGACCGAAAGAAGGCAAGTTCAACATGCCGGCCGTGAGCGTTACATGGTATGACGGCGGACTGTTGCCGCCCCGTCCCGATTCGCTGCCCGACGGCGTAGAACTGGGCGAAGGACGGAACGGCGTACTTTTTCACGGTACGAAAGGTCTCCTGCTTTGCGGCATCGCCGGAAGTAACTATCAACTGTTGCCGGCCGACAAGTTCAAGGACCTGCCCAAACCGCCCGCCCGTCTGCGGAGGGTAGGTATGAGCCATGAAATGGACTTTGTCCGCGCCTGCAAGGAATCGCCGGAAAACCGCGTACAGCCGGTCTCGAACTTTGAGTACGCCGGCCCGCTCAACGAAATGGTAGTAATGGGAAATCTCGCCGTCAGGCTGAAAAGCCTGAACAAAAAGTTGCAGTGGGATGGAGTCAACATGCGCATCACAAACCTTGCCGCCGGCGACACTATTAAAATTGTAAACGGAATCCCCAAACAGGAACCGCGCACCCTGTCCATCAACGCCATTCAGGCAGCCGAAGAATATATACGGCGGACCTGTCGCGAAGGGTGGTCGCTGGAGGGCTAAGATTGTTTAGTTGGAGAATTTCGTCCTGTCTCCACTCGTTTACAAAACAAATGAGTGGAGACAGGACGAAATCTTTAATGATTAATGGTCTCAATTGATAACTTTGTGGTATGATTGCGGAAAATCACCTGTTACCAATAGCCACATACGCTTGATCGTCAAGAATATTCCGGTAGGCAGGACGTATGATGCGTTTGCTCTTGAAATTTAATTCTTCGATGCGGTGCGCCGTCCAACCTACGATACGCGCCATCGCAAAGAGGGGCGTATAAATCTCTTTCGGCAACCCGATCATTTCATAGACAAAACCGGAATAGAAGTCGATGTTGGAAGAAACTTTCTTTTTCGTTCCCTTGAAATTCTCGAAACATTCGATTGCCCGTTCTTCCAGCAGTTCGAGAAAATCAAATTCTGTGGTAAGTCCTTTTTCTTTCGCCAGATCACGCGCCAATTCTTTGAGGAGGATAGCCCTTGGGTCGGAAATGGTATAGACCGCATGACCGATTCCGTAAATCAATCCCGTCTTGTCATACACTTCCTTGTTGAGCATCCGTCCGAAATAGGCGTCGATTTCGGGAATGCTTGTCCAGTCATTAATATTTTCCTTCAGGTGGTGGAACATATCAACGACCTGAATGTTTGCGCCTCCATGCAAAGGCCCTTTGAGCGAACCGATACCGGCGGCAATTGCCGAATAAGTATCCGTCCCGGTCGAACTGGTTACGCGGACGCTGAATGTTGAGTTGTTACCGCCTCCGTGCTCGGCTTGCAGGACAAGTACGAGGTCGAGCGTGCGTGCTTCCAATTCGGTATAGTGCCGCTTGAGCATAAACAGGAAATTTTCGGCAATGGAAAGCTTTTCGTCCGGATGGCGGATGTGCAGCGAACGCCCTTGCGTACTGTGGCGGTAGATATTGTAGGCGTATGCAATGATTGTGGGAAACTTGGCTATCAAATCAATGGACTGACGCATCAGGTTATCGGGGGATGTATCATCGGGGTTGTTGTCGAAATTATACATCTCCAGAACGCATCGTGCGAGGATGTTCATAATGTTATGCCCTTCGAGGTCGATAATGTTCATCCTTGTTTTTTGTTCCAAAGGAGTGCGATCGGTAATCAGCTCCTTGAAATTTTCCAGTTCTTTCTTGTCGGGCAGTTCGCCGGACAGCATCAGGTATGCCGTTTCTTCAAATCCGAAACGTTTTTCGTTGATCAGGGCATGGACAATATCTTCAATATCGTAACCCCGGTAGTAGAGTTTTCCGGGAATGGCTTTGACCCCGCCTTCCGGCAAACGTTCGTAACCCACGACGCTTCCTATTTGGGTTAAACCGACTAATACGCCGGAGCCGTCTTCATTCCTCAGCCCCCGCTTTACGTTGTATTTTGTAAATAAATCATTGTCTATCTTGCAAGTAGTCTTTACCGACTCCGACAGTTTGTAAATCAAAAATTCTTTTTTCATGTGTTCAATTTGTTTTTTTTAAAGCGTTAATAATTACTTCTCCAAACTCTTTCGTGCCTAAGGGTTGACCATTCGGCATAAATCGCGCCAGATCAAACGTTGCCAGTCCGCTCTCAAAAGCCTGTTCCATCGCTGCGGTTATCAAAGCCGCCGCTTCATTCCATCCCAAATACTCCAGCATCATCACTGCCGAGAGCAATAACGAGGATGGATTAACTACATTAGCGCCTGCTATATTGGGAGCCGTTCCATGGGTGGCTTCAAAAATAGCGTGTCCGCTTGTGTAATTGATATTCGCTCCCGGTGCGATGCCTATTCCGCCAACCATCGCCGCCAATTGGTCGGAAATATAGTCGCCGTTCAGGTTGAGCGTTGCTATCACGGAATATTCTTCCGGTCTCAAAAGGGTATTTTGCAGGAAAGCATCGGCAATAACGTCTTTCACGACCAGTTTTCCGCTCGACAGCGCTTCTGCATATTCCCGCTCCGCCAAGGCATAGCCCCAATTTTTAAAACCTCCTTCGGTAAATTTCATGATATTCCCCTTGTGCACCAGCGTAACGCTTGGGCAGTTGTTCGTCAGGGCGTATTCGATAGCGGCGCGCACCAACCGTTCGGTTCCTTCGATAGAAACCGGTTTAACGCCGAAGGCGGATGTTTTCGGGAAGCGTATTTTCTTCACGCCCATTTCTTCGGTGAGGAATTTCAGGAACTTGTCCGCTTCGGGAGTTCCTTCCGCCCATTCGATACCGGCATAAATATCTTCCGTATTTTCACGGAAGATAACCATATCCACTTTCTCCGGTTCTTTCACCGGGGAAACGACGCCTTTAAACCATCGCACGGGACGAAGGCATACGTATAAATCCAGTTCCTGACGAAGCGCCACATTGAGCGAACGGATGCCGCCGCCGATAGGCGTGGTGAGCGGGCCTTTAATGCCGACCCTATATTCGCGGAAGGCGTCCATCGTGGCATCCGGCAACCAACTGCCGGTGGCATGAAACGCTTTCTCGCCGGCTAATACTTCCATCCATTCGATGGATTTCCGCCCGCCGTAAACCTTTTCCAAGGCTGCATTCACAATCTTTTGGCAGACGGGAGTGATTTCCGCTCCTATGCCATCGCCTTCTATAAAAGGAATTGTTACCTTTTCGGGAACAATCAACTGATTGCCTTCTTTTGTTATCTTCATAATTTCCCGGTGTTATTTGTTCGTTATTTATTATCCGTTGACTTGACATAGTTCAAGGCGCTTCCTGCCTGAAACCATTTTATTTGTATCTCATTGTAGGTGTGATTCGCCGTAAAGGATTCATCCGTACCGTCGGCATGATGCAGGACAACCGTTAGCGGCTTGCCGGAAGTGAAACTGTCGATTCCCCGGATGCTGATTTGGTCGGTTTCGCGTATTTTGTCGTAATCGTCCTTATCGGCAAAGGTCAGCGCCAACATTCCCTGCTTCTTCAGGTTTGTTTCGTGAATACGGGCAAAACTTTTTGCCAATATCACTTTTACATTCAGGAAGCGAGGCTCCATCGCCGCATGTTCGCGCGAAGAACCTTCGCCATAGTTTTCCTCGGCAACAACAACCGTTGACAGTCCCTTTGCTTTAAAGGCTTTGGCAGCAGCCGATACGGATTGGTATCCGGAAGTAAACGGATTTAACGCAGCATCGGTTTCCCCGGTGAACGCATTCACCGCACCCATTAACATATTATCGGAAATATTCTCCAGATGTCCCCGGAAACGGAGCCAGGGTCCTGCCATGGAAATATGGTCGGTTGTGCATTTTCCTCTTACTTTCAGCAGTAGCGGCATTGCATTAAAATCACGGACATCCGCCGGAGCGAATGGAACAAGCAACTGGAGGCGTTTGGAATCCGGACTGATAAGCATTTCTTCCCGGCTATTTCCGGGGCTTACATATCCGTCTTCTCCTTCAATAAATCCGGTTGGCGGCAAATCGAAACCTTCCGGTTCCTTGAGTTTTACTTTCCGCCCGTCCTCTGTTGTCAATGTATCGGTCAGGGGATTAAAGCACAAGTCTCCTGCAAGGGCGAATGCCATGGCTATTTCAGGAGAAGCAACAAATGAATAGGTATTGGGATTTCCATCCGCGCGTTTAGCAAAATTCCGGTTGAAGGATGTGACTATCGAATTTACCCTTGTATTATCATCCGTATTCCTCTGCCATTGACCGATGCAGGGACCGCAGGCATTAGCCATTATGATTGCGCCGAGTTGCTCGAAATCCTGGATAAACCCGTGGGCTTCGGCTGTACGCCGGATTTTTTCCGAACCGGGATTAATAATGAGGGACGCCGCTATTTTCACCTTGTCGTCCAATGCCTGGCGGGCAATGGATACGGCACGGCTCAAGTCCTGATAAGATGAATTGGTGCACGAACCGATTAATCCGACTTCCACTTTTTGGGGATAATTATTTTCTTTTACTTTAGCGGCAAACCGGGAGAGTGGAGTGGCTGCGTCCGGTGTGAATGGACCGTTGATATGCGGCTCCAATGCGGATAAATCAATCTCGAAGACCTGGTCGTAAAATTCTTCGGGAGAAGCTTGCACCGCACTATCTGCTTGCAAGTAAGGCTGCAGTTTTTCACACCATTCGGCGACAGCTTCCCGTCCGGTAGCGCGCAGGTATGCCGCAGCGTTCTTATCATAGGGGAAAATGGAAGTAGTCGCTCCGACTTCGGCTCCCATATTGCAAATAGTGGCTTTCCCTGTGGCAGGAAGGGTTTCCGTTCCTTCGCCGAAGTATTCAATTATCGAATTGGTTCCTCCCTTGACGGTCAGGATTCCTGCCAACTTTAATATGACATCTTTTGCCGACGTCCAACCATTGAGGCGACCGGTGAGTTTGACGCCTATAATTTTAGGCATCTTCAGTTCCCATTCCATTCCGCTCATCACATCTACCGCATCGGCGCCTCCGACGCCAATGGCAATCATTCCAAGTCCGCCGGCGTTAGGGGTATGCGAATCTGTACCAACCATCATTCCTCCGGGAAAAGCATAATTTTCGAGCACAATCTGGTGGATAATTCCTGCGCCCGGCTTCCAGAATCCGATGCCATACTTGCCGGAAACTGTTTGGAGAAAATTATAGACTTCGCTGTTTGAATCCTGAGCAGTCACAAGGTCTTTTTTCGCACCCAAATGCGCTTGGATTAAATGGTCGCAATGCACGGTTGCAGGAACAGCTGAATACTTTTTCCCTGCGTTCATGAATTGCAGCAACGCCATCTGTGCCGTAGCATCCTGCATCGCCACACGGTCGGGACGGAAATTAACATAATCGACTCCCCGCTTGTAATTTTCTACTTTATCTGCATTGTAAAGGTGTGCATACAAAACCTTTTCGGCTAAAGTCACCGGACGTTTTAACGTCTTGCGTGCAGCGTCCACCTTTCCGGCAAACGCTTCATAAAAGTTTTTCAGTGTTTCAAAATCATGAACCATATTGATGTATTTAGAAAGTTATTCATACAAAGTTGCTTATCCTATTACCCAGCGGCTTAAAGTACGTTCTTCAGCGCTGAACTCCGCACCGATTTTTACGATTTTTTTATTACCTGCCGCATATCGAGCAGCATACTTACGGTCGTCGATTTGTGCTAATGCGTCTTCGGCGGTAGCATTTCCGGTCAGCTTAAACTCAAAAATAAAAACGATGTCATTCACCACGACAACCGCATCGGCACGACCGATGGCGCTGCTTACTTCGGCCTGTACAAATTCGCCCATCAATGTAAACAGCAGATAAAAAATGGTTTGGTAATGTTTTTCTTCCTTGTTGTTCAATTCATAGGGAATACCCGCAAAAAAGGCTTTCAGCCGGTTCATAAAACCATCCACATTGTTTGCCCGCAAATCACGAATGAAACTGCCGGAGGAAAATTCCGTCCAAACGTCTTTTTTAGGCATAAAAACCGGCAAAAGGTTGTTCATAAAACCGTATTTTACTTCTTCATTGGGGTAGCCCAATATGTATTCGTCCAACTGGCTGTCATAATCCTTGATGGTCAGATAACCGCTTTGATACAGTATCGGCACGGGATTCCCGTACTCAATCTGATAATCGGTAATGGAACGTACCGGAAATTGCACGTCATTTTCCAAAGTTTTCACATCAAAATCCATCTCTTTCAGCATTTTGACTAAAAAAGTCGGTGTGCCGGTTTCGTACCAGTAATCCTTGAATTTTTCCGAACTAAAGGTATTCAGCAAACTGAAAGGATTGTATATATCTTCCGTATATTCGCAAAAATGGTAGCCATCGTAATGTTTTTTCAATTTGGCAAGCGTTTCGTCGCAGGTTAAATTTTGTTTTTCGGCAAGAGTTGCTATTTCCGGTTGAAAATTTTGGATTAATTCTGCTTCGGAGATACCGCAAATGCCTGCATATTGTTCTTCCATACTGATGTCCTGCAAGTGATTCAAATCGCTGAAAATGCTTACTTTAGAGAATTTGGTAACGCCGGTCAAGAAAGCAAAGCGCAGATATGCGTCGTTACTTTTCAACA
>BNTV01000183.1 GCA_025996865.1 Bacteroidia bacterium
TATTTAATAAATATGAAATTGCCGAAAACAGTTTCAAATAATATTTTTAATATTTTGTATATGCAGGATGTTGTTAATCGATGGCAGGATTATGAATTTAATTATAGAAGTCATTTAGACTTTTTCTTTTGTTTAATTTTTTTGAGTAAAATGACGATGAAAGCAATATAGTTGAAACTTTCCCAACTTGTCACGGTGACATCAAAACGATTCAAAATCGACCTGAAGCTATCCATCCAGGCATTGGTTCTTTCAATACTATATCTTTCTTTATAAAGCATTTCATCCAACAAATAATCATCATCTTCATTTCCGTTGCTATTGCGTCTGTTAAAATCCACATTAGCATGAATCCCCTCCCTGAAGCATGTCAATCTGAACTCTTTGGAGTCAAAACCGGAATCGGCATTAATGAACAGCCCGTCTATTGCAATTCCGGCAGAGGAAACCGTATCAAACATATCCTTTAACGCACGTTCAATTTGGTATAAGTCGTGATGATTTCCTGCTATGGGAGAAGATAATGCCAATGGCAAGCCTTGTCGATCCGTGAGGAAAAGCGAATTAGTCGTTTTCCTGCTTTTCCTTCCCTGATAAGCAACCTCTTCGCCGCCGCGAAGAGCTGTTGTATGACTTCCATCGATATCCGCACTGGATAAATCCAACTCCGATTTATGTTTCTTCAGCAACGATATCCAACTTTGTTTCCAATCTCCGTTTTTGCACCATTTGCGAAAGTGCCAAAACACGGCTTGATAACTTAGTACGACTTCTGAAAAAAGACTCTTGACCGGCAGTAAGTGCCATTGACAGCCTGTTTTCAATTTGTATAAAATACAATTAACTGTTTCGGACAGACTACTCTTAGTCTTAAATCCTCTTTTTGCTACCGATAAATGAGGTAAAATCTCCGAATTTATCGTATCTTTGTCGAGTACTTGGTACATGAAAGGGACAATTAACCGATGATATAACAGAGGGTAGTAAAGAGCGTGTGTATGAGGATGTATTTGTTTGGAGTGATACAGAGATGAATAAATTTCATATTCGTTATTCTACCTTTGACGAATATGGAAATTGGACACGAAGTTATTTTATAACAAAAAAAGGTAAGAAATTGCGTTCGAAAAGAGAAATAGAATATTGGTAGAAATGACTAAAAGCGCGGCGGCAATTTTACCAAAGATGTGTAAAAGCAAACCTTTAGTAGAGCGAACTTTCGAAGCTCTTTGAATAGTTGTTTTTTCATTCAGCCAATTAAAAAAAGACTCAATAGGTTGCCTGACAGAAGATACAGCACGGGAAAAGATGTCATTACAGGCTTTTTCCCTTTGCCTGATATTTTCAGGTTCACCTTTTACAAGCTTTACAGGAGTTAGCATGGTAAAATTGTTTGAAGTTTCTTTTTCGCCGCTTTAGCCTGTGTCGGACAGTGTTCACAAGCCAGTACGCCAGCAACCCAAGATGTAAATGCGCTTCGCTCGCCTCGTCCTTCTTGTGGTAAACCGGACGAAGGTCGAGGTCGGTCTTCAAACAGCGGAAACTGCTCTCTCTTTTCAACCACAACGGCGGGCTGCAACTGCCACGTTACTGCGGTACAAATTTCTTTCGTATCTTTCTTTTTGTAATCTTATTTACAGGATAACCGGTTAATTCACAGATGCTTGAATTTTCACGGATAAAATCTACCGTTTTCAATTCCGAAGCCGGATAAACCACTCGCGAAACAATATGTGTCAGAGCAAGTTGCACGTTTTCCTCTTCCCAACCACGCATGCGAAGAAACTTGTCAACTCCCAGTTCCTGCAATGCCTGCAAACTCATCCATTCGGCGCCCGACTCCCTGACATCTTCATTTTTAAGCGTAGATAAATCAACCGTTTCCCATTCTTTTGCTTCCGACTGGATTTTCCTTACAAGGTCGATTTTTTTCTCTTTTACCAGACGGTTAAATACATAATGTGTAAATTTTTCGGCTTTTTCTTCGAGCGCGAAAAGCGGGTGCGAACTTGCAAGCATGCCGTTCAATTTATTGGCGATTTCGTTGAACGGCAGATTGTTGTCCACGTCTTTTCCCAACGTAAGAATGGTCCGCTGACTTTGACTGATGTCAAATCCTGATTCTCAGATGATTTTATGCCTGATTTTGATCCTTTTTTAACTAAATTTTAACATTTAGATGGGCGGGGCCTGCAATGTGGGTTAAATCTTATAGTTTCAGTAAAACAGAAAGAGGCTGCCCTTTCAAGACAGCCTCTACCTATTTTTAATAAAATCAAAATCTCGCCTTAAACTCTTTTTTCTTTGATTCTCGCTTTCTTACCGGTAAGCTTACGCAAATAATACAATTTGGCGCGGCGAACTTTACCTACTTTGTTCAAAACAATACTGTCGATAAACGGTGAATTTAACGGGAAAATACGTTCAACACCTACATTATCCGACATTTTCCGTACCGTAAAACGTTTTTGATCGCCATGACCGGCAATTTTAATGATTACACCGCGATATTGCTGAATACGTTCTTTGTTTCCTTCTTTGATCCGGTAGGCTACCGTAACGGTATCTCCGCTCTTGAATTGAGGAAATTTTTGTTCTTTCGGGTTTGCAAAAGCTTGTTCCGCAACTTTAATTAAATCCATGATTAATAGCTATTTTATAGTTTCAAAAACCCAAACGCAACATTCGCGAGCCACTCTTTTTCTCGCCAGCGGTTACGTAAAGCGGGTGCAAAGATAATTATTTTTTTTGTAAAATCAAATTTTTTTTATTTTCGATTTACCGGCAAACGCATTTTGATTTAACAAATTTCAAATACTAAACTTATGCCTACTCCGTTTTTATTTGGAACAAACATTTTTTGTGAATGTTTATACACAATATTCACAGGCATCAGAAGAAAAAATTGCAGCGCCTTCTTATGTTTATTTGTTTGACGAAAACGGTAAAACTATTGACAAGGACAAAAGTTATTATTCTTTCTATCGGGACAATTCCATTACTTATACAGACGGTTCTACGGATGTATACAAATACAAATCACCTGTAACATCCGGTATAAATACGTTTGAAAAGATACCAAGCGGGAAATATACTTTATTTGTTGTATATGTTTCATACGGGTATGTGGATGCCGCTTCATCTAAAAATATTGTCGTGGACGAGGCCTATAATATGAAAACAGAAAAAAAAGTGTTTTTGTACAGGGGTTCTTCGAGTTCGGTAAATTATGGATACCAAGATTGGAATGAAACTTGGTAAATAAAAACGATTCCTTTGAAAACCATGTGTTTTGGCAGCCTGTTTTCGCAAGATTGTGGGTTGCTTTTTTGTTGCCGGCTTTGGATAAAAAAAGAAGACTAAAACAGGATTAGTCCCTATTTTAGTCCCTTTTGTTTTTAACTCTTTGTATTTCAGAGTTTAGAGTGGTATGGACGGATCTATAACCTATAATATCATAAAAAATCATATACTATCAATTATCTGTTTATAAACAGGTTATTATAAAGCTATTTTCAAATGAAATATCTCGAAATATATTTGCATATATCAAAAATTGGGTGTAATTTTGGGTGTGAATTTCGGGCGATTTTTGCCTTTAAAATCTTGAAATGTTATGATTATTAAGAGGAACATTATTTTTGCACTTGAAAGCCGTAAGAAAAACGGCGTAGTGGTTATGGATAACATGCCTATCCGTATGCGGGTGGTTTATGGCGGTCAGCGGATTGATTTCAGTACGGGTTATCGGATTGACGCATCCAAATGGGATTCTGAAAAACAGCGTGTTAAAAATGGATGTACAAACAAACTCAAACAAAGCGCATCCGAAATCAATGCCGATTTGTTGATGTATTATACCGACATTCAAAATATTTTCAAGGAGTTTGAGGTTCAGAACATCAATCCTTCGCCCGAAGAATTGAAAGAATCCTTTGCCAACCGTTACAAACAACCTGAAACAGAACAACAAATTATTGAGGAAAAGCCCAAAATTCTTTTCAATGCTGCCTTTGACGAGTTTATAAAGGAATGTGGCAACCAGAACAGTTGGGGAAATGCTACCTACGAAAAATTCAAAGCTGTACGCAACCATTTGAAAGAGTATGACAATCATCCCAATTTTGAAAAATTGGATGACAATTGGTTTTCAGACTATATGAATTACTTGCGGAAGTTGGATATGCGGAACAACACCATTGAAAAACAAATCAATTACCTGAAATGGTTTTTGCGTTGGTCTGTGAAGAAAGGCTATAACGAAAATATGTCGTTCGATTCCTACAAACCTAAACTGAAAAACGCACCGAAAAAAGTTATCTTTTTGACATGGAAAGAATTAAACCAATTACGCGATTTTGCAATACCTGAAACGAAAAAATACCTTGAACGTGTCCGAGATGTATTTTTGTTTTGTTGTTTCACAGGCTTGCGACATTCCGATGTGTATAATCTCAAACGTAGCGATGTAAAAGATAATCACATTGAAATTACCACGATTAAAACAGCGGATAACCTTATCATAGAACTGAATATCCATAGCAAAACCATAGTCAACAAATATAAGGACGTTGCTTTTGAAGACGATAAGGCTTTGCCTGTTATATCCAATCAAAAGATGAATGACTACCTGAAAGAGTTGGCGGAACTGGCAGAAATCAACGAGCCTGTTCGCGAAACATACTATAAGGGCAATCAACGCATAGATGAAGTTATGCCCAAATACGCACTATTGGGAACTCACGCCGCCCGAAGAACGTTTATCTGCAACGCTTTGTCATTAGGTATTCCGCCACAGGTGGTTATGAAATGGACAGGACATCATGATTACAAGGCAATGAAGCCCTACATTGATATTGCGGACGATATAAAAGTTAGCGCAATGGATAAGTTCAATCAATTATAACTGTTAAAAAAACACCTTTTGTCCTACCTTCGCGGAGCCAACCGCAGCAAACCCCTGCCACTTCTCTCAAACATTTGAAATTGTATAATATCCTGTTGTATTTTTGCTATCAAAATATGATAGGATATGAATATCAATGATTTAAAATTAAAGCCGCTTTGGCAAATGACAGGAGAAGAATTTCTTTTCCTGCAACAAAATAGCGGACAGAAAGATTTTATTGTTTCACCTGCAATCAATCCGAACAAAAAGTTTGTTTACGGAATACGAGGTATCTCCCAACTTTTCGGGTGCAGTATGCCGACCGCCAACCGAATCAAGAAAAGCGGGAAGATTGATAAGGCGATAACTCAAATCGGGCGTAAGATTATTGTCGATGCCGAACTTGCCCTTGAATTGGCAGGACGTAAAACAGGTGGGAGGAAATAGGCGATGGAAAAAAAAATCGACAACAGCCATTGTCCTTGCCCGAAATCTGGCAAAATACCAGCCTGCGAATTACCGATGAATTTCCGTCTCCGCCTGTCGTGTTGCGCATAGACGATTCAATTATCGGTACGTTGGGCAATTTCAGCGCATCCACAGGAAAGGCGAAAAGCAAGAAAACTTTCAATATATGCGCCATTGTCGCCGCGGCTCTGAGTAACGGTACAGTTTTGAATTACCGCGCCTCATTCCCTGAAAGCAAAAGGAAAATCATTTACATTGACACCGAACAAAGCAAATTCCATTGCAAAAGAGTATTGAAGCGTATTTTGGCATTGGCTGAAATTCCAGATAATGAACATCCCGAAAATCTGAAATTCAACTGCTTGCGGCGTTTGACCCCGCAAATGCGCCTGTCCGTCATTGAAAACGCTATTTACAATACAGAAAATCTCGGCTTGGTGGTTATTGACGGCATCCGCGATTTGGCTTACGACATCAACAGTCCGAGCGAATCAACAAATCTGATTACAAAACTGATGCAATGGACGGACGAAAGGCAAATCCATATCCATACGGTTTTGCATCTCAACAAGGGCGACGACAATACGCGCGGACATTTGGGAACGGAACTCAACAACAAAGCCGAAACAGTTTTACAGATTACGAAAGACGAGTTTGATAAAGACATTAGTTCCGTTACGGTTATGTTTATCCGCGACCGCGATTTTGAGCCGTTTGCGTTCAGGATAAATGAAAACAGTTTGCCCGAATTGGTTGAGGATTATCAGCCTAAAAAATCGGAAAAGAAACAAACATTTGATTATCGCGAAGTTTCGGAAGAAAAGCACCGAGAAGCATTGGAACAGGTATTTTCTATTGCTGACAGTCTTTCGTACAGCACTTTGATAGAACGTTTGAGAATGTGCTATTCCTCTGTTTGTTGCGAGTTTGGCAACACAAAAGCAAAGCAGTTGAAACAATTCCTTTGCAACAAGCGAATGATTATGCAGGGAATGGACAAACTTTACCGCTACAATCCCGATTTCCACTACTGAAAATCGGTTCGGTTCAGGTTGGGTATATATATAATAACCTATACTGAACTGATAAAGATTATTGCCTTTGAAAAAAGAAAAGTAATTAATCAACTAAAATTCAACAATATGAACGCAGCACAAGCAAAAACGATTAAAATTGCAG
>BNTV01000184.1 GCA_025996865.1 Bacteroidia bacterium
CTTAAGCTACCGACAGGCGCCATTTGTCCGGAAAAAATCCGTAGTGCCAAAATCGGAAAATCTCAAAAATAACACGACTGAATCTGTGAGGATTATGAGTGGGTAATTGCAATGTGGGTTAAAATTGTTTGGACAGCTATGCCGAGCGATGGGGTTTCCTGCCCTGCTACGCCAAACATCATAATGCCGAAAATCATTTTGTTTGGGCTTTTTACCCAATCTTTGGGTGGGGTCTCAACTATTTTTTGTCACTTTGCACCCAAAATAAAATTCATTATGAAAACAAAGAAATTATCAATTAGGATTGAAAAGACGGCGAAGGCTGTCTTCGCGCTGTGCGCAGGGACTATTTTAGTGTTAAGTTTCGGCTGTGAGTCCGATGAGCAACCGGTGGAAAACAAAAACAACACGCCGACATACAGCATCGGCGGAACGGTTACAACATCCGATGGCGGAGGGGCTTCCGGCGCGTCCGTGCAACTTCAAAATGCCACCGATGGCAGCAATCTCGGGCAAACTGCCACCGATGCTGCGGGTGCATATACGTTTTCGGGCATTCCGGCGGGTGCCTACAAAATTGTTGTAATCTTTAATGGTTATGAAACGGCAACCATTGCCGACTTTCAGTTAACCGGCGATGTGAGCGGCAAAGATGCTGTGCTGCAAAAGTTTACCGTAGCCACCTACTTGATTAGCGGCACGGTAACCATTTCTGACGGCGGTGCGGCGGCAGGAGCAACCCTGCAACTGCAAACAGCAGCCGACAATGTGCTTGTGGGACAGGCAGTTACGACAGATGCCAACGGTGCTTATACGCTCACCGATGTTCCCGCAGGCACCTACACCATCATTGCTACGCTTGACAGCTACGATGCCGGAGTAGTTACCGATATTACGGTAAATAATGCAAATCTTACTTCGCAAAATATTGCTTTGCAGGCAAGTATAATAAGCGAAAATGCTATAAACATCGTTTATTCAAATAACGATGCTATTATCAGCAATCTTCCGGCGGATGGCAGCGTTACCGTAACAAAAAGTGGCGCAGACGTTACAATTGCTTCCTCTGCAACGGGAGAGGTCGAGTTCTATATTACCGGCTCAACATCCAACGGCTCGCTCAAAATTCAGAACAATGCAGTCAATCCCAATACGCTCCGTCTGACGTTGAACAGCGCGGTAATCACCTCTGCATCGAAACTTCCGCCCATTCAGATTACGAAAAACGAAGGCATTACCATTGTCGAACTGAAAGGCACTAATATTTTGTCCGACAATGCAAGTAACGAAGAAAACGCCACGCTCATCAGCAAAAGCGGCTCGCTCGAATTTGAGGGCTATGGCAAACTTCGCATCAGCGGCACGGCGAAACACGCCATTGCAAGCAGCAAAAAGAGCATTACGGTACGTGGCGGCGATATAACCGTTACTTCGGCGGCATCCGATGGCTTCCACGCCGAAGTTGGATTTTTGCAATCGGGCGGCTCGCTGAATATTTCCGCTTCGGGCGATGGCATTGATGCAGGCACGGGTACGGCGGTCATCAACGGTGGCAATATCAACATTACATCCACCGCCGCGGACGTAAAAGGCATCAAAGGCGACGCGGGCGTGAGCGTAAACGCAGGCAACATCACGATGCACATTGCAGGCGCACAGTCGAAAGGCATCAGCAGTAAGGCAGATGTGGCAATAACCGGCGGAAATATCACGCTCGAAACATCAGGCGCAGCCGTACTCGAACCAATCGGCAGCGGCTTCGACCCCTCCTACTGCACCGCCATCAAAGCCGACGGCACCATCACCGTCAGTAGCGGCACCATCACCATTAACAGCCTCAAAGCAGCCAACGGCGGCAGAGGATTGTCCGCAGACGGCGATATTACAATCACCGGCGGCGAAATCAACATCGCGACAGCAGGCGACGGCGCAGTTTACACCAACGAAACAGGCGCAAAAGATTCCTATTCGGCGGCTTGCATCAAAAGCGATGCCAACATATCGCTCTTAGGCGGCACCATCACTTGCCGCAGTTCGGGCACTGCCGGCAAAGGCATTTCGGCTGATGGCACAATGACTATCGGCAAGGCGGGCGCAAGCGACGATGCACTCACTATCACGGCAAGCACCACCGGCGCGAAGTTTCTCGTTACAGGCTCAACAAGCGGCGGAGGTCGCCCCGGCGGAGGCGGACAGGACAATTCCGATTATGCCAACCCCAAAATTATCAAAAGCACGGGCAATATGATTGTCAACAGCGGCACACTTCGCCTGAACGGTACAACCGACGGCGGCGAAGGTTTGGAGAGCAAAACCACGCTGACCATCAATGGCGGCAACATCGAAATTCGCACCGTGGACGATTGCATCAATGCCGCCACGCACATCCAAATCAACGGCGGCAACCTCTACTGCAAGGCAACCGGCAACGATGCCATCGACAGCAACGGCACCATCACGATTACCGGCGGCTCAATCATTGCGCAAGGCGCAGAAGAAGGTCTCGACTGCGACAACAACACCTTCATCATCAACGGCGGAACAATTATCGGCGTTGGCTCGCAATCAATGGGCGGCGGTCCATCGTCCACCTCAACGCAAGGCTTCGTCAAGGTTACAGCGGCAGCATCCACGCAACTCGGCATTAAAAATGCAGCAGGCGAATGGATTTTGCTCTATCAAGTCCCAACAGCCTCAAGCGGTGGTATGGGTGGTCCTGGCGGTATGGGCGGCGGCAACTCGCTCATAATGCTCCTTTCATCGCCCCAATTCGCGAAAGGCACGTCCTACGCATTTTATAGCGGCGGCACAATCACCGGTGGCACCACCGTGAACGGCTACAACCTTGGCGGTACCTATTCCGGCGGCACAAGTCAATCATTTACAGTGAAATAAAGGCATTATGTTACAGATTTCAAAAGAGAAGGCAATTTTGATTTTCGCGCATTCAGTTGGGTGGATTATCTTTATTGCCTCTCCGATTATCAACGATACGAATATGATGGCGGCGATTTCGCGGCATCCGGGGTTTTTTATTGTGAGTAATCTGTTTTTGCTCGCCTATTTCTATCTGAATCTGAATGTGTTTGTCCCCCACTTTTTGTCGAAGAAGAAAATCCTCGCCTTCATCGGAATCTCGCTCGGCGGTCTGCTGCTTTATTTCGTGATTATGCGGCTTGTGCCCCAACATTTCTTCGCAGAGATGCCGCATCACCGACCGGATATGCCACCTCACCACCGCCCGGAGCCGTTTTCGAGGGGTGATATGATGCAGCTTGATTACTTTGTCGATCAAGACGTTCAGGTTGAAATCCCGTTTCTCCGGTTTGGGTACAGCGGTAAATTTTCGGTACGAATCGACGAACGATAACAAGCCGGAAGCGGTGGTGTGGATGGTGTCGAACGCTTCGAGGGTGTTTTGTTTCAAATCTTCCGGATTGATATGGCCGTCGCGGTGCAGGAAATGCATGGTTTCGCTCAAAGAAGTGATGGGCGCAATGGAATTCATAATTTCGTGGGTCATCACGCGGATGAGGCGAATCCATGATTCCATTTCTTTCATTTCTAATTCATTACCGATATTATTCAAAGTAATAATCCGCATCATTCCCCGTTTGAGCCGGATTTGGGAAACATGCAGGCTGATGGACAATTCTTCCCTTTCGGTCGGCAACGAAAGTTGAATACTGTCGCCCGCCTGCAAATCAAGAAACAGCCGCGGATAAGTCTCATTGATGGTATGTAACTGGTTGACATGTGAAAAAACCGGAAGACCGAACATGTCCAAAGCCGATTGATTGACCCGTTGAACAATGCCTCGGTCATTGATGATGACGATACCTGTCGAAACGCTTTCGATAATCAGGCTCAGAAAATGCTCATTCTCAATCACTGCTTTCCGGGCATTCGCCAGAATATCCTTGATGCGGTTCATCAACTGATTCATTTCCTTTTCCCGTGGCGACAATTTCGTTTCCGAAAAATGAAAAGAATAATCTCCGTTTTCCAATGCATTAAGCAGAAACAGAATATTTTGATTGTATCGTTTATAGCATTTTCCCAAGGCCGAAAAACAAGAAAGTATGATTACCACACCGATTATCGCATAGACATAGTCTTTTGTGAGGATAAAAAAGTGGTTCCGGCAACTGCGAAAACCAACAGCGCCGTATAAATATTCAGTTTGTATTGAATCGATTTAAACATTTCAGTTACCCCTTAACTGATATCATATTTTTTCATTTTGCTATACAGCGTTGGCCGCGTGATTCCCAATTGTGTCGCCACAGCCGACAGATTGTCCTTGTTTCGCTTCAATGAATTAAGTATCAGTATTTTCTCCGCTTCATCTAAAGTCAGATGGTCAAACCCGGTATCGGACGATGTGGATTTGTTCAGGTAAAAATCGTTGACTTGCAAGACCGCCGAATCCGACAGGATAACGGCTTTTTCCAAAGTATGTTGCAATTCGCGGATGTTTCCCGGCCAACGGTATTCTTTCAATTTTTCGAGGGCTTCGGCCGAAAGTTGAATATTTTCTTTGTTGTATTTTCGGGCGTATTTTTTCAGGAAAAAGTCCGCCAGCAACGGAATATCTTCCAATCGTTCGCGCAAAGGCGGAATCTCCACCTGAATGGTGTTGATGCGGTACAACAAATCTTCCCGAAATTCGCCTTTCCGCACCGATTCCTGTAAATGACGATTGGTCGCGCTAATCAGGCGAATATCGACCGGAATGGGTTTGTTGTCGCCCACCCGGATGATTTGTCGCGACTGCAAGACATTCAACAATTTAGCTTGCAAAGGATAAGATAAATTTCCGATTTCATCAAGGAACAAAGTGCCGCGGTTGGCCGCTTCAAATTTACCAATCCGGTCGGCTTTGGCATCCGTGAAAGAGCCTTTGACATGCCCGAACAGCTCGCTCTCAAACAGCGATTCCGTAACGGCGCCCATATCAACCGTAATCAGGACTTCTTTGTTGCGGGTCGAAAGCCGTTGAATTTCGCGGGCAATCACTTCTTTTCCCGTGCCGTTCTCGCCGGTAATCAGGATGTTGGCATCCGTTTGGGCGACCTTTTGAATCAGTCGATGCAATTCTTGCATGGACTCGGAAACGCCCCAGCAAATTTCACGTTCCTTGTTCAATTCTAAGTTGATAACATTCTGTCGCTCGCGCAATTGCTTGACTTCTTTGCGCGATTCCCGCAACGAAAGCGCCGATTGCAAGGTAGCAATCAGTTTGGCATTGTCCCAAGGTTTGACCACGAAATCGGATGCCCCTTGTTTCAAGGCCTTCACAGCCAAATCAATATCGGCATAAGCCGTGAACAAGACAACCGGAAGGTCGGCGTCTATTTTTTTTATTTCCGAAAGCCAGTACAAACCTTCATTTCCCGTATTAATTCCGGCGGAAAAATTCATATCCAACAGCACAATATCGGGTGCAATTTCCCTTACATGCGAATGAAGTTGATTGGGAGAAGTCAACAACGCCACTTTCCCGAAATAATTTTCGAGAAGGATTCGCAATGCCGTCAACACATTTTTGTTGTCATCGACAATCAGGATACTGCCTTTCTTCATCAGTTATCAACCCTTAATCCAAGAGATTATTGCTTCCGAAACGGGAGATTCTTTGGGTTCGATTGATTTTACCCAATGACCTTCTTCGTCAATCAGAAATTTTTGGAAGTTCCAGGTCACTTCGGCGTCGCCCACGCCATTTCCGGCTTTCGTGGTAAGCCATTTGTAAAGCGGTGCAATGTCGTCGCCTTTGACGGAAATTTTTTCCATCATCGGAAAAGTAACGCTGTATTTGGAGGTGCAAAATTCTTTGATTTCCACATTGGTTCCCGGTTCCTGTTGGCCGAAATTATTGGCAGGGAAACCGATAATTACAAAATTTTTGTCTTTGTACTGGTCATAAAGTTGTTGCAAAAACTCATATTGCGGTGTCAGTCCGCATTTGGACGCCACATTGACAATCAACACTTTCTTCCCTTTTAGAGAAGCTAAAGAGAAATTTTCTCCATCAATGGTTTTTACTGTAAAATCATAAATGGTTTGTTTTTTAGCAGTCTGGGCATTAGCAAGACCAAAGCAGAGCAAGAGGGATAAGCAAAAAATAATTCGTTTCATAAGTTGGAAAAATTAAAATTAATAATTCTACAAAAGTACATAGCTGTCCAAACAATTTTAAGATAAAAAGTTCCCTGAAAAATGTTACTTTTGTGGTGTTGAATCACAATAACTATCAAAGAACTTTTTATGGCGACAAAGTTAGGAAAAAAATCGGACAAACCCATCTTCAAGCAAATTATAGACTTGATACCACATAATTTGTTTCGCAAAAGTGTAAACAAGTACAAAACGGACAAGTATTGTTCTGCGTATTTTACTTATGACCAGTTGGTTAGTACAATGTTTGGACAGTTGAACCAATGCTTAAGCCTTCGCGACATCTCTTTGGGCATCGACCAGTCACCGGAGTTTTTGGCAGACA
>BNTV01000185.1 GCA_025996865.1 Bacteroidia bacterium
GGTAAAAGTCAGGTTCAGGACTGCCAAATTCTCCTCTACGTTGTCCAGTTCAGCCTGCAAAATTTTCTGCTGTATTTCAGGCGACTGGGGTATCATGCCGAATTGTTCGTGTGTTAAAATTACCACAAGAATAAAGTTTTATTTATTGCTCCTAAAAAATCATGTTCAATAAGAAAAAAATAGTAACTTTGTCACGATATTTCAAATAACATTACGAACTTCGTATTTTTTTGAAACATCGAAAAAAATTTCAGAAATATTAAGAAAAGTGGCAAAAAACAAATTAATAGCACCATTTGTAAAATGGGTCGGTGGTAAAAGACAGCTAATGCCTTCTATCGTTGCTCTTATGCCTAAGAATATGAAAAATTGCACCTACGTTGAGCCTTTTGTTGGTGGAGGGGCTGTCCTTTTCTACCTGCAACCGAAGAACGCAATAATTAATGATTTCAATTCCGAACTTATCAATGTTTACGAAGTCGTTAAAAATAATCTGAATGAACTCATTATCGACCTAAAGCAACATAAAAATGAGTCAGACTATTTTTACAATATAAGACAATTGGATCGAACCAGCGAATTTGAAAAATTAGGAAAGATACAGCGTGCATCACGTATTATTTACTTAAATAAGACGTGCTTTAATGGGCTTTATCGAGTGAATAATGCCGGAGAATTTAACTCCCCTTTTGGGAGATATAAAAACCCGAATATTGTTAATGAGCCTGTATTAAAAGCTGTTTCCTACTATTTAAACTCAAATAATATCGAATTGCTTAACGGAGATTACGAGGATGTACTTAAGAATGTTAGTGATAATTCATTTGTTTATCTTGATCCGCCTTACCATCCTATTTCCGAAAGTTCTAATTTTACCGGATATGTACAGGGTGGATGGAATATGTTTGATCAAGCCAGACTACGCGAAGCGTGCGATGATTTGACCAATCGAGGAATAAAATTCTTGTTATCTAATTCTGCATCAGGTTTTATAAAAGATCAATATCGTAATTATAATATAACTA
Source organism: Bacteroidia bacterium (assembly GCA_025996865.1). GTDB lineage: Bacteria > Bacteroidota > Bacteroidia > Bacteroidales > Azobacteroidaceae > Azobacteroides. Next base: position 1,026 of record BNTV01000185.1, read on the forward strand.
CAGTTAAAGCAACTCGTACTATAAATTCCGATGCTGATAAACGTGGGGAAATAGATGAACTTTTAATTAGGAATTATGAGTGAATCGAAAAATGACATTGCTTGGCAAAAGATTTTTGATAAGCATCTAATTCTTGATAAAATCACAGTTGATGGGAGTGCATCCATCTCTGCAACAGAAATAAATGAGTTTAGAGAGGCTCGTTTAATGACAAAATTTGATCATAAATCTCAGCTTCCAAAGTTATTTGAGAATAATAAATTATCAATATTACCAACGTCCAGAGGAACGTATGAAATAGGATCTTTCGAGACTTTTTGTGATTTTAATAAAGATGATGTCGAGATTACGCCTATAAATTTTCCAACATTCTTAGAAAGCATTGATTACAAAGACATAACTAGTGAATCTACAGCGATAAATTGTGCCTATGTTTCAAAAATACTCAATGATTTCACAGGAGAAGACACTTTACTACCAACGGTCAGTGGCAGGATGAGTTCTTCTTTATTCGATTTCAAAATCAATTCCGCAAAAGGTCTGTTCAAAATAAACGTAGGAAACTCTCAGATCGAAATTGACGGTGGTTATGAAGGAGACAACTCATTAAATCTTATTGAAGCAAAAAATTATATTTCAGATGATTTTTTGATCCGCCAATTATTTTATCCTTATCGGTTATGGAATAGCAAAATAATAAAACAAGTCAGACCTATTTTTCTGACTTACTCTAATGGCATCTTTCATCTTCGAGAATATATTTTTGAAGATGCAGCTCTTTACAATTCAATAAAACTTATCAAACATAAGAAGTATGCAGTTCAGGAGGGTGCTATCAATACCGAATCTATACAGCAAGTATTAGATACTGTCAAGATCGTAAAAGAACCTCAATTCCCTTTTCCTCAAGCAGATAGTTTTGAACGAGTAATCAATCTTTGCGAATTATTAAGGCAAAGAGGATTTTTAAGCAAGGAAGAAATAACTCAAAATTATGACTTTGATTCAAGGCAAACTGATTATTATTCCAATGCGGCAAAATATCTTGGACTTATTGAAAATTATAAGGAGAATGGACAGATTGGTTGTAGTTTGACACAAGAAGGATTGCGTATTTTTACCTTGTCTATTATTGACAGACAATTCGCATTTGCGAAACTTATCTTGTCTCGTACTGCATTCAACAAGACCTTACAACTTTATTTTGAAAAAGGAGACATTCCCTCTTATGATGAAGTCGTTGAAATAATGAAACAGTCCAAGTTATATAATATTAACTCAGATGAAACTTATAAGCGGAGAGCATCTACCGTTATGTCATGGGTTAATTGGATAATTGGGCTTATTGAAGAATAATAAATATATAAACTTGCATTATGAATTGTATACATTGCAAACAAGAATTAAGTATCTCCATTTATAATAAAGATAGAACTCTAAAGTCATGTCCTAAATGTTCTCAGTCTGATGGTCAGTATCATGTGTTTCATCCTTATCCTGCGGATTTTGGAACAACTCATCTAAGATCATCAAGTAGTTCTCCAGAAGGTGCACAAAGTTATTGCACAAATTGTCGGGGAGATAATCCTCCTCGCACGGGTACTTTGTGTAAAGACAAAAACTCATTTAGCAGCGGTCTCCAAATTTGAATAACCAACTTCGTTTTGGGATGCTTCCCGCAACACTTCGTGCAGTTCCGCAACCAGGGGAAACAGTTCCGCATCCGTTTTGTTCCATGAAAGGACATCTGCCGGAGTGGATGCCGGTTTCAGGATGGCTTTGATTCCGCCAAAGCCGGAATATTTGGCTAAAATTTCGCGTTCTCCGGCTGTGGCGGGTCGTTTTTCCCTGTCAAGGGAAAAAGCTGTTTTTATGGCATCAATATTTTCCCGGAGATGCACCTTTTTATTGTATGCCATCTTCGAGGAGTATTTGAATGGTTCCGGTCAGTTCCGTATATAACAGGTAATATTCCGGCGTTTCGGCGAAATCATCCGACAAGCTGTATTTTTCCAGCACCCTGCTACAAAGCGGCAATAACAGTAATGCGGCTTCGCGGGCATCGTCTTCCGGTATTTCGGCGGCAAACTCGTTCCAGATAATATTGACAATGGTATTATAGGGAGAGAAAAGCAGTTCACGGTAGAGTTCGACGTTTGCCAATTCTTCCGCGCGGTTGTGCGGCAGTCCGTCCCTGATGGCATTGTTGTATGCTTCGGTGGCCGTTTCCACACAGGCGGCAATAAATGCCGCATCGTTTGCCAATAAAGGATGGCTGTCCGTCAGTTCCCTGCCTGCCACTCCCCGGAAAACGAGCAATCCGCAACCGGCATTATCGCATTTGGCTACTTTTGGAAAGAAAACAACATGACCGGTCTTGCATTTGGGGCATGGAACGGTCAGCCATTTTCCACTTCCCTGCCCTTCGATTTTCGTTTCCAACAATTCGGCAGTAATCTGTGCGGCATAAATTTCTATTTCCTTGTGGAAGGTAGCGGCGCTCATTTTGCCCGTTTCGATTTTGGAAAGGGCGTTTTCCCATGAGCCGGTCATAGCTGCATCGGCAATCTTTTTGTCTTTTACCGCCTGATATACAACCAGTCCTTTTTCGGTCGGCACAAGCGATTTCTTTTCACGCCGCATATATTCGCGTAAAAGAAGGGTTTCTATAATCCCCGCGCGTGTGGCGGGAGTTCCGATACCTGCATCTTTCATGGCTTCGCGCTCATCTTCGTTTTCCAGTTCCCGCCCTGCTTGCTCCATTGAGGAAAGCTGTGATGCCTCGGTGTGTATCGGGCGGGGCTTGGTCTGTTTTTCCAATACCCCGCAATCGCTTACGGTTAGCCGGTCGCCCTGCGCAACGGCAGGCAATAGTGTTGCATCTTCCTCTTTTTCTTCGTCTTGGGAATTGAATACGCCGCGCCATCCGGGAGCAAGCATTACACTTCCCCTTGCCGAAAAAGCAATGTCCGCACTTGTAAGGCTGATTACCGTGTTTTCTTTTTTACATTTTCCCGAAAAGGATTCAAGCATCCGTCCGGCTATCATTTCGTACAATGTGCGTTCGTCTTCGGAAAGCTCGCCGGGGCGGTTTTCCGTGATGAGCAATGCGTGGTGGTCTGTAATTTTTTTGTTGTCCACGCTGCGGATATTCAGTACCGTATTTTCCAACGATTCCGCATTGTCTGAACCTTGATTTATTAGGATTAAAAGATTTTCTTGATTACTCAAGAATTCTTTTTGTATTTAAGTATTTTAACTACCTTTACAAAAAAATAAACTATGATGTTATACGAAGACTTAACAAAAAGAATCATTAAATGCGCCATGAACGTTCATAGCACATTAGGTAATGGATTTCAGGAAGTGATATATCAAAGAGCGTTAGCCATAGAAATGCAACATGAGGAATTACTGTTTGTTCGGGAAATGGAAATGCCCATTTTTTACAGAAATACGCAAATTGGAACAAGAAGAGTAGATTTTTTCGTTGAGGAAAAGATTATGGTAGAATTAAAAGCTCTTATTAAACTTGAAGATGTACATTTAGCCCAAACCATAAATTATCTTGAAGCATATAGAATGCAAATAGGTTTGTTAATAAATTTTGGTTCAAAAAGTTTAGAATTTAAACGATTACATAACAATAAATTGATAAGTTGATTAAATCCTGACTATCTTTTAATCCTTAAATCATGGTTCAGACATTATGATTTTCATGACAGATTAGATTTTAATGCCTGCCGGTTTTTTTACCAGCGGCTTTTTGATTTGTGATTCGGCAGGTTTTGCTTGTTCCTGTTTCTTTGCCTTGTCGGGATTCCACCTGAAAAAATCCAGTTTTTCTTTTTGGTAATTCACTTTTACATACAGGTTCTGCGGCTCTTTTCCCTGGATAACCATACCTTTTATATATACCGCGCTTCCGGAACGTAATTCATCGTGCTGTTTTTGCGACAAGTCCACGCCTGCCAGCTTGTGGGGAATGACTATGCCTTTGGGGTCTGCGCCCCGTTCCTGTTTATTATCCTGCCGGTAGCGGTTTCTATCCAAACCCTCGTAGGTAAAGTCAAGCGATTTGCTTGATGCGTTGATTTGCAGATACCAGTTCGATGACACGTCCTGCATTACCGGTTTTTAAGAGTTGTTCCTTGTCATCGGGCGTAAGCAGTACGCCATGAACAGGAGAATCCAAATCGAGTTTGCTTTGGGCGTAATGCACATCGAAACGCAAATGCCCGTCGGGACATTCTACAAGGGAGAGGCGGCCTTGTGTCGGTATTTCGATTCCTTCCACCACAGGTTTCATCGGGATTAGATGCGGCGATTTGTGTCCGTAGAGCATCGCTTTCAGTTCCGGCTCTATATCCTCCCATTTCACGCCGAGCGGCTCCAAGCCCCTGCGGTTGATGCGGCTTTCGTCAAACGGTTCAAAAACAGGTTTTTGTTCTCCTGAAACGACCGGTTTTTGTTCGGGAGACGGTGTCTTTTCAAGTGCCGCCTGCTGTCTTTCAACAAGAAATTGTTTAGGCTCAACGCGGTAGGGTTCGAGTTGTTCCGGCCGGATGGGAAGGGATTTAAGAATTTTATCCAGCACCTTTTGTGCAACCAGGTAAAATCCCGTATGAGCGGGATTTTTAGATTGCTCCAGAAATTTTTTAAAGAAATTCTCCAACAGATTCCGGTTGGTGTCGATTTCAAGGAAACTGCTTTGGTTGTTCTTGTCGGGACTGACGGTTTTCAGTTTTCCTTTGTCGTCCAAGCCTGTAACGGCTTTCAATGTTTTGCCTTGGCCGTCTTCGGCATCTACTACGGCGAGCAATACTTGCCTGTCGCCTTTCTTGACTTTTTCGTCCATGATTTACGGGTATTAATGTTCGCATCATTATTAATGCGAAACAAATGTACTCGTAACAAATTGATTCTAAATTAATTTTGGCGTTCACGGTTGCTTGTGGCACCGAAGTGGCGGCTTGTGGCTTAAATAAACCTTTTGCTATTAAAGTTGAAAATATCTTTGGCGGTTCAAAATAGTATTTGTATCTTTGTCCTCAATTATATTTAAATGTTGCTAAATCGAAAAGAACAGGATGCGACAAATATTTGTGTTTCAGGAATCTTTGTAATACGGATGTTGTTTTTTGCTTGCCGTTTGAACAAAACAATGGCGGAGTTTTGCGCTGTTCCCGTAAATTCTGCTAATATGCACACAGCACACAGCACACAGCACACAGCACACAGCACACAGCACACAGCACACAGCACACAGCACACCTCACCCCTCATGAGAAAAAGGTAAAAGTTAAAGAAAAAACAGTTATCAATTACCAATAAGCGGTAAACAATAACGAATCATTAATTATTTGTCACCTTTCATCTTTCATCTTTCATATTTTATTACAAATTATAA
>BNTV01000186.1 GCA_025996865.1 Bacteroidia bacterium
CGCTTGTTCAACTACATTGAAGAAAGCATACAGAAATCTACTGCATGGGCGGTTTTCAGTCCGAACGACGGCAATACATGGATCAAAATCAAATGCCAGATTGAAAATTTCCTCAACAACCTGTGGCAGCATCCGGAAAGAGAAGTAAGGTCACTTCTACTGAGACTCCTCCTAAGCCTAAAGTGTATATCAATAACAGCACATTTGTATTGTATGACAGCATCCGTTTGTTTTATGACAATGGAGGTGGAGTATGCTACATTGTACCAATTGGAGATTACAGCGATACGCCGGCTTTGGATGATTTTACGGCCGGTATTGAGGCATTGGAAACGAACGATATTGATGAAGTGACCTTACTTCTCTTTCCGGATGCTGCCGCAGGTCTGACTGATGCAGATCAGTTGGCTGCTGTTCAAAACGCAGCTTTAAAACATTGTGCAGATTTGGGAGATCGCTTTGCCATACTGGATATCAAGAAGTTTGACTCGCCAGAGATAGATGATGTTCAGACTTTCAGGAACAAGATTTCAAGCAATGCTGAACAGCTTCGCTATGGCGCCGCTTATTATCCCTACCTCTCTACAGTCTATACCAAAGGATTTACCTTTGATGATGTGAGCAACTACACGGTTGGATTTACAGTTAGAGTAAAACCAATAAGCGATGAACTTATGGAAACCCTTGAGGACATTATAACTCCTGATCCGGATAGTTTAACTGATGAAGAAGCAAGATTAACGCTTGAACTGCGCAAGAAGGCGATCAGCACTCAGATTCCCGGATACGACGACATCGTGAAAGAGTTGAATGCCCGGGCAACCTTGATACCTCCCAGTGGGGCTATTGCCGGTATCATATCTGCTACCGATAGGAATCGCGGCGTTTGGAAGGCTCCGGCCAATGTAAGTATTGCTTCCGTTAGTGGATTGTCGGATATCATTACCAACCAGACACAGGCCGATCTGAATATAGATTCCAATGCAGGTAAATCAGTGAATGCCATCCGCGCATTCACAGGCAAAGGCATTTTGGTTTGGGGCGCTCGCACGCTGGATGGCAACAGTAATGAGTGGAGGTATATTCCTGTTCGACGCTTGTTCAACTACATTGAAGAAAGCATACAGAAATCTACTGCATGGGCGGTTTTCAGTCCGAACGACGGCAATACATGGATCAAAATCAAATGCCAGATTGAAAATTTCCTCAACAACCTGTGGCGCGTCGGAGCATTGGCCGGGTCAACCCCTGAAAGCGCCTATATAGTTAATGTAGGATTAGGGTCGTCAATGACTGCCGAAGATATCCAGAATGGACTGCTTATTGTGGAAATAGCCTTGGCAGCCGTTCGTCCGTCTGAGTTCATTGTCTTGCGTTTCTCTCACAAAGTTCAGGAATAGAATTAATTAACAAATAAATAAACATATCATGGATTCTACAACAAAATATCCGCTTCCTTCCTTTCATTTCAATGTTTCATGGGAAGATGGTAAGACAGTCGCTTTTTCGGAAGTTTCCGGTTTAAGCATCGAAACAGAAGTGATTGAATATCGAGATGGCGAGAGTAAGAATTTCTCAAATATCAAGATGCCCGGGATGAAGAAATACACAGCTATTTCTCTCAAACGAGGCTCCGTAGCCGGTGACGATTCTCTTTTCAAATGGTGGAATACGATTAAAATGAATACTGTTGAGCGGAGGACAGTTACCATATCCCTGCTGAATGAAGAAAGTCAGCCGGTTATTACCTGGAAGGTGCAAAATGCTTTTCCTACCAAAATTGATAGCGGCTCGCTGAATGCAAAGAATAACGAAGTTTTGATTGAGACATTGGATTTAGCCCACGAAGGGATAGCGGTTGAATATGCCAAATCAGAATAATGCATCGGAAAAACAAACAACACTGAAAGTTGATTATCAATTTGTCCCCAGCTTCCACTTCAAAGTCAGTTTTATTGGCTTTGAAGGGGTTGATATTGAGGCGAGGTTTCAGGATGTAGGTGGAATAGGAGCTGAATTGGAAACGGAGGCAGTCAAGGAAGGAGGTGAAAACAGGTTTACCCATACACTTCCTACTCGCACGAAGTTTCCACCTTTAGTACTCAAAAGAGCCTTGCACGCACTTCCTTCTCATATAGTCAAATGGGCTGAAGATGCAATCTGCCATTTTGATTTTCAACTGCATCAGGTTGTCGTTTCTTTATTGGATGAGAATCTTGATCCGCTAAAGAGTTGGACTTTTATAGATGCCTATCCGACAAAAATTCAAATATCCGATCTGAATGCAAAAGAAAGCGGATTAGTGATTGAGACGCTCGAATTGGCCTATAAACGTTCCGAATCAAAGAGCCTAAAGGATTTTAAAAGCGGTGAAAATCTCAAGATTGATATTTCCAAGGATCATCTGAAACTAAAATAATAGACGGAAATGACAATTCAGATTAACGAACTGGTTATTCGTGCCGAAATAGCAAAACAAGCCGGTGAGAAGAACGAGAGACAAACAAATGAGGATTCCAATAAGGTGATACAAAGCTTTAGGAAGGACGTTAGAAATGACAATAAGAATAAAAGAGAAAGATAATGGCAGACTCAGAATCCGGTGAATTAAGAAAACTTAAGTTTACAGCTTATTCCGATGTTAAATTTGAGAAAAAGCTTGAACATGATCCGTATATAGTGATGCTCAATCCTGAGGATTTCAAAAGGAACTTCAATATCGCTTATAATGGTAAACAACCGACAGGTTCTACTTCTTCGGAAAAGAAGTACAGCAAGTCGGAACCGGAAACCTATTCTTTCGATTTTATTGTGGACGGCACAGGCGTGATAAATGGCATAAAGACCGATGTGACAAAAAATATCGAACATTTTTTATCGGTAGTATATAATTACTACTCGAAAGAACACCGTCCTCCGTATGTTGTGATAAATTATTGCGAACTCATTTTGAAATGCGTATTGACAACTTTAAGTATATCTTACACACTGTTCCACCCCAACGGTTATCCGCTCAGAGCAAAAATTACATGTTCTTTCAATGCCGTCAAAAGTGCAGAAGTGGAAGCGAAGGAATTGGATAAACAATCGCCGGATATCACACATAAACGGGTATTGAAAGAAAGTGAGTTGCTGATCGCCATCTCCAACACGATTTATGAAAGCAACAAATACTATATAGACGTAGCAGAGAAAAACAATCTGAATAATTTTCGGAAAATTAAACCGGGAACGGCACTCTATTTCCCTCCACTGAAAAATTAATATCCATGGCAAACAACCCTATTTTCAACCGCGGATCACGCATTTCATCATCCATACTGGTGAAAGGCAAAGAACTTGACTACAGATTCAAGCTGAGCAAGCTTACGGTGATGAAGGAGTTTAATAAAATCTCTTCAGCCGAGATTGTGCTGTTGGATGGTGATGTGGCCAGGGGTGATTTTGAGACAAGCAATACGGATGAAGTGTTGATCGGGAATGGGATTGAAATCCAAACAGGATACGACGGGCATAACGAGACTATCTTTAAAGGAATTATTGTTAAACTCGCCATTAAAGCAGAGGAGGAAACCTCTTATCTGGTAGTAACTGCAAAAGACGAAGCCTGTAAAATGACCACAAACAGGCACAATGTGGTCTATTCGGAAGCAAGCGATAGTGACGTAATCGAAGAGATTATTCAGAAATATGGATTGAAATTGGATATCGACAAAACATCCTTCAAATATGAATCGCTGACGCAGTATAACAGCAACGATTGGGATTTTATCAATATGCGGGCTGAAATCAATTCCATGCTCGTATATACCAAGGACGGAGAAGTAGTTGTGAAAAAACCGGACCTTGAAAAAGATCCTAAATTGGAGATTCACTACGGCTCAGGGGTTTTCGACTTTGAAGCCGAGATAGACGGGCGTACTAATTATACGGAATACGAAGCCGAATCATGGAACTTTAGCAACCAGGAACCGGATAGCGTGTCTCAAAAGACCGGAATCGGCGATACTCCACAAGGCAATATTCTATCCAAAGACCTGGCTTCTGCCATGCAGAGCGATACCTGTAAAATCGCTGTTCAATCGACGCTGAATGATAAAGGTGTACTGACAGATTACCTGAATGCCATGATCATGCGGGATAATTTATCACGTATTACCGGTAGTGTAAGGATTTATGGGTTTGCCGACATACACCCCGGAGATATGATTGACTTGCAGAGAGTCGGCGACAGGTTTAACGGTAAAACATTTGTAACAGGCATCGAGCATCAGATTGAAGAAGGAGAGTGGTTTACTACGATCCGGTTCGGAATGGATGCCTCCGTTTATGCAAAGAAATACGACGATATCAATAGCCTTGGCGCTTCGGGCATGTTGCCTGCCATTAACGGTTTGCAGACAGGCAAAGTAATGCAGTTGGAAGACGATCCATTGGGCGAAGACAGGATTTTAATCTGTCTTACCGGTTTTGCCTCCGGTGAGAAAGGGATATGGGCAAGGATAGCGACATTGGATGCGGGGAACGAACGTGGTTCTTTTTTCCGGCCGGAAGTTGACGATGAGGTGATTGTCGGCTTTATCAACGACCATCCCGATGGCGCAGTCGTTCTGGGTATGATGAACAGCAGTACTATACCTGCTCCACAAAAAACGGACGCAGTTAATAATATAAAAGGTATTTATACGCGCTCGAAGATTAAGTTGGAGTTTGATGATGAGAAAAAAAGTGTTCTGATGGAAACACCGGGAGGTAACAAGCTATCCATAAGTGATGACGCCCAGGGAATTTCATTGGAAGACCAACATGGCAACAAGGTAGTGCTCGACAGTAATGGCATTACCATCGAAAGCGCCGGAGCGCTCAATCTGAAGGCAAAAAAGGATGTCGCTTTGGAAGGACTCAATATAGACATTATAGCGCAGAGTGCATTCAAAGCCGAAGGGGGAAGCGGTGCAGAAGTATCTACTTCAGGCAACGCCGTTTTAAAAGGTGCATTGGTTCAAATAAATTGAAAGATATGGCAGCAGCAGCAAGAGTAGGAGATGTAAGTAATCATGGAGGAACAGTTGTTGGTCCGGGTGTATCCACCGTATTGATCGGAGGGATGCCGGCAGCAGTGATGGGAGACAATCACGTATGTGTGATTCCTCCGCCCACGCATATTCCTTCTTCCCCTTTTGTGGTGGGAAGCACCACAGTCCTGATTGGAGGGATGCCTGCCCTGCGTACAACAGATGTATGTGGTTGCGGCGCTATGCCGATGGTGGGTTGTTTAACAGTACTAATTGGAGGATAAGACAATGGATGAAAAAAAGAATTTTTTAGGTATCGGCTGGAGTTTTCCTCCTGCGTTTTCCAAAGTGGAGAAAAAGGTGAAGATGGTATCCGACGAAGACGATATAAAAGAAAGCCTTGAGATTATTTTATCTACTCAAGTCGGTGAGAGAATTATGCAACCTGCGTTCGGAGCCAATCTAAATTCTTTCATTTTTCAACCGATAAACGAGATGAACAGGGTAGAAATAAAAGACTTGGTTTTTACCGCCATCTATAATTTTGAGCCTCGTATCCGCCCTGATGATGTGATTTTGACGGATCTATCACAAGAAGGAAAGATGATCCTCGATATATCGTATATCGTTAAAGCAACGAATGCGCGACACAACTTGGTATATCCCTTCTATCTGGAGGAAGGAACATTGCTTTAATTTTAGATGAGTATGGATAACAACAAACTATATGCATTAAACAGGGAAGGAACCAGTCAATTGGAACGGTTTCCCGAAGCATTATCCGGCGATTACGTCAAGATTGACGAACGGTCGATTGCCGACTTGGTCAGGCAGAGCGCTGAATATGCCAATTACGTTAGATATTACAACAACTCTAATAAGGAAGAGGGTCGTTGGAGAGCGTTTTTTGAGGAGATTTATGATTATAAGGAGAAACGGGCAAGATTTTCTTCCCTCGAAGAATTAGAGCGTAAGGCATCCACTTCCCCTCATTTGACCCTCTTCCTCGCATTTTTGCGACTGTTCGGCATTGCACAGGATCATCTGAATACCTTAACGGAAGCTCATCTTGATTTTTATTACAAAGAAATACTGCAACTAAAGCCGAGACCCGAAATCCCCGATAGTGTACCTCTTTTCTTTCAACTGAATAAGGCGGCACAACAAGCTATGGTTCCGGCCAACACCTTGTTCCCGGCAGGTAGCGATAAGAATGGGAAGCCTTTATTCTATGCCTCAAAGAATGATTTGATAGTCAATAAAGCCAAAGTAGGAGCGGTAAAGGGAATTTACAAAGCCAATAGCCAAATTTACCTCATCAATGACATGCTGAGCAAAGCGGATAACCGGGACTCCGGTCTT
>BNTV01000187.1 GCA_025996865.1 Bacteroidia bacterium
TAACAGGATTTGAATAATCGGGGATTTTTCCGAATTAATCGAGGATTTTGCTCCGATTATTTGACTGATTCCCTTGATGGAGTAGTTCATAACTCTTTTAATTTATGCTCGTCATTGTTTTCTTCATTTTCATCTTCATTTTCAAGATATTCCGGTTCAGATTCTTCTTCCGGAACATCTTTGACTTTAGACATCAATCGAATGGCAAGAAACAACAGGATGATGGCGGCAACGGCATAGAATATTTGTTTCATTCTTCGTCTGTAAGTATGGATTTACAATAATTCCAACCGATTCCATCGTAGCGTTTGAATTGTTGAATCATCCGCGCTTTGAAATCGGTGTAATTTTTCTTTGCGTTGGGAGACCAGCCTGTTTCAGCGACTGCCGCACCGCGTGGGAATGCCATGTATTCAACATGTTCGGAGGTTGGGATATATTCCGTCCAAATATTTCCCTGAACGCCTAAAATGTGCCTGGCTTCTTCGGGTGTGAGCGCTGCCGGAGTCGGATTGAAACTATATGTTTTCCACAAAGGCAGAAAACCGCCGATGCCCAAAGGTTCTGTTTTCGGATTGGCTTGATAATAATCCAGATAAACGTAAGTATTCGGAGTCATTATCACATCGTGGTTTTGTTTGGCGGCTTCGATTCCGCCTTGTTCGCCCCGCCACGACATCACTGTGGCGTTAGGAGCTAATCCGCCTTCAAGAATTTCGTCCCAGCCGATAATGTGTTTGCCTTTAGATTCCACGAATTTTTCAATCCGTTTGATGAAATAGGATTGTAGTTCATGTTCATTTTTCAGACCTTCTTTCTTTATCAACGCTTGGCAATGCGCACAACGTTCCCAACGGGTTTTGGGCGCTTCGTCTCCTCCGATGTGAATGTATTCGGAAGGGAATAAATCCATTACTTCCGACAAAACGTTTTGCAGGAATGTAAAAGTTTCTTCTTTCGGGCAATAAATATCGTTGAAAACGCCCCAAAGTCCTTCGACTTCAAACGGGCCGCCCGTGCAGGAAAGTTCGGGATAAGCGGTCAAAGCGGCTACGGCGTGTCCCGGCATTTCGATTTCGGGAATAATCGTGATGAACCGTTTTTGGGCGTAAGCAATCACTTCTTTGATGTCTTCCTGTGTGTAATAACCGCCGTAACGGACATTATCCCATTGTCTTTTGTCGGGAGATGTGTAGCCTCCTTTCAGGGTGCGATTCCGGAATGCTGAGATTTGTTGCAGTTTGGGATATTTTTTGATTTCAATCCGCCAGCCCTGGTCTTCCGTCAGATGCCAATGGAAAGTATTCATTTTGTGATAAGCCAGCATATCGATGAATTTCATTACAAATTCTTTGGGTTGAAAGTGCCGGCAGACGTCCAACATCAGTCCGCGATAGGCAAAACGGGGAGAATCCTCGATTTCAACGCAAGGAATCGTCCAAGCGACATTGCTCGGATACGGACGTTCGATTTGAGCAGGAAGTAATTGGCGCAAAGTTTGCATCCCGTAGAAAATACCTTGCGGTGTTTGCGCTTCCAATGTGATTAAGTTCGATTTCACCGACAATTTATAACCTTCGGCATTACTGATTGCCGGATTGATTTTGCAGACGATTGCATTCGATGAAAGCGGAGAATTTCCAATCTGCAAACGATAGCCGGCGGCTCTGCTCAATAAACTGTTGAAAATCGCAACGGCGTTTCCCGTTTCTTGGTTTTGAGGAGTCAGAACGATTTGTGTGGTTGAGTTAATAACAAATTGTCCGGCATTGATTTTGATTTGAGCCGGGACGGGCACTAAATTCAACTCCGTTTTTGTTTGGGCGCAAAGGCTCAAACCGTACATAATAGTAATGAATGATAAAAAAATTCTTCTCATGCTTGTCTAATATATTAAATGACGCAAAGATAAGCATTTTTCGAATGAAATCCTTCGCAAATATCAAATTTATGTGGATGAAACCCCGGCAACAACCATTTCAAAAAGGAATAGACGTGCCGGTTATCCTGTTATCCTAAATGCAGTAATTTATTTATAGACCCAATTTGATAACATCCGACAATTCCGGTTCTTTTACCGGATAATGCACTTCTTCATAATCAGCAACCAAATCCGAAAGCAAATCCAATTCAATAAAATTTATATCATCCGTTGGCGTTTCATTGCCTACCACTTTGAGTAATTCCTCTATTCTTGCGCAAGTTGCGTCATATTGTTTTTCGTTTTTAATCATATTTTTATTTATTGTATTGTTGAACAATCTTTCAATCGGTCATACTCGGTATGCGTACCTATAAAATTGACACATAAGTTAATTAGATGCCGGGGCTGCTATAAAAAAGTGGAAAAGACTTAATCTTTATTTGTCAGTAAAAACAAAAATAGCTGATATTCACAATTGAATATCAGCTATTTACAAGCATTATTTGTTGTCTCACCAGGACTCGAACCTAGGCTGGCTGAACCAAAATCAGATGTGCTACCACTACACCATGAGACAATCCGCTGCTTTAAAAAAGCGATGCAAAGGTACGCTTTTTTATTGATATGGCAAAATTTTGAGTTGAAAATTTACTTTACAATCAGCAAAAAGTAATTTTTCTTCCCTTTTTGAACCAATAAATATTTGTTTCCCAATAAGTAAGAAGTATCAATGAGCGTATCGGGAGCTGCCAATTTTTCCTTGTTTATACTGACTCCTCCACTTTGAACCATTTTACGCATTTCTCCTTTGGAAGGAAAAACCGCAGCGGATTCGACAAACAAATCGACTGCTTTAACACCTTCCGCCAAGGATTCTTTAGATATTTCAAACTGCGGAACGCCGGCAAAAACATCCAACAAAGTGGTTTCATCCAATTTTTTCAAGGCTTCAGAAGTGGAACCGCCAAAAAGAATTTGGGAAGCTTCTACGGCTGCGTCATAATCTTCCTGAGAATGAACCATCACCGTAATTTCCTGCGCCAGTCGTTTTTGCAACGGACGAAGATGCGGAGCGGCATTTTGCTCAGTGACCAAACTGTCGATTTCTTCTTTACTTATCGCTGTAAAAATCTTGATGTATTTTTCCGCATCGGCGTCACTCACGTTCAACCAAAACTGATAAAATTTGTATGGACTGGTATAACGCCTGTCTAACCAAACGTTTCCAGATTCGGTTTTTCCGAATTTGCCGCCATCCGCTTTGGTTATCAGCGGACAAGTCAGCGCAAATGCTTCGCCGTTCACTTTTTTGCGAATCAATTCCGTTCCGGTCGTGATATTTCCCCATTGGTCGGAACCGCCCATTTGCAACCGGCAACCGTAATTTTCATACAAAAACAGAAAATCATAGCCTTGAAGCAACTGATAGGAAAATTCGGTAAACGACATTCCTTCGTTTGATTCCGCACTCAAGCGTTTTTTAACCGAGTCTTTCGACATCATATAATTGACAGTGAGGTATTTCCCAATATCGCGAATAAAATTAAGAAAAGAATAATCTTTTGTCCAGTCATAGTTATTCACCAATATGGCTTTGTTCGGGGCGTCCGATTCAAAATCAAGGAATTTCGCCAATTGGGCTTTAATGGCATCCTGATTTTTGCGCAAAGTAACTTCGTCCAGCAAATTACGTTCCTGCGATTTCATCGAAGGGTCGCCAATCATGCCGGTAGCGCCGCCGACCAAGGCAATCGGACGATGTCCCGCCCGCTGAAAATGTTTCAGCATCATTACGCCTACCAAATGACCGATATGCAGGGAATCGGCCGTCGGGTCAATGCCCAGATAAGCCGAAGTCATCTCTTTCTGAAGTTGTTCTTCCGTGCCGGGCATCATGTCATGTATCATGCCTCGCCATCTCAATTCTTCTACAAAATTCATCTTATAAAAATTTATTATGATATTGTTAATAATTTTACAAATCTTCCAGTGTTATTATTTTTATTTCACCAACCGTTTTCAGGTGTTTATCATTGGTCAGAAAATAATCTGCAGAATAATGTATTGCAGATGCTAATTGTATTGCATCGGGAGTTTTTAAAATATATTTTGCTCGTAATTGTGCAGTAGTTTTTGCTATTTTTACGTTAATATCAACCATTTCAATGGATTTTGAACCTGTCAGGATCGCTTCGTATTTTTGAGCTAAATCGGTTTTTTTTTCACGTATTGGAAGTACAAGTACTTCTGCCAAAGTAATTACAGAACTAATAAATTGACATTTTTCTTTTCCTTTTAGCAGAATTAATTCATTAAGCAATGGAGCAAAATAGGGATGATCTTCAATATAATATATCAAAGGAGCTGTATCAAGAAAAATCTTTTTCCCCGTTAAATCTTTAACTAATCCCATGACTCTCTTTCTTTTGCAATATAATCATCCACATTGTGGTTTTGCCAAATTTCTTTACCCAAACCTTTTAAATCAGTCAAATTATATATTTTCTTTTCATCTGATTTTTTGAGTAAATTCACTACACGAGAAAGAATATTCAACTGGCTTGAATAATCTAATTCTTCAATTTCCCTGACAATTTTGTTGACTCTTATCGCGGTTGCCATAATCATAACATTTAAAGTATTGCAAAAGTACAAATAAAAATTGAATTACGGAACAGGATCATATCCGTGCCCTCCCCAAGGGTGACACCGGGCAATGCGCTTCACCGCCAACCATCCGCCCTTAAGCGGCCCGTATTTCTTAATCGCTTGCAAGGCATATTCCGAGCAGGTCGGCGTATAACGGCAGGAAGGGGGCGTCAACGGAGAAATGCAGTATTTGTAAAAATAGACAGGAATCAAGGCGATGAAGATTCCTGCTTTTTTGATTATTGCTTTTAATTGCTTCATCTAATTTGAGATTACAACAAAGGTAACTGTTTTGTTCTGAATTTTAAAATAAAAATATCTAAAATATTTGACGGAAAAAGAAACATTTAGTTTACCTTTGCATCAATTTCATAGCCCATTGGGATTTGAAAACTTATGAAAATGAACAAATTGTAATAGAAGTATCATGTGCTCAATGAAAATAAAAAGCATAAATATAAAAAATTATAAAAGCATTAAAGAATTAACAATTCCTCTCCAATCATACGGCGACGGAGAAAATGAAAGTCAAACTACTTTTTTGATTGGCATTAACGAGAGTGGAAAGAGTAGTATATTGAAGGCGATAAATTTACTCAATACATACAAATACAGAATATATGGCAGTGAATTTTTTTATGACGAGACAGGAAAAATAAAATATAGGGGTGTTTATGATAAGGATTTTCATTATGGGTCTGAAGAAAAAGGCTATATAGAAATATCCGCTGATATTGAACTACCGGATATGGATTTTTGGAAACAGTGTATTACGGAGAAAATGAATTGGCCTGAAGATTTTGTCAATGATATTCAAATCAAAAAATTACAAAAATACATACGCATTGACAATGAAGGACATGTATTTGAAAAGTATAATATTGAAATTAACGAAGATTTATCTTTTTCTCAATATGCTGTGTCCAAAAATAAAATAAAACCAATCGAATCTTCAGAATCTGAAGTAAAGGCATTAACAAAAGACCATTTGAAATATATAATAGCCACTTCCCTTAAGGATGATTTTAATCAACAATGCCCTAAAATACAAATCTGGAAACCAGAAGAACGCTATTTAATAAATAAGCCTGTAAATTTATCGAAATTTAGAGAAACTCCATCTGAACCTTTCAAAAATATGTTTTCAATCTATGGGAAAAATACTGATTATGAAATAAAGAAAACAATAGACGAAATATTGACTGATTCGAAAAAATGTAGAAAATTTGAAAACGAAATGAGTGATGTGGTAACAAATCATATAAATAAAATTTGGAAAGAGCATAAAATCAAAATTTCAGTTACAATAGATATAAAGAACTCACTTTGTGAGATAGATGTTAAAGAAGAAAGTATAGAACATTATTATTCAATGTCCCTACGAAGCGACGGTTTCAAACAATTTGTATCATTGATATTGTCATTATCTGCGCAAAACGAATGTAATGAATTAAGTAACAATATTATACTAATTGACGAGCCGGAACTGCATTTGCATCCAAGTGCAATAAGATCTATGAGGGATGAGTTGTTGAAAATAGGCAAAAACAACCATGTAATTGTAGCAACTCACAGTAATTATATGATTGACACGGAAGTTCCGGAAAGACATTGGTTAGTAAAGAAGGAACAAGGAGAAACAAGTATATCACAATTAAATAACGACATTGATTTTTATGATGATAAAGTATTGTATCCTGCGTTTGGGCTAAATTTCTTTAAAGAATTGCTACCTGAAAATATAATT
>BNTV01000188.1 GCA_025996865.1 Bacteroidia bacterium
AGAGGCTTTGCCTGCTGGCACAGGACGACAGGCTCTACAGCACACCGCCACTCGCGGCAGCCCTTTCACTTACGGTAGCCCATGCCGAACGCTACACCGCCCAATTGCCCGCCGACCTGCACACGGTATTCATTCCGCGCGGCACGTTTATGATGGGCAGTCCGGACACCGAGTCGAACCGACAGAGTGTTGAAACGCCGCATCAGGTAACTTTGACCAAGGATTTTTATATGAGCAAATATCCGGTAACTTTTGCGCAATATGATGCTTATTGTGATGCAGAGGGCATAACCAAGCCAGGTGACCAAGGTTGGGGACGAGGCGACCGCCCTGTGATAAATGTGAGCTGGAACAATGCCGTGGCTTATTGTGCCTGGTTGAGCACCCGGACAGGACAGGCATGGACGTTGCCGACCGAGGCGCAATGGGAATATGCCTGCCGTGCGAAAACCACCACCGCCTATTCGTTTGGGGCGGATGCAACCGGTATAAATGATTATGCGTGGTATTCAGGCAATAGCGGTAGTAAGACACATCCGGTAGGAGAAAAAAGGGCTAATCCCTGGGGTTTGTACGACATGCACGGCAATGTATATGAGTGGTGTTTGGATCAATGGGACGCCAGCGATAACTACTTGTCCTTGCCCGCAACAGATCCTGTCTGCACATCAGGCTCCTTCCGCGTGCTTCGCGGCGGCTACTGTGCCAGCCACGCTCAGAATTGCCGCTCCGCGTATCGCGACTGCGTCAGTCCCGGCTACGCGTACTACGACGTCGGCTTCCGCGTCGTGTTTGTCCCTTAGTTCATCGTTCCTTGAGCAAACGAGCCTGTCAAAGAGCAAATGAGGGACGAGCGCAGCCATTGCAGGCTGTTATAGCACCCGCAGTGGTGGCAGAAATAATAGCACGCAATTCAGCAACAGTGCTTGGCCCACTGCCGGGGAAAACGCCGCATGGACCGCAAGCGGCACCGCCGATAGTACCAGCGTCTACTGGAAAAGCCTCGGCAGTTTCGGCGGGAACTATCCGAAGAAAGAACCGGTCACCATCGCGTTCGGCAAGTATGACGATGACGAACTGACAGGAAATGCTTCGCCTGAAGAAGTTTATTCAACGGACGTGCCGGAGGCTATACTCACGCTTTTGAGTGCCTGTCAGGAGGTTAAAAACGCACATTCTGATTTCAAGGTTAAAGTAATCATTTCGCCAAGCCGCACTCAAAGTGTTAAACAGGTTATAGCCATTTAAAAAAATGTTCCGGCTTGGATAGCGGCATGACTGGCGATGAACAAGACGGGAAAGTGCTTTCGTGGCAGACAAAATGGGCTAATTTCGTCGCTGACAGGGTTGATAAGTTGCATTTGTAAGCAGGAGTAATGTATAAAATAACAACTTGAGGCTGTTAAATATTTTCAGGAAGATGACGGAAACAGGTAGGCATAAAGCAATTCATGCCATGCTGTTTATTGTGATAACGGCATTGTTTTACGCTTGCGAGATGGATGCCCTGCCCGACAATTCCATCCCGTCAAGCGGCCGCCGCACCGTGCTGGTCTATCTCGGCGTGGACAACAATTTCCGCGCCGAAGCCGCAGAAAAAATCGAGCAACTGAAACCGGCGACAGGCCGGTATTGGCGCATATATACCGCCATCCGCAAAAAGGCAATGTTGCCGATACAATAACAGTCTTTAACGCATGTTCGCGCGTTCAGCGGTTTGTCGGTGTATGTTCCGCAAGCGGCATACCCGGAAGCGAACGAAGCCTGTAAGAAATTGAAATTTTATTCTGTTTATTCACTTAATAATTAATAATTTATGAAAACATTGATGAGTTCGTCATTTTTTGATTTAATGACAAGTAGAGATGGGAAATATCCTGAAAATGACGTAGCATTAGTTACTGCGTACAAAGAGTTTAAGGCTATTGTAGAGCATATTTTTTATGAAGAAGAAAAATCATCTGCCTTTTTTATGCTTGCCAACGCTCATATTGAGTTATTGCAAGTACAAAAAGACGGCAAAAATTCCGACACTAAAAAAAAATGTACAATACCAAAGCTATCTGAACAAGGCTGTATTGATACTGAAATGCACTCTGGACTGGCTGCATGACATTGAAAATCAACCAAATTTTGATATTCTCCCCGAAAACGAGCCGCCTGATTTTTCTTTTTATTGGACAGGGACGGCAATCGACTTACTCGAAATAGCTTTATCCACCCATGCAACGGGTTCAATCAACAATGGAAATATAACCATCAAAGAGGTGGTATATTTCTATTTCAAAATGTTTGGAATGAAAATACCACGCAATTTCTCCTCCACCTACGGCATCATGCGTTAAAGTGTTGGGTTTTCCGGCTGAATAATACGAATCTGTGTGCGCTTTATAGATAACACACTGGTCAAGGGCATTTTGAAATTCCATGTATCGTTCCGGCGCTGATTGCTGAACGTAGTCGCCCAAATCAAAGTAGATTTTTTGTGAGCCGTAGCCGTAACATTGCAAATCCTGAAAGCCTGTGTCATTGCGGGCTTGACCCGCAATCCCCTGAAACAGCGTTTTCAGGTTTTCCAACTCTGCCGTTTTCACGACACTTACCGTTGCAGACCGGTACAGCCCCGATTGGTTGTTGAAATACTCGTAAAAATTCCTTGCAACGGCGGTTAAATCGGGTTGCGGTTGAAAAAGATGTTGCGCCATCGTAGAATACACAAAACCCGGACTGACGACTTCGGCAGGCGATGCCACAATGTAATCCGCTTTGTCTTTCAGTTCGTAGGCAACTTCTACCGCTCCCATAAAGCAGGCATCGAAAATAATAAAGTTCAGTTTATAGGGAATGGCTTCGGCAAAGGCTGTGAGTTCCATATAATTGTCGGCTTCGCTTGTGCCTGTGTCCCAAATGATAGAACGCAAAACAGGCGTTGGTTTCGACATTTCCGCGGGCAGCCAGCCGGTGGCGTGGGAAAGAACAACCAGACCGTAAGAATTGGCAGGACGATAGTTTTTTACATCGTTCAACACGCGGGTAAGCGTTTGGGGCGATGCGGAGTTTTCGTTGGGATAGACTGTTATTGTGTCGGCAACATTGCCTTTTTGTGCGCTGTAGTAGATATGAACAAGCGTGGCATTACCGCCCGCATCGGAATAAACAAGCAGGTTGCCGTCTGTATTTTTATCCCAGTTTTCGCGTAAAATTTCGATTTTTTCGGCAGCTTCTGCGCGGAAATTATTGTCCACACCCAAATACAGCAAGACAGTGCGGCAAAAACTTGCCGGTACGGTGTTGTCCGGCAAGTCCTCGCTTATCTCACAACATGCTAAAATACAGATACATAGAAGCAATATGAATGTCCCTTTGATTTTCAGCATTACCCATTTGAACTTTCCATGTTCTACCCTACTTTGTTTAAATACGTAATAATATCCATATCTTGCCCATCTTGCATAGCATTTTTTACATCTTGGGCATTCATTCCTATTTGTAATTGCGCGGTGTTTCCTTTTACATTATCTAAACTGTAAATATTTACTTGTTGAATGAAAACTTCCCATAATGAAAGCGCTTCCTGAAAATCAGCCTTAATGGAAGTCCAATCATCTGAAAAGAACTCTACTTCAGCAGATTCAAATTCTGTTCTTAACAGAGACAAATCATTGCTAAGCGCTTGCCATACAGTGAGAATATAGCTTAAATTATCCTCAATGGCTTTAGCCTGTTGAGCCAAATCAGAAAATGTGTTACTTAACAATTTTAATGCAGCAACATCGGCGGTGTAGTCGTCCATTGATTTTTGTTTATCTGCAATGCTTGCTTTTAAAGCAGTTATTTTTATTCCATCGAGAACAATAATTGTTGTTGCCACTGCTACTACGGCACCTGTGAAAATCCATACAAGCATGCCGATTGGACCGGCAGCAGCCACCGCAATCACAGACAGAGTAATAGCAACAGCATCTGCAATACTTAATGCTATAATAGCAGCCGTCAAAGAAGATATTTCATCTTTCATGTCTTTGATATCTGATTCTAATGCTGTTATCTTATCGTTATCTACTTGCTTGTCTTTCATTGCCAAATCAACAATGGCTTGCAATTTATCTGCCTGTTCAGGAAGTGTACTGTTGTATTTTTTCAACAATTCCAAGACAGTTGTTATATTACCAATCACACCGTCTATTTCGCCCATACTATGTTCAATATCTTCGGACAATTTATTTTTGGCATAATCATCTGTCGGGTCTTTTATCAAATCAACGCATCGTGCTATACCATCATTCAATAAACGCTGAACAGCCTTATCACCATTAATAATACTATGAGGCAGTGAGCATAAGCGAGCCGCTACTGAGTTAGTCCAATCCAATGCCGCAGTTTTTGCCGATATTAGATTGTCTTGATAGTCAGCCCACTGCGCAGATGGATGCACTAAAACCGGTAATTTACTTTGATTTACCGCCGCTACATAGGCATTTACTGCCAAATAATTTTTCACATAATTGTCGTGAGCATCATCTTGAATACTGCTCACATGAGTGGTATTTATTACCTTACTCAAATTAATAAATCTTACTTCCATAACTTTAATAATTTTAAAAACATTTATACTAAGTCTATTATTTCTTTATTTTCCTTATTTTCTTCTAATTCCTCAATCCCACCACGCCGTATTTCCAGCGCTGTTTGAGCCGCCGGTTGGTGATGTTACCCTGCTGTTGTTACCGGTGACGATATCGTTCCAGGAGTTGCGCCTATATACCTGATTTCCTCCATTGCTTGTGTAGCTGGTGTTGCTGGTGATGATGCGCCCGTCGTTGACAGGCGAAGCATACAACTTGCCTGCCGCTTCAGGATTTTGCGGATTCTTCCGCTCTACTAACTTGTACTTCATAACCTTTCCTTTTTTAAATGAATTAATATTACTTATTATTACTATGATTACGTTTCAAAGATTCCAATCTACATCACTCCCACCACAACTGCGGATAGGTCGGGCTGCCGCCGTTCCAGCCGCCCAGGTCTTTCCAATATTGGTTGGTGGTACCATCGGCGCTGCTGCTGGCAGTCCACGCCGCGCTCGTCCCTCGCTTGCTCTCTGGCAGGCTCCCTTGCTCAAGGAACGATGAACTAAGGGACAAACACGACGCGGAACCCGAAGCGTTCGGTAGCTTTGTCGGGATGGTCGAGGTTGCGAAACGCGGAGCGGCAAGCCAGAGCGTGGTTGTGATAGTAGCCGCCGCGAAGCACGCGGTAGGAGCCCGGAAAAGGGCTTACGGGGTCGGTTACGGCACCGGTTCCGTATTCCGAGCTGTTCCAGCTATCCTCGCACCACTCTAATACATTGCCGTGCATGTCGTAAAGACCGTAATTATTTGCATCATAACTGCCAACGGCGGTGGTTTTTCTTAGGTATAGTGCGCTTTGCGATTCATCACTATAGTTGCCCGAAGGGTTATGATCCAAATCGTAAGGACCCGTTGCCTGAAAATTAGCCATATCGCCTGTCAGTTTCCTGCCCGTGCCGATACCGAAAGGCAGGGTATTGACCTCGGTAGCCTTATCCGGGTAATCGCCACGGCAGGCATACTCCCACTGCGCATCGGTGGGCAAACTGCCTCCGGCCCAACGGGCATATTCATCCGCGCCGTACCATGTCACGTAAATCACGGGGTGGTTATCATAACCGCTTACCGGAACCCACTTGCTGTTACCGCCGTCCCAGTTAAGCCCCCAGTTGTAATCGCCGCTGCTCGCCGAAACCAAACTTTGGGCAGGATATGACCCTGATGCCCATAGTCCATTGCTCCCGATAGTGTTGGCGTTCAAAAACGCTGCATATTGTGCATTGGTAACCGGATATTTGCCCATATAAAAATCCTTGGTCAAAGTTACCGGATGCTGCGTTTCATCATAATAGCGGCCCGGCTCACTTGTGGGGCTGCCCATTATAAACGTCCCCTTGGTAATATAGGCTACGGGGATGTCCCTGATATGCGTCCTGACTGCCGTTACTTCGCTTGTAGCGCCCGCGCCCCACGCGCCCCAGGTTGCGCCGTTATCGGTTACTGTAACCGTGAGCGCGCTGTTTTCTACGGTTATGTCGAAAGTGTAGGATTTGCCGGCTTCAAGATTGAGCGAGGCGGGCTTCCAGAAATAGTCCTTGCCTGTGAGGGTAACTTTCAGGAC
>BNTV01000189.1 GCA_025996865.1 Bacteroidia bacterium
AATCAATCTGACTTTTATCATCGTATTCAATTGTGTTTCTGATAAAATCTAAATCTCTGCTGTTTGTGATTTTATGAACAATAAGTGAATTACACTGAGATATGACTGTGTTTGATACTTCTGACGGTCTTTGAGTAGAAACCATTAAATTAACACCAAACTTCCGTCCTTCTCTTGCCAATTTATCTATGTAATAATTGTTTATTTGGTCGGTTGAAACTGTTGCTATATATCTGTGTGCTTCCTCTAATACAAGTAAAATATTGTCTTTTGCTCTATTGTCTGTATCGGATTTGTAGTTAAAGATACTTTTGCTAATCATATAAACAAGCAAGGCAAGCGTATCATTGGGAACTCTCAAAGACAATATCAATACTTTTTCATTCTGTGAGCTTAGAAAATCTTCAATGGAATTTCCCTCTTTGTTAAAGACTGCGTTAAATCTTTCATCAGAGGAAAAGTGCTTGATTCGATTAATTATATGTTTTAGAAATTCAATAGTAAAATTGTCTTTCTTGCCGTTTGTCATTGGTACAGCATCTTCAATTTCTGTTTGAAGGTTAGCAAAGTTGTAATATTTCTTTTCGTCTACATTATCAGTTTGTTTTAACTTTTTGACTGCATCTTTTAAGTAAGGAATTACATTCGGAGAATCCTCTTGCAATAGTTGTGTCAGTTCGTAAAAACTCAAGTCTTTGTGAGATAACTCTAAATCCGCATGATTTTTTATACTAATCCAATCGGGTTTCGTACCGTTTTCGTTGAATATGTCCGAATATTCCTCATTAGAATCTATAATAATGGTTTTTAGGTATTTGTTTTTGGCATTAGTCAGTCTGCCATTATTGTGATAAACACCTTGTAATATAGACGTAACGGTACAAGATTTTCCACTTCCTGTATTTCCAAAAACAGCGCAATGCTTGCCAAACAAAATATTAGGGTCGGCATTGATTTTTACTTGTTCAAAGAAAATGTCGCTTCCTATTTGAAGTGTTACGGAATCCGGTTTAATTGTAGAGCCATATATGGCTTCAAGTTCTTTTTCATCAACAGTAAAAACGTCAGAATCTAATACAGGGAAAAAGTCAATACCCCGTTTAAATTTTCTGCTAATTTGATTAAATGTTCCGATTAGCCTGATTTTAGAGATAATAACTTCTACTTTTGGTGTAAATAATGCTTCCCGCTCTTTTGTAGGCTCTAATTGTTCAAAAATAATTCCTATGGCATTTTGAGAATTAAACAAAGGGATTGATACATAACTATTCAACATTCCAACAATATGAAGTCCCTTTCCCGAAGAAATAGGCTTAGAAAAAATGTCTTTGTTATGAATAACTTCCAAATAGCGGTTGGAAATTTTATAAACTTCTCCAATTTTAAATGCCATAGTTTGTTTATTTTAAAAGCCCTTTCAATGTTTCAATGATAGTATCTTTGGGTGTAATATAAGAATTTAACGGTATCAGATATTTTACAACATTTGTAAAGTTACCGACTAATTCTCCCTCAAAAATTATAATTCGACTATCGTCCGTACTTCTGTTTTTAAGTGTTTTCAAAAAAAGAGGACTTGTGTCATCAATAAGGCTATAAGAATGAATAATTACGGTCAAATTGGGATTGTATAAACCTGTTCGTATAATGTCGTTAATATGCTCATCTAAAAAAGAATATCCGATAATGACTAATGTGTTTTGGCTTTCAGTAAGACACTTTGAAAAATTACGAAACAGTTCACTATAAGGTAAATCAAGAGAATATGATTTTTTTGTTTGAATAGGGAAAATCATTAAACTGTCAAATGAAAAATCAGATTTGTTGAGTGTGTCTGAGATTTGAATTTCTTTAAGATTGTATAAATCATCAATGTTTTCGGCATATTGCCACGAAATACTTCCATGTAATTTGTATATATTGAGATAGGTTGCTATTCTTTTCCCTTTTTCAATCGAATCTTGTTTTATATAGGTTTCATTGTAGAATGTGTCGGGGTCAAATTTTCTCATGTGAACACCATGAAAACCGTTATTATAGCCAACACCAATTTTTTCACAAGCATTTTCAAACGCTAAATCATAATTTGGTGTAAAAATTTTAGGTCGGTTCAATGTTTCTTTCCTGCTAATGATTTTGTTTATAAAGAGTTCGTGTATTTTGAGTTTATCTGCAATATACTCTATTGGGAACGGCACATATTCTTCGATAAATGCTTTCAACGCTTTGTCTAAATATTTTTTTATCTCTTCAGCAGTTGTAGAATCCTCTCTGTTGTTCAGATAATACAAATATTCTTGGTTGATTTTATCAAATTTCTTTTCCAATAAATCACTTGATTCAAAGAATTTTATCAACTGTATAATATGTTCTTTTGGTATAGCTATCTCTTGAAGTTCTGTAATGATTGAATCAAACGGATTAGCATTTTGATTGATAGTCTTTCCACCAATGGCAGAAGAAGTCCCTGAGCCACACAAAAAATTCAAATTTTCGTTCAAGTAATATTTTGTGAGTTTACTCAACGGTATTTTTTCGTCGTTTCTGAAAAAAGCAATTATTTCTTTTTCATCGGAGGCTTTTGTTTTCTTTAACTGTACTTCAATCCTTTGCCCTTCTATGGTTATGTAATTTTCTATCATGTTTTTATTCTTTACTTGTTTTTCTCATATTCGGCATTTAATTCATCTAAAACCTCATCAATAAGCAATTTGCGCTTAGTCTTTAGTTCAAAGGCGTTTTTTATTTTTTGGGATATTGTTTGCATAGTATCCTTATCAAGAATTGGAATAGCTATTTGTTTCATACGTTCTTCTCTTAAATGTGGAATTGTTGTTCCAATTACAGTCCGGCGAATGGCAGGATTATAACCTGTTTCTTTTACGGATAAAACCGTAAAAAGATATTCGGGAGTGATATTAAATTCATTTCTCTTAACTCTAATTCTCGCAACTCCCGAAGCAATAATTGCATTGTCGGTACTTGTGACTATTGCCGTTTGTCCGATTTTTCCATCTTTGGTAAAAAGGATGTCGTTCGCTTTTAATTCTTGATTTACTGTTTTATAAATACCTTCAGGGATAAAATAATCAGGAAACAAATCAATTTCATTGTTCACAATATCCGAAGTGCGAATAAAAGCGTAATCGGTATTTGTCTTGTTTATATAAACATCATAATTATTACTTCCAACCTCATCCCCTTTTTTAACATTCGCGATTTCGCCTAATGTTACTGTTTTGAATTTAGTTTTTATTTCTTTTTCATTATCGGCATAAAAAGGCAAATGGCAAGTGGCATTCCAAATATCAAATTCTTTTAATGAGAGCAAGTCTGTTTGAAAATACGGTTGTTTTTCATTTATCTTCTCTAATGAGATTGTTTTCTTAAAAATTGCTTTTGCCTCTCCAATAAGATTTAATGCCTGTCTATTGTAATCAATTATAGTTTTCACCTTTTCCGCAATTTCATTATACAATTCTTTCTCAGGAATAAAAACTCGTACTTTGTTGAGCTGTGAATGTGTAAATTCTACTCGGGTTGATCCGTGACTGGCTAATGCTGTTTGTGCTTTGAAAAACTTTGAATTGAGATACGCAAGCAAATAAAAAGGCGAAATCTTATTTTCTTTTACTCTTATTCGTGTTGTGTGCTGACTTGTAGCCCAACCTGCATTATGAATATCCGCTATACTTGCTGTTCCTAATTTTTCTATTGTTGCTTGCGTTCTGGCAATTAAAATGTCATTTTCTTTTATTTTTATTTTTGCATCAACTTTGGGACTGACGTACACAAAATCATCTTCGTTCTCGTCAAAGGAAAAAGGTTTTATATCGCCAACACGCAGATAGGGTATTCCTTGTTCTTTTGTCGTGTAAGTATCTATATAACTTCCGCTAACGATTTGTTCTTTTAAACATTCAAGGGTTGCGACTTCAAACTTTTGTTTTGTTGCCAAAATATCAAAAAAATCATTGACAATAAAATATTTAGCATCAAAACGATTGTATTGTTCGCCTCGAATATCATTTGAATGAATATGTAATACTTTTACTGCCATTAGAAATCAATTTTATTGTTTGTTTTCCACTCGTTAAAATATTTTGCAACTGCTGGAATATCGTCTTTCTCGATTTCCTTTCCTCGTCTGTCGTGTCCACAATATTCCGCAATAGACAAGAATATCGGGTAATTTTCAGTCAATTTTTCTTTTTGCACTCTTTGTAAAACCAAAATAGAAGTTTTAGTTCCCGTGTGAGGTAGGAAAGTTTCCAAAGGCACATCAATAATCGCAATTATTTTGGCATTTTTCAAAATCCAATTTCGTACATAACTTTCACTTTCATTTCCGAAAATTCCGTCTGGTAAAACGATAGCCATTTTTCCGCCATCTTTAAGCAGTTGCAAACAACGTTCAATAAATAAAATTTGTGGTGCTTCCTTGTCTTTAATACTATTTTTTTCAAACTCACTATCAGATTTTTTACGCTTCCATTGGTATGCCAAATTGAATTGTTTTAATTTATCTTCTCCCTCGACTTTAATGGTAGAGCCAAACGGCGGATTCGTCAGTAACACGTCAAAAGTTCCTAATTCAATTTTCGTTTTTGCTTCCGAACGCCAATTTTTCGGATTTTCTAAACTGTCCTCACAGAAAATACCTGTTGTCCCATCGCCAACTAAATTCATGTAGGCTTTGGCTACTTTGCTCAAAAAATAATCTTTATCAATCCCTCTGAAATTTTTTGCTGCAGTTTCAATTTTTTTCTTGCTTTTGTCAACATCACTCCAACCTAATTTTGAATATTTATTTTCGATTTGTTCCCAAACGGCTTTTAATGACTCTATCAAAAAACCACCGCTACCACAAGCAGGGTCAATTATTTTATCGGTTTCGGTAGGTTGTAAAATATCTACCATCATTTTTATCACATTTCGAGGCGTAAAAAATTGCCCCAAACCGCCTTTAAGAGCGTGCCCTATAAAAGTTTCAAAAGCATCGGCAACAACATCTCTTTCGCTTTCCATTAACGAATAGTTTTGCAACTCGCCAACAATAAACAAAAGAGAGTTGGTATCCAAAGTGATTTTATCTTCGGCATCTATTACTTCCGGAAGATTGGTTTTTACCTCATTGAACAAATCCAAAATGCGCTTTTCCACTTCTTTTAGCTTTTCATTGATACCGGCACGAAATTTCACAATTTCATTGGGTGCAGTATATTTTTCATCATATATTTTACAAAATATAATATTAATCAGTTGTTGTGCTAAAACTTCATCACGAGTTGCACCTACTGTATTTGCTGCCAAATGATTACGAATAGATTTGAAAATGGCTTTGAGGTTGTGTGTAGGTTTTAAATCCTGCCGTTTATACAAACCAATATCTTCTATTCGTTGCCCGAATTTGGGAATATTGGGAATTTCTTCGAAAATAATTTCGCCATTTGGTTTTACAAACTTACGAATGAAAAAGCGTTCCTCACCGTTAAACCAAACACCTAAATAAGCACTTGAAAGCGTGAGATAATTTTCGAGTTGTGTTCTGCCGTCTTTGCGATTTTTCTTTTTACATTCCACAACAATATACAGCCCTTCATCGTCTTTCAGTGCATCAAGAAACACGGCAATATCCACAGGATACTCCTTTTTTATATCCGAAGGGCGAACTTTTACGCGGTGTTGCGGGCGCGTTTGTATATGCTCTTTCGGATAGCCGTAATCTTCTACCAACTGTTTAGAAAACACTTGTACTGCTTCAATTTCTTCTGGTGTCGCATTTACCTCAATTCCTGATATATAATCAGTTATTGTTATATACTCTTTCTTCGCCATGTTCTCTTGATATTTTTTGCAAAGGTACAAATAGTTTGCTTATTTTCATGTTGTAGCCTCAAAAAGTTATGAACTACCTAATTTACCACACCTTAACTCCCTTACTCTTATTTACTTCTGGTCTCTTGCCAATGTTGTACTTCTGCTGAACCTCTTGATATTTCTCTCTAAACCAATCCAAAATATTCATACCATTGAGATTCAATCGTAGTTTATTCGGATTACCCTGCTCTTTTTCGATTTTCAGGTTTATGTTTTCTGCCGTAAATTTTTGATTGTGTTCGGGCAAAAGCCTGACTGCAAAATCCTTTTCTTTCTTTTCGCCCGAAC
>BNTV01000190.1 GCA_025996865.1 Bacteroidia bacterium
AAAAGGCAACAGATTCAGGTCGGATTTGTTCAGTCCCAATTCCGTACCGCACCACAACACGTCTGTTTCATCAATATAAACGGTATAAACGGTATTATTGCTGATACTTCTGTGATTAATCGGTTCGTTCTTATAAAAGACGGAGGTTACGACCGGAGCGTTTATATTTTCAATTTTGGCCAGACCATTTTCCGTGCCTAACCAAATGTCTCCATCTTTGGATTTACAAATATCAAAAACCTGAATGTTTTCAAGGGTTTCATTGTCTTCAACCTGAATTTTTACCGGGAGAAAGTTGTCATAACTGTTTGTTTGAGCGTTAAAAGGCAGTTTAAGCAAACCGTGCCTCCCGGTTGCGATGAGCAAATCATTTTCATTTTCGAGCATAGACCAGAATTTATCTCCATAAGGAGTTGGCTCTACATTTATCTGAAACAAATGGTATTCGTCCGTTGTCACATTATACCGGACGACACCGTTTGAGGTGGTCATCCAGATATAATCACCCTGAGAATGGATGATTTTTGTTACAATCGTATTGAAAGGATAAGTGTCAAATCGTTTGAATATTTGCCGGGAGAGATCCAATTTTGTCAGTCCGTTTGCGGTTCCTATCCATAAAAAACCGTAATGATCAAACATGAGCGAATATATTTCATTGTGTGATAATGAATTTGGGTCATCCTGATGCTGATAATTCGTAACTGTTTCAGATTCGGTATCAATACAACTTAATCCTTCCAATGTTCCGATCCAGATGCGCCGTAAACTGTCTTCGCATATTGAAAAAGTCCAGTTTCCGACCACAGAATTTTTATTTTCACCCTTGAAATAATTGCTGAAAGTGTGACCATCATATTTACAGAGGCCGTTCATGGTGCCTATCCACAAAAAGCCAAAACTATCCTGATAAATTGACCGGATTCTGTTGTCCGGTAAACCGTTTCCACTGGTAAATCGCTCAAAAATAATGTCTTGTTTAATGAAATTAATGTTTTTATTAACAAGAAGCGGTTCTTTTGCATTCAATAGTGTTGCCAGAAAAACCACTGTACCTAATAATACTTTGCAGTTCATTCTCATCATCATCCTTAATAATACAGTACATAGATTCACTACAAATTTACATAAAAATCAAGTAATTCCAAGCGCGTGAAATAAAAATTAAGTCCGTAACCCAACTGTTTACCGTACTCGAAGTACAAATTTTCTACTTTTTTTTGTAATTTTGAGGTGATAAAATTAATCAATAACCCTCAAATTCAGCGGAGTATGAATAAAATTAGCTGTGGACTTGACGTCCATAAAGATAGCATTTTTTGCTGTATATTGTTGCGGTCATGTAGCCATGGAAAGCACAAGCATCAAAAACGGACAAGATGTGTTTTCCGCTTTGAAAAAAATGTTATGAAGCCAAAATATAGTCTAAATTGACCAATTATTGTTCCAAATCGGTCATTACAACCTGCCGACTATAATTTGAGCAATTTGGACGAATTTTTATGAAAAATTTTCTACTAATTTGTAATGCGAAATGCAAAATAGGTTTAATTCGCTTTTTTAAAAATTAATACATATATTATGAAAAAAAGTCTTTTATTTTGTTTATTGATTCTGATAACCGCTATTACCGGTTGTGAGAGAAAATTTGGGGATTATTACGATCCCCCCGAAGGAATGGAAGCCGAGATTTACTCACAGTTGCTTGCCAATCCTGAACTTTCCGAATTTGTTAAAGCTGTAGATCGTACTCCCGGACTAAAAGATGAGCTTAGTTCATCGGGATTATTTACTGTTATGGCGCCAACAAATGAGGCTTTTGCGGAATATTTCAGACTTCATCCGGAATATGCTTCTGTGGAAAACATACCTGTAAATGTGTTGGATCCGCTTGTCAAGTACCATATTATGAGGTGGATGTTTTTCCGGCCTCAGTTCTTGGCATCGGAATTTTTGAAGTATGAGACCCGTTCTACGGTTCCCTCTTCTGTGCCTGGTACCAACAGGAACATCTATCACACCTCCAAAATGTTTCAGGTGTACACGCCCAATTACCGGAATGTTTCCCGCATGACTGCCGATGACTATTCATTTGTATATGGGTCGAACGCCCGGTTCAGTGATAGTCAGATGAATGTGATGGGCGCTTCAGTACTCCAGGCGGATATTTCTGCGGGGAACGGCGCTTGCTATGTAATCAACCGGGTAATTGAACCGCCTTTGAATATAGCTCAGGAATTGGAAACAAATTATCCTGAATATAATCAATTTATACAGAGATATTTTGTTCGGTACACATTTGATAGAAATGCAACCATTGCACAAGGAAACAATGGGGATGTCAATGGTGACGGAATGCTTGATTCGTTGTGGGTTCGGTCGTATCTTTTCGGGGATGCAATCGTGTCGGATATTGACAATGAAAATCCAAGAACGATCAACCGGGGAATTGTTACGTATAATACTTTCACGGCGTATGTTCCTTCGAAAACCGCATTTGACAATTATATGCAAACTAAATTGTTGCCCAGTTTCCGAAATAACGTGGATTCAATACCGCAACATACCTTGGCGTTAATGTATAAAGCTCATATTTCAAATGCTTTGGATTGGCCTTCCTTGGTAGCCAATGGAAGAGCGGCTAACTCTTTGGGAGATAACATCGTTATAACTTCCAATGATATCGTTTCGACCAAGATGGCGAGCAACGGGTTGTTCTATGAATTGAACAGAACGTTAGAACCCAGAGCGTTTACAGCGGCAACAGGACCGTCCTTTTTTGCTCCTGAATACTGGTATTTTGCAGAAATGCTCGTCAAATCGGG
This sequence comes from Bacteroidia bacterium, assembly GCA_025996865.1. Taxonomy (GTDB): domain Bacteria; phylum Bacteroidota; class Bacteroidia; order Bacteroidales; family Azobacteroidaceae; genus Azobacteroides. The sequence continues at coordinate 2,826 of BNTV01000190.1, forward strand.
ATATTTGAACACATTTGTAGGAGAGCAATCGAAAATTACCGTTTTCGCCCCCACCAACAAGGTATTTATGGATCACAATATCTTCTATCTGGAAAACCCTTCAAACGGAAGAGCGCCTGGATTTTTCAGGTTAAACTCCAATAATGATTGGGATGTGATTGCATTGACTGAGATCAATAATATCATGGGTAATCACATTCTACTCTTCGATGATCTGAACTCAGGTCACAAACCTGATGGTTTCTATCAAGCGCAGAACAAAAGTTATGTAGTGGTTGATCAAGGAAATATTTATGCCAGTGAAAAAGATTCCGTGATACAGATTATTGATCCGGATCATAAGATGAGTAATGGTACTTTCCACGGGATCAATCAACTCTTGTTTGTACCCGCATATTCATTGTATAACATGGTAAACAGGAGCCAGACGCCGAATCCGGAGAACCCGAATCCGGAGACTCCTCTGATCAATCCCCAATATTATAAGTTCAGGGAATTGGTCATTGCAGCCGGTATTCAGCGGACTGATTTTCAGGATGTAAATCTTGAGAACGGCATTACTGCGGTATCTACCAGTAAGAGATTTACTTTGCTGGTACCTTCCAATCAGGCGATCATTGATGCGCAAAATGCAGGCTTATTGCCTCCAACGGGTAGAGAAAAGCCGGAAGGCACTCCGGATCTGACTGCTTTGGAACAGAAAAAATTGGCCAACTATCTCAGGTATTTCTTTATTCCTGAAGTTGACATTTTTACAGATGGCAAGACTTCGGGCACTTTCAATACGCAAGCTCCGGACCCGGCGCTTTCAACAGCGAGCAAACCGGTACCGCTGAAACTTTCCGTTTCCTATGCAGGAAGAGAAGTAACTATATCGAACGATCAGGGTGAAGTTGGAAAAGTGAAGATGACCGAACCGGTTATTCAGAACATGTTAGCTATTGACGGAGTGATACAGGTGGTAGATAATGTATTTATTTCACGTTACACAATATATTGATATGAAAAAGAAATATTTCAAGGTTGTTACAATTATAACCATTGGGATGTTATTTCTGGGTATAGGCGAGCTTTATGCACAGCAAACCATCATCATCAGAGGAAAGGTTTCCGATGCAAAAGGGGAAGTATTACCCGGAGTAACTGTAGTTGAGAAAGATAATGATAATCGTATTCTCAATGGTACCGCTACGGATGTCAATGGAAGTTATCAGATAGAAGTTTCTATCAAAACTGATTCACTGCATTTCAGTCAAATCGGGATGAAAAAGGTTGCGAAAGCCATCAAAGGGAATACCGTTATTGATGTTGTGTTGCAGGATGATATTTATACTTTCGAGGAAGTTGAAATTACGGCGAAACGGTCGAACAGTACCGGTGGTTTTTTTACTCCGCGGGATCAGACGGCTGCCGTCACCACTATTCTTATGGAGACTTTAGAAAACATTCCGGCTGTTTCCTTAGATCAGGTATTGGAAGGACAGGTTCCCGGTTTGATGATATCCATGTCTTCCGGTGACCCCGGATCCGGGTCTTCCATCCAGATACGCGGCGCTTCTTCTCTCGGAATGGGAACAAGGCCCTTGATTGTGGTAGATAATGTACCGTTTAAAACGGAAGAAATCATTGATGTCGATAATCCGCAAGGGTTGAGCGAATTGCTGAATATTTCAGTCAGTGACATCGAAAGTGTCAGTATCTTGAAAGATGCTGCTGCGACCTCATTATGGGGTTCCGATGGCGCCAACGGAGTCATTGTGGTCACCACCAAACGGGGTGATAATGTGCGACCGCGCGTGAGTGTCAATACCCAATGGGGTATCAAGTTGCCGCAATCCCCATTGCCGTTATTAAATGGAGACCAATATAAAACCATGATTCTGGAAGCTTACCAGAACCGGTATGGAGTAGGTTTGGATATACAAACCTCCCCGATCCGGAATTTGTTCTTGGAAAAAGGGGCGTTGGATTATGAAAACTACAATAACAATACTTCTTGGCCTGACCAAATCAATATGAAACGGGGTTTTGTACAAGATTATTCCGCCTCGATTATTGGCGGCGGAGAATCGGCTAAGTATAATGTAAGTCTGGGATATCATGATGAAGTGGGACCTGTGATGGAAACCGGTTTCAACAGAATGAACGGAAGATTTAATTTTGATTATACGATATCGAACCGCTTGAATGTCAATAGTGATATATCCTACTCAAGCGGTAAGAAAAAGAGCAGTTACAGTGGGGTAGGTGATATTGCTATCCAAAAAGCGCCCGTACTGCCGATATATTCACAAGATGGATATGGTAATGACCTGCCGTCCTATTTTTTCCCAGGAACAAACGGTTTTCAGGGAAATATGCAAAATCCGGTGGCAATTAGCAAGTTAGCTGAAGCCATGGATTATACGGACCGGTTGGACGCCAAAGTGCAGATTCGTTATTCTTCGCCACAAGGTTTGCAAGTCAACGGTTTGATTTCGGCGAGTTACGAAGCGATGGAAAGAGACCGGTTTTTGCCGCACAGCGCTACCGGAGATGATTTTTATGCGGAAAATTTCTTGAAGTTATTTATTAACGGCAATGTCAACAAGGCGGGTCTGGAAGATAAGAACGCATTTACGCTGTATGCAAAGAATGATATTATCTATCGGATGCAGTTCGCAGAAAAACATGATTTGGTGGCCGGTTTATATACGACTTATCAGGATATCAGCACCAAATTGATTTCATTGGAAGGTACGAATCTTCCGGCTGAGAACATCACTAATCCATTCCGTTCCGATATTCTGAACAGAATCAGTTCAACTCCGACCTTGGTCAGAGACTTTTCATCTATTCTCCAGTTGTTTTACTCTTACGGCAGAACGTATGCATTGACAGGTTCCATGCGTCGGCAAGGAAATTCTTCTTTCGGACGGAACAACCGTTGGGGTTATTTCCCCGCTGTTTCAGGTTTTTGGCGTCCCATTGCCGAACCCTTTCTGACTGAACCCTTGAAATTCTTAGATGAGTTCAAAATCAGAGGCAGTTATGGTATTACCGGACGTTCGCCGAATGTAAATGATGCAGCTGTCAAGAACAGTTACTTCACATACAGTTCCAATTCGCCTTTTATTGATTTTATGGGGGTTACGCCTGATAATATTCAATTGAAAGGTCTCAAGTGGGAACGGACTACGCAGGAAAATATCGGTCTTGACTTGGCTTTGTTTAAAAACAGATTAAACTTCGCCGGAGATATTGCTTTCCTGACCACGCGCGACTTGATTATCAACGCACCCATTTCCACTACTTCCGGATATGAAAATATGACCCAAAATTTTGGTTCCAT
>BNTV01000191.1 GCA_025996865.1 Bacteroidia bacterium
GCCCAACGCAGCCTCTGCCATATCGGACAAGATTGGGCACATCATGAATTATGGAGACGGATGGTATGGAGGGGTATATGTCGGCGCCATGTATTCGTTGGCTTTCATATCCGATGATAATATAAGCGCTGTTGACCACGGCATCTATGTTGAACGGAGCAAATACCCCCTCCGGGCAGCCAATGTCCGAACTCCATTTTTTCTCACATTCAAACCATGCGCGTTTCCAGTCATCCGGATATTGCCGGTAGCATTTGATCACATCGGACATGCACCGGTAAAACCTGCTTTTTTCCGGTATGGTCTTCAACGCTTCCGTAACGATAAATTCTATATCATCGGATATGAAAGCCAACGAATACATGGCGCCGACATATACCCCTCCATACCATCCGTCTCCATAATTCATGATGTGCCCAATCTTGTCCGATATGGCAGAGGCTGCGTTGGGCATCCCCGGCGACATTAATCCTGCAAAATCGGCTTCTATCTGGTAGTCAATATCGTCGGCATGGGGATTGTTCAGCCAGTGTCCCGATGCAGGTGGCATAATCCCATGCAGAATGTTGTACCGTGCAGCCTGATTGGCATGCCATAAAAAGTATCCGGCTGTAGCAAAAGCCACCGCGAACGAATCGACAGGCGCATCCAGTCCCAATCTGTCGAAAACACCTACAAAAGTCAGATCCATATAGACATCATCGTTATCAAATAACCGTATGAACTGATCCTCCGACCAGTCAAGAGGGGTATAGTCCTGTATCATAGTGCCGCGCCAATTAAATTCGGTGGGACCTCCGTAGGTAACTCCGATGGTTTGCCCTGCCCATCCGCCTTTAATCTTGTCTAACAACTTTTCTTTGCTGATTTTCACTTCGCGGGCGGTCTGTGAAGGGTTGCCGCAACTGACAAGGGCAGCCATTGCTAAAAAGCAACTGCCCGTTACAAAAAAATTCTTCATATTATTTTTCATTTTTTTATTTAATCTACTTATTTTTTAACCGGAATATCCCTTATACTGAATACCTGCTCACCTGCAACCGTTATTTCGGCTTTGAGCAGGTAATCGCCGGTCTCTTTCGGCAGCGTGATTTCAAACGGTGTTATCTCCACCTGACAGGGTTTGACGTTTACTTTCTGCTGCCGGGTGGACACGATTTTGTCGCCTTTCAGCAGTGTCAACGTTACCTTTTGCTTAAACGGCTTTTCGAGGTCGTTGATGACAAACACGGGAACGGTCAGTTTTTCGGCAGCAGAACAGGATTTCTCCCACACGTCCACCATCAGTCCTACCGGAGCGAAGGATGGTTTCACATACCGGTAAAATTCCGGTTCATACCTCAGGTTGCGGATGTCAATCCAGTGGTCGGACGTTTGACCGCGCGGGGCTTCGGGACGGGAATAGCCCAATCCGCAAAAATGCAGCACGCCTGCCACTTGCCGGTGTGCTCGCCAGTATTCCGTCAGCATTGCCAGATGACGGCCGTAGATATGCAGGCGTTCCTGCGGGGTCAGTTGACTTCCGTTCCAGAGTATCTGATAAACTTTGTCGGTCAGCGTAGTGGGCGTGCCGTTACGGTTCAGCCAAATCCATCCGTATTCATTAATAATCGAAGGATTGGGGAAGATGGAGTCTATACCCTTATTCATCAACAACTTTTCGCTGGCATCATTATCCGCACGGCGGACTTTGCCGAAGAAGTATTTTCTGTATCCCTCTTCCGGGTCGGCGTATAATTGCGGACGCATGGGCGGTTCGTTCACAAGAAACTGAACAAAGAGGTAGGGATGCGATTCTGTAGGGTCGGTTGCCGCCATCGGTTCCGAATATCCATTTTCCCATGGACGGTTGGACAGGTCGAGGGTGCGTACCTGCTGCGCCGCGTTTGCCGTCCGTGACGTTACGGTTTCGTTTTGAGCATCCCAGATGACAACACTCGGATGATTCCATCGTTCGCGCACCCACCGCCGGTATTCTTCAGCTATTTGAGGCACTTTGAAGCTGGAGACACCCCAGATGGGATATTCATCCTGTATCATGAATCCGATGCTGTCGCAAACCTCATACCACCGTTCGGGCGGGAAACCGATGCAGTAACGCGCCATTTCCCAGTGCATGTCCTTGAATTTTTCGTGCAAGGCAACAGTCCATTCCGTATTCCACGGCAGCGTACCGCGGTCGGGATCTTCAAAGAAACGGAAGATGCAGACGTTTGTACCGCGCAGGTAATACGGTTTTTCGTTGAGTAAGGCGATTTTCCGTTCCGCATCGAAACGGAACGACCGCATCCCAAATTGGACGCGCTTGTCGTCCGCGCCCGTACTCAAGGCAAGTTCGTACAAAAATGGGGTTTCGGGTGTCCACAATTTTGCTCCTTTCATGTCTATTTCAAAATCAACAACAGCATATCCATCCTTGAGGGTTGCTTTGGGCGAAACGGTCTTTGAAGCCACTTTCCCACCCGACTTACTTTTAGAAACAGTATATGTCAACGTCAAGGCTTCAGGCGTATCCGTTTCAATTTCGGCTACCACGCGCAGTTTCTCGTTTTTAATATCCGGAACACATTGGATATTGTTGATAAACGGGCGTTTGGAGAGCGTGATTTCCACGTTGTCGTAAATGCCGGGAATGTATTTTATCTTTTCGCCGTCGGTTCCGTTCGGAATGCTGTCCGGCATTTCCGCTTTGCTCCCGATGCCTATCACTATCTCATTCGGTTGTCCGGCAGGCTTCAGGAAAGGCTTGACATCGAAATACGACGGCGTGAAGCAGAATGCATTTTCGCCCGTAAATTGTCCGTTGATATAGACCTTTGTCTGGTATTTGGCTTTGAAAATCTTGAGACGAATCACATCAAAATTCGTGCTTGCCAAATCAAACGTGCGTTTGTGCCAGTACCAGCTACTGTCCCGGTAAGCGGTTCCGACCGTATCAAGCGCCGGGACGGCAAGGTCAACAACGCCCGGCACAGAAGTGGTTGCCGTGAAAACGTCCGGCAATTCGCCGCCGGTTTTGGCGATTTGCCATTGCCCGTTCAGGCTGACCACCACCCGCTGCTGAAGCGTAGGTGTATTCTCTACAGGCGACTGTCCACAAGAGCAGCCGACCATCAGTAATGCCAATAAGGCATAAAGATTAAATCTTTTCATTATTTCTACTTTATTTATTTTATATACTAAAGTTTCCCAGATTATTTGAGTGATTTAAAAGTCAAAAAGCAACAATAAAAATACATACCCCTTTATGTCCGCAAAAATAGGCAATTTAAACGAATTTTTCTTTAACCATTTCAATTATTCGCTTAATTTTTATACGTGATTTTTATTCCATAATAATTAACGCCTGTCTCAATATAATATTTGATTTTATGCTTGCCTGCGGTCAGTGATACCTGCGGTACGGACACAGACCATGCATAGTTGGGATTGCCACCGGAGGAAGTAGATACGGTACCCGATATGTTTAAACGATCTATTTCAATATGATGCTTGCCGGCACCACCGTGTGCCGTCTCTATGGAATAAATTCCTTCATCTGCAACTTCTACCGTATAAACCAGCCATTCGCCGGCTGCGCACCATCCGATGCATGGATAACCGTCATAAATATCAACGGCAACGCTTTCCGGATCGCCGTTATTAACACGGTAAAGGCCGTCGGCGCCGGCACTCCCTACGTTATCGCTGTCATGAAAAGCCTTGCCTTCGCCGCCATAGTCGAAGTCCCACCCGGGTATGGTGCAGGGTGCAGCGGCAGAAACGATGTGCGGACCTTTAAATGGTGACGTCTCGTTTAAGAAATCGTCAAACGCCTGTTGGGTTATCGTTTTAACTTCCAGAACATCAGCAACAAGCACCGTATCAATGGCACCCTTCGGCAATAGATGGTAAGAAATGTTCACTTGAGTGGTTTTTCCGGTTCCCAAATTATTTAATATAAATACGGGTGTACTGGCTTTTCCACTCAGTGCAACATTGTTTTTGTCGGTATAACTGTAGCTTGCGTAGCAAAAAGTGTACATATCGGGCGCTGCAGCACAAACGACAGCAGCTTGCGATGCAGAAGCGGAAACTGTGTTTAAAACCACCAGCGCACCTTTATCTGCTTCCGTGAAAGGTTTTCCGGTGATTTCCACCGGTCTGGATGCATTGCCGAACTCGTCTTCGGTATAAATTTTAAAGCGATACACTTGCGGAACGGTAAGACCGGTAATGTTTACCCAGGAACGTGCGGGTTCGAACACATCCTTCTTTCCGCTGTATTCTACTACAGTCCTTACCGCTTTCGGCAGATACAGTTCGGATTCGGTAAAGCGTTTTTCGCACAAATCAATTTCAACTCTTTCCAGGCCTCCGGCCGCTTTGACGTAACGCGGGTCGTATCCTGCAGGATACACCGTTTCCTTATCGACCATCTCTTTGATGTTGTCGTATATATCGCCGTTGCACGAATACATGGCAGCAACGGCAACGACTAAAATAATCTGTAATTTATACTTTCTCATCTTATTATTATTTAAATTAATAAATTAACCACTAATCACTAACCACTATTTACTTGCTTTTCTACCATACAGCGTTATCTCGGACAAACCATTAGCTAAGATGAGACCCCCGCCATAATTATTATCAAATGGCGCAACTACCTGGTACCTGAACCAGCGAGTCGGAGGTGTAAAGTCCGGTTTGTCGGGATACATCAGGGATTCGTCGCCGAGATTCCCCATATTGACGATATCTAAAACACTCGCTGACGGATCAGGCATCGGAATTTTTATCTGGCTTATCTCCACCCATTTGCCTACCGTTGCATCGTCATTTCCGTCCCAATAATACATTTTGTATATCCCCACATTATTAGTCCGGTAAAGATCGCCTCTGGGATTGCCGGCAAGTGTCGCCGGGTCAAAGAAACGCCTCTGATGAGTAACAATACGGCTCAACTCGTATTTATCGCCAAGGTCAATCATAAAATTAAAGGGGACATTCAGATTAACGCCGTTTACCGTGTATGCCACAGCAAAGTTACCGTAATTTGACGGATGAAATTCGTCATTAATGTTTCCATCAATGATATAACTGTTCCGTCCTTCCATATTGTCTCCGTTTGCCATGCCCACTCCTCCGATAAAAACGCCGCGGTAAGGCAACACCCAGTTGCTTTTGCTTATCTGTTCATCGGTCTTCAGGTGCATCTGTCCAAAATCAATACTTTCGGTCCGGTTGCCATAGAGGTCTTCAACGGTTACCTGCACACTGACCGGTTCCGATTCCGGAAGATTCAAGTCGTTGATGAATTGATGTTCGACGCCCTTATTTGATGAAAACGCCTGACGGATAGAACGCCGTGTTCCATTATCGGAAAAACTGAAATCCACAAACAGGTTGACGTCCTTCTGCAATTCGTTTTCCCAGGTTAACAATAAGGCGCCGAAAGCGGGATATACCTCCATTGATTTCGCCACTCTGCTGTAGGCAGGCTCTAATGGTGTTACGCGAACATCCACAACATTTGACCTGTTGCCCGCCCTGTCCAAGGCATACAGTTGAATGGTCTGCTCGTTTGTATTTCCAAAGCCGAACACCTCCAAATAAGGCGCAAAAAACGACGCGGCAGATTTTATCAGTTTACCGTTTGTCGCCGTAAATGAAGCTTCTATACTGATCACATCCTCGTCGGCAGGAATTTGGTAAAAAAGCCTGGCGCCACCGGGAAGGGCCTGTACACGGTCGAACACCGGTGGTGACGGTGGCGTTTTATCGTCCGAAGAGATTGCAAACCGGTCTCCCTCCTGACAGGAATAAAACCCTGCAAAAACAAGAAGCAAAAAAATCGCTATATTTCTTATACTGTTCATATCTTTTTATTATAAAAATTATTGAATGAATTCGTAATTTGTAATTCGTAATTCGTAATTGATTTTACCATCCCGGATTCTGAATGAGTCTGGCATTTTTGTTCAACTCGTCCGTAGGGAGCGGCCAGAGGTTATCCCTCAGCGTAAACATGCGATCCTGCAACAGTCTCTGCTGAAAAAAATCTTCGGCATTGGCACCGTCGTAATTCCACCCTGTTACGGGCGATGTAAATTCC
>BNTV01000192.1 GCA_025996865.1 Bacteroidia bacterium
CGATGCAGACTTTGTATCGCCCGCATTTGTTGGAAATACCGGCGACGGAGGTATTCGCGCTTGTGTTGTTCTCAACGGTCAGGAATGGTGGCATACCGAATTTATGGTATTTAGCGGTAAATTGGAATACAGGGCAACAGGAGGCGACCAGGATAGAGTTGCCGGAAGCATTGGTCAAAAATTGTACATCAACTTTACCAAAGAAACAGGAAAAATTCAATAAAAAATATAATTTGATAAACGATGAAAAAGATATATTATTTATTTTCAACAATGCTTCTTGTAGCCGGTTTTTCGGCATGTACAGACGATATTGGTCTTAATGTAGCTCCTCCACAGTCGTATCCGCAAGAAGCGCCACAGGTGATTGATGGTTTTACCATAGCCGTTGGAGCTGATTTCAATTCAGCCATAGTGATAACGGAAGAAGTGAAAGAACTTCAGGTAGTAAAGGCAACTGCTACGCCAACATTGGCGGAAGGCGCAACGGTGGTATTCAGGACAGAAATATCCGATACGCAAGATTTTACAAATAAGGTAGTCGAATTGCCCACAACAAGCGCTAATAACGCAGCAACGACAACATCATCGGAATTGAATGAATTGATAAAAACAATGTTTGGAAAAGCTCCCAAAGCCCGTACCATTTACTTGCGGACTTATTTCTACATTCTGGACGGCACTTCTGCTTCGATGATACCTACGCCCTATATTTACGGGCCGGTTACCGTTACTCCACATTCAATCGTTACCATTGAGCCGGCATATTACCTGATTGGGGATGTAAACGGTTGGAATTTTGACAATCTGGATGATTACAAATTCGCTCACAGCGATGCGGATGTTTACGATGACCCGATTTTTACCATTACGGTTTTAATGCCGGCAGGCTATTTCAAGATTGTTCCACAATCCGGTAAAGATGCCGACAGTTGGGACGGAGTAATTGGCAATCCGGTTGACGGCAATACTGAATTGGAAGGAATGTTGATTGTGGACGATGCGCAAGCGATGCGTGTATTGGAAAGCCAGTGGGTGAAAATTACCCTCGACATGATGGATGCTACCTATAAAATTGAGCTGTTGGGCAATGCCAAACGGCAGTTGTATGTTCCCGGAGGTCACCAAGGCTGGAGTCCTGATTCCGCGCCCATTGTCTATTCACCGAATCTCGACTGGAAATTCGACGGCTATGTATTTATGCAAGGCGGCAATGAATTTAAGTTTACATCCGAACGCAATTGGGACGGTACAAATTACGGCAAGAGTGGCGATGGTACGCTTTCTACGGACGACGGCGCCGGAAACTTAACCGTTTCCGAAAACGGATTCTACCGCCTGACGGTTGATTTGTCGAAAGAACCCTATACCTATACGGTTACAGCAACCGATTGGGGATTGATTGGCGATGCAACTCCCGGAGGCTGGGATGCTTCTACGCCAATGACATTGAATGCTGCAACCGGAGAGTGGTCTGTTACTGCCGCATTAGCCGGAGGCAAAGAATTTAAGTTCCGTGCCAACAATGGTTGGGATATTAACCTCGGCGGAGATGTGAACAATCTAACGTATGGCGGAGGAAATATCCCTGTTGATTCAGACGGTACTTACCTGATTACATTGAAATTAGGTAACGCTTCAGCCTATACTTATACTATCGTTAAACAATAGTTTCAATATAAAAAGAGGCTGTTTTAAAACAGCCTCTTTTTATTCTAACAAGTAATGAGAACGGTTTTATGAAAAACATATTTTTATCACTGCTGCTGTTCTTTTCATCTATTGCATTGTCGTCAGCACAAGTGGTTACGACCAATCCGGCAATAGTCACGCAAGAAAGCGGCGAAATCGAAGTAATCTTCGATGCGACAAAAGGCTCCGGCGGATTGAAAGATTTTACAGGAGAAGTGTATGCGCATACCGGCGTTATCACTACGGCAAGTCAAAACGGTTCCGACTGGAAACATACTCCGACCTGGGGCGATAATTCTCCGAAATACAAACTGACTTCATTGGGCGACAATAAATGGAAATTACTCATTACGCCTTCTATTAACGGTTATTATGGTCTGACTGCCAATGAAAAAGTTACCAAACTGGCTTTTGTTTTCCGTAGCGCCGACAAAACCAAGGAAGGCAAGGATACGGGCAACGCCGATATTTTCGTCGATGTGCATGAAGCGGGATTGGCTGTGTCGTTTATTACTCCGGCAAGCAATATGAGTATGGAAGCAGGCGCAACCCTCAACATTGATGTTGCTTCAACAATAACCGCCGACCTGACATTATATGTTAATAATACAAATGTAAAAAACGTTTCATCCACTACAAGACTCACACACAGTTATCAGTTTCAAACCGGCGACTATCAGTTGATAGCTGAAGCTAAATTAGACGCTCAACAGGTTTTCGATACCGTGTATGTTTGTGTGCCTCAACCGGTAACAACTGCTCCCCGTCCGTCCGGAGTGACGGATGGCATTAATTACGTGGACAATTCCACCGTGACGTTTGTCTTGTTTGCTCCGGGAAAATCGAATGTTTTCCTGATTGGCGATTTCAATAACTGGACGCAATTGAATGCCTATCAAATGAAACAGGATGGCGATTACTGGTGGTACACGCTTTCAAATATTACGCCGGGTGAATTGTATGTATTTCAATATTTAATCGATGGAAATTTACGCATCAGCGACGCTTATACCGAGTTGGTACTCGACCCTTGGAACGACCGCTATATCAATGAAACCCAAACAATTTTCCCGAACTTAAAACCTTATCCGGAAGGAAAAACCGAAGGCTTGGCGGCCACTTTCCAAACGAATAAACCGGCTTACAACTGGAATATATCCGGTTTTTCGATGCCTAACCGTGAAAACATGGTGATTTACGAATTATTGATTCGCGATTTCACTGCCGAAAAATCATTGGAAGCGGTTCTTAATCGCTTGGATTACATTGCGAAATTAGGCGTCACGGCCATTGAACTGATGCCCGTTCAGGAATTTGACGGGAACAGCAGTTGGGGATACAATCCCAATCATTATTTTGCTCCGGACAAAGCGTATGGTACACCCGACATGTACAAACGCTTGATAGACGAATGTCACAAGCGAGGCATTGCCGTTATTCTGGACGTCGTTTTCAATCATGCAACAGGCAATAATCCCTTTGCCAGACTCTACTGGAACAGTAGTAGCAATGAAACGGCAGCTGATAACCCGTGGTTCAATGTAAAAGCGCCTCATCCTTACAGCGTTTTTCACGATTTCAATCACGAGTATGCCGGAACGCGCGCCTATTTCAAACGGGTATTGGCCTACTGGCTGACGGAATACAAAGTGGATGGTTTTCGGCTGGATTTGACCAAGGGCTTTACGCAAAAATCAAGTACGGAACTAACCGCATCAAATTACGACCAGTCACGGATTGATATATTGACCGATTATTACCACGCTGCTAAAGCCGTGAAGCCGGATGTGATGTTTATTCTGGAACATTTTTGCGATAACAGCGAAGAGACCGTCCTGGCCAATGAAGGAATGTATTTGTGGCGCAACCTGAATAATGCTTATTCGCAAGCGGCGATGGGATATTCTTCCGCCAGCGATTTTTCGGGAATGAATGCTACACCTCGCCGGTGGGTAGGATATGCCGAAAGTCACGACGAAGAACGCAATTTTTACAAAGCGAAAACCTGGGGTGAGAGCGACATTAAAAATCCTGCCGTTTATTTAAAACGGGTGCCGCAGAACATTGCATTTACAACACTGATTCCCGGTCCGAAAATGATTTGGCAATTTGGAGAATTGGGATATGACTATTCCATTGATTCTTATGGAGGACGAACCAATGAAAAACCTTCACCGTTTGCGTTGGGCTGGTTGGACATTCCCGAACGGATGGCGGCGTATGAAGCGGCGTCAAAAATTGTGAGCTTGCGGAAAATCTATCCGGACGCATTTACTTCCGGTACATTTACATTCAATGTTTCCGCTTCCGATTGGACGAACGGGCGAAAAATCAAATTAACACACAGTGATTTAGATATGCTCGTTATCGGAAACTTTCAATCTGCGAATACCGTTTCCGTTTCAGCCGGTTTTCAGCATACAGGCGTTTGGTATGAATTGCTGACAGGCGATGAAATGAACGTCTCCGATGCAAACCTGTCGCTTTCGCTGCCACCGGGCGATGTGCGCATTTATACCGACCGGAAGATTGATTTTACCGGTATTCCTTCTTTCACAGTAGAGGATGCTGCTTATGTATATGTTTCGGGAGGTTTTGTCCATGTCGTTTCACCTGAAAATATAACTGCTTTGTCGGTGTATAATCTGCAAGGCGTTCTGTTAAAGAAGATTGCTAATAGAAATATTTTCAATGTCAGCGATTTGCCTTCAGGACTGTATTTGTTGGAAATACAGATGCCCAACAAAAGAATTGTGAAGAAAACAGTTATACAAAAATAAGTTTAAGTTTGTTTTGAAAATGAAGAAATATTTTTTTATCCTATTATTACCGGTATTCTCTTTGCCCTTATATTCTGTACCGTGCACCGTGAACCGTGCACCCAAGTCCATGGAAATCTCCCGCACAGAACCCGCTTTTTGGTGGGTAGGCATGAAAAATACGGAGTTGCAAATTATGTTTTACGGAAAAAACATCGGCCGGTCAAGTATGCAATTCGAATATCCGGGAGTCAGTCTAAAAGAAATCGTCCGCCCGGAAAATCCCAATTATCTTTTTATTTACTTGGAAATCAGCAAAGAAGCAAAAGCCGGTACGATTCAATTTAAATTTACCGAAGGTAAAAAAACGATTACCCAAGCCTATAACTTAAAAAATAGGGAAACAGCAAAAGGAATGCAAGGGTTTAATCCGGCAGATGTGTTATATCTCATTATGCCCGACCGTTTTGCCAACGGTGATATTTCCAACGATGTCCGGGATGACGAACCCATTGACCGGAACGACCAATATGCACGCCACGGCGGCGATTTTGCCGGAATAGCCAAGCATTTGGATTATATTTCCGACTTGGGTGTAACGGCAATCTGGTTGAATCCGGTAATGGAAAATGAAATGTATCATGCAGGTTATCAAAGCTATCACGGCTATGCCGTTACCGATTTCTACCAAATAGATAAACGCTTGGGCAGCAACGAAGAATATCGCCGCCTTATCGAACAGATTCACCAAAAAGGCATGAAAATCGTCATGGACATGATCTATAACCATTGTGGCGTTTTGCATTGGTGGATGAAAGATTTACCTTACAAAGACTGGTTGAATCATCAGGAAGGATTTGTACCTACTACACATAATTTACTCACAGTCACCGATGTACATGCTCCGCAATCGGAAATTGATGCAATGACCAACGGTTGGTTTGTTCCGGCGATGCCCGACTTGAACCAGAAAAATCCGGTCTTGGCTACTTATCTCATTCAGAACAGTATATGGTGGATTGAATACGCTCGTATCGACGGTATCCGTCACGATACACACCCCTACGCCGATTACGATTTCCTTTCCCGTTGGTGCAAAGCCGTTTCCGATGAATATCCCGATTTCAATATCGTCGGCGAATCATGGTACGGCAACTCGGCGCCTTTGGCTTGGTGGCAAACCCATTCAAAAGAGAGCGACAAACAAAGCAATTTGAAAACCGTCATGGATTTTAATCTGATGGGCACTGCTAATCAAGCATTAACGCCTCAATCAGACAATCAGAATCCGTTTCGCGCTATTTACGAAGTCCTCGCTTTAGACTTTTTGTATGCGGATTTGAACAATATTCTAATTTTCCTCGACAATCACGATACAAGCCGTTTCTTCAAACGAGGCGAAACAACTTTAGACCGTTATAAACAAGCGCTGGCATTTATACTCACGACAAGAGGCATTCCTCAAATCTATTACGGTACCGAAATATTAATGTATGGTGAGAAAAACGAAGGAGACGGTGCGCTGAGGAAAGATTTTCCGGGAGGTTGGCCGGACGATGCAATTAATGTCTTTGCGCCGGCGGAACGAACAAATCTGCAAAACGAAGC
>BNTV01000193.1 GCA_025996865.1 Bacteroidia bacterium
ATAGGCTTCGAAGGTTCCTGCCATGCTCGCCTTTATTGTGTAAAATTAAGTCAAGATCGTGAGTCTTCTTAGGACTCCACAGACCGAGAGCATCATAAATCTTCTCATACGTTTGAGGCATAACAACCATTGCTCCATCGTACGGATTGACTTTAGAGAACTCCGACAGGGCTCTATCTGATAATTCTTCCGCCCTTGCCCGTATGCTGTCACTCTGTGGGTGCGGGCAGCGGTGGAGCGTCTGCATTATTCAAATTTCTAAGCGATCCTAAGAATCAATTCGATGCTATTATATGGGATGATACAATTAAGCTTGGAGGAGAGCCCGCAGCCAATATTTACAATGAAGTTGGGGATTTCGACTTCTCGTTATTTAAGGCTAATCCGGACTTAATTGATGCATATACATATAGTCTCGACTATAAAAATTGGAGGCATCAGATATACACAGAACATGAAGTTCATAAAGATCGTTCTGTCGGCGTGCAGATTGACCGTGAAATCATTGAAGGCTTAGCTGGAAATGAGACTATATACGAGATTGACGCAAAGCAGTTTAGCGGAGAAGAGCTGTTTCAACAATGGATAGACATTCATAATAACCTTATAGAAAATCAATTCGAGGAAACAAAAGATAGATTCGGCCTTAACGAAGCGAATGACGTAGATATGCTTAGAACTCTTTATCTCAACATGACTAAAGAGTACACATTGTCTATTGAAGACCAGATGGCGACTCGTGATATATTTGAACGAGGAACCAATGAACGGAAGACTACAATCAATCTAAACATCAATGCTTCGAATAATGCCAACATGCTGTTAAACTCAGTGTCTGGCGCTATTGGGAGTGACTTGCTAAGGATAAAGCTTCCAGGCACTGAAATGATTCAAGCGCCAACGTATGGCGGCGTAAGGAGTGTATATGCGGCATATAAATATACCAAGCAGCTTAGATTCCGTAATGAGAATAATGAGATGGAAGTAGCTGTTGGTATAGAGTTTTTCAAGCATATCATACCAAATTACAAGAATATGTCTTATGACGATTTAAGGAAGGAGATTTTGAGTAATCCCGGGAAGTATACTGCATATTTGTATCGTATTCCATCTCAGGGCATTAACTTCTCTGCTAATATAACAATAGCCGATATACTTCCTGCCGAATTTGGTGCGATTTGTATTGTTCCGACCGGATTTACGACTGCGTCAGGATCTGATAATGACAGTGATAAGGTATATATAACTTCTAAGTATTATGAGTTAGGTGAGAATGGCGAGATTGTCGAAATTAAATATAACGATCAATCAACAGTAAACTCATCAATGGCTATGGCTAATAGGCTCGTAGATATTTATCGCGCAGTTGTATCTCAGAATGATGGCGTAGCTGAATCTACATTCCCGACCGATGCTCAAACGGCTATAGTTAAGGACTATATTCTTAGTCGCGTAGAGAAGGATAAGGATATGTTTGATTATCTTACACTTAACTATAGCGTTGACTTTCATGACATTGTTGTTCAGGGAGCGGCAGGTTTGGGCGCTTCGGCCTTAGCTAAATCTTCTCACGCAATATTTACTAATTTTGACATATCTCTAAGCGATAAGGCTGGTGAGAAGAAGTTCCTCGAACAACTTCATCTTGACGGATTTTCAAATATCAGGTCAGTAGATGGTATCCCAATTAAGGACTTACTGAACGTATTGATTTCTGGGTTCGTTGACTCTGTTAAGAATCCATTTATATTCTACTCTAATATCAATAAGTACGTACTTAACGCTGCTATTGCGATGATTAGGTCTGGATTTGGCATGGCTACATTTGCGCTAAACTTACAGCCTATCATCAAAGATATGAACGTATATGGCGGCATTGAGGCTACGGCTAAAGAGTATATTAAGAAGCTGTGGGAGTTAAATGATGGCAAATCTGAGGACATGCCAGCTACTTCTGGTGAGATATGGAGCTATATTGAGGATAATTTTATTTATAAGAATGATGGAACAGAAGATTTTACAGCTGCATTCAAGAAACTTATGACATTCAAAGGGCTTGACAATCTATTGCTACACAAGGATTTTAATGATCCAACATTCATTATGAAGCAGATTGCTGCGCTTAGGGTGTTTGCTATCTATAATTCTGTCGGTCAGAAATTGTCAGACGCAACCCGTATGCACAACATCTATTCAAACTCTAATACTTCGTCGTTCTATAATATAATAGAGTTTCTGTCTACTGAGGAAGATCAACGGCCTGAGTTAGAAAAATACTTCACAAACTACGATAAACTATTCTCTGATGAGTTTATATTCAAGAAACAAGTGGAGATGTCAGCAGAACTGCTTAATGAGCTGTCAAGATCTGGTATGATTGAATTCTCTGGAATTGCAAGACAGATCTATAAGTTTATAGCAAATTGGTTGCCTGATACGCTATACGCAACATCAAGGAGAACTGTTTATAAACATGCCCTCAGGGCTCTTAAATTATACTTCCAGGCCGCTTTTGCCAGGAATGTAATGAAGGAGTTGAATATGACTCCGGATAGTATTATAGAGACAATCGCTGATGATTTAATTAATTTAAAGAGTGAATTCTTTAGGCTGAACATTCATGATGGCGAATTACTATTGGCGACGCTAAACCCGCAGGAAATGAATGGTAAGTTTGTTGTGAAGTTTGATAGTATGTTTGCTAAGGATACATCCATGAAGAATGCTTTGTATGCTGGATGGGAACAGCTATTCAACAACCCAATGTCACGAGACTTTGCTATAAAGCTTTATCTATATTCAGAGATTGCTGGTAGCTTTAAGACATCTGGTGTTAATGAGTTGTCTGCATTCTCGCCTGCTGCACTAAAGAATTCGCTACAATATACTGTTAATGGCGAAGTGTATAATATTGATGATTACTATGACGATATTATCAATAATAGCACAGAGGTTAATATGAGTAGATTGCAAGACTTTATCATTAGTTTTGCATCTAACAATAGCGATATTGTGAAGACTGTAGGTAGAGCTAAGGGTGGATTTGTGGTGCCTATGAAAAAGTCAGGCGTCTTAATAAAAGGCCCAGTGTTCTACTCTTCATTCTCCCCAGAGACTCCATTAACTGTAACAATTCAAAAGACTGATAAAAAGATGCCTCCAGCCGTCAAAATTAAATTCGGCAAAAAGTCGCTCGTTTATCATATAATCGGTCATGTTACGGCTAAGAAAACCGGCAAGAATAATAAGGTAGTTTACAGTCAATATACTACATATGTGCTTGATACTCAGCCCGTTGTATTTGATAATGACAACATTGATTTCTTGAATATTGATAGGAATATGTATAAATTTAGGACCAACAATCCAAAGAATACATTATCTCTATTAGAAGATGTCAAGAAGAATATTCCTGGAGGGAGCTCTGTTAAGCAAGAGCAATACTTTGATTTAAGGGCGGATGTAACTTCGATGGACGCTGTCAATAAGGCATACATACTCAAAGATGCACAAGACGCAGTAAATGAGTCTGGTCTTAAATATATTATCATTGACAAGAACGAGCCCAAGGATAGCGTATATGGACAAGCATTCAGTAAATATCGAGATCATACTGGTAAGAATATTGACCTACTGGCAATAGTATTAAGACCTACCGGTAGATTTAATGATAGTGTTGATGGAATGCTATACTCTGATATACAAGATCTGATTAGGGACGATAAGTTTATTGCGGTAAATCCCGAAGATGGTAGATTGTATGCTGGCGTGCGTGATGCAAGGAAGGAAACTTATATTCCCGAAAAGACCGAGCAAGCGCCTAAAGCAGCCGATCCAGTAGAGACCAAGCCGAAGGATGTTGAGACAAAGACTGGTACTGCGACAACATTAACTGTCGATATAGAAAACATTACGGCTGAGCAGATTCAAGAGCGTATTATAGAGCTTGGTGGTATCGAGGGTATCTCTAAGCAGGATGCCGAGATGCAACCAGCATATATGACGCAGATGATGTTTGGATTCAGTAATGGTCGTGAGTTATCTGATGAAGAGTATCAAGCAAAATTAGAACAATTATTTAACTGTTAAGATATGCATTGTATAAATAAAAATAGTAAAGAGTTCAAGCAACTGCGAGCAGATACAAATATGGATGCTTTATCATTATCTGCAATCATATCGATTATGCAGTATAGTAATGGTAGTGACTTCATGCCAACTGCCGAGCAGGTAGCTGAATATAATAACAACGAGAGCTATAGAGATATGTATCTCGATCGAATACGCAATGACAAAGAAGGGAATACAGTGGTGGGTGATTTAGAATTCATCCCCACTAATCCTCTTTCTTTTAGGCAGAAGAGTAGTCGAGGGCTGCAGATGAAGCTATTAAGAGATCATCACCCCAATAGCGCTGCTGAGCTTTTATTTGAAAAGATAAACTATCGGCGATTAACGAGTGATGAGTTTGGTCAGATAAGGAGCGCCGCCACGAGAGGGTTGTCGATAAGAGACACGCTCCAAGAGATGCGTGATGACGGAAACGCAATTATGTACAGAAAGTTTGTTAGATTCTTGATTGAAAAATTTGCATCAGGCCCACTGCTCGATCAGCGGATATATTATGTTGACGCTGGAAGCTCGAGTGTTGCTGGTTTTTATTATGCTGGCGAAATCTATATAAATACAGGTTCGGCTGATTATAAAAGTCCACTTAGGCGCGATGCTCTTGTTCTTCATGAAATAGTTCACGCGCTAACCGATAGATTTCTACTGAAAAATAAGGAGTTTAGAGATGCACTTACCGAACTTTTGTTTGCGATTAAAACTCGCAACAGGGTTGATATTCAGCGACTAAACAGGTACGACTCATCTGGCGCATTCAGGAGTGGAACTGTAGATGTATTTGAATTTGTAGCCGATTTCTTCACGGACACAGACTTAATATTAATGCTTCAGAGTATCCCGGCAAAAGTAGGTTCTCTTGTTCAGAGTTTATTCCATGAGATTGCGGACCTTATCACCAAGTATATATTTGGCAGACAGCCAGACAATGTGTATGATGAGCTCAAGGGCCTTATGTATTCGATATTAGATAAGGCCGCTACAGATGCAGTAGATAATACTGATTTACACCTAACGGAAAGAGCTCGTTTAAAGCGTAAATGGGGCTCTACAATGGACGCAAATAAATTCCGGGAGAACCTCAAGGCTGCAAATGAATACGCCAACACAGCGGCCGTAAATGGCGTCCAAGGGGCTGGAAAGCGTACTGCTGTAACCAGGGCTATGGTTGATGCTGGTATTGGTGATGAATTTGACAATAAAGTGGTCGATCCAAGGCGTCCTGACTTCCAAAATACTGCTGGTTCCTCTATGCACTCATTGATGGAGAGATGGGTTATTGGCAAAGGGAAGAAGAAGCCTGTAGGCATCCGTAAAGTGAGTGAAAACGAGCTTGATAGCGTAACTGTAATGTCTGGAGGAATATCTGACGAAGCGTTAGATCAATTCGAGTCAATCTTAAATACAACAATTGGCAGACTGGAGATACTTGGTAGTGAAGGTACTATGGTTACAAGACAAGGCTATCCTCTCACTGGCAGGTATGACGTAATCCTGATTGATGGAGAAGGCCATACAAAGACTGTCGATTTAAAGACCAGGGTGTCTAAATATACAGATAAAGAAGGCAAGGTAGTATTTCAGAATGATGGGTTTGTTGGTTATTATAAGTCTAAATATGGCAGAACGTCAGATTATCAGAAACACGCTATTCAGCAGTATGTCTATCGAAGGATAGCTATGCAAAACGACATAGTTACTGACCAATACGGCGTGCTACTGGTCGAGATAGAAGTGACCGAACTCCCAAATGGACAGCTGCAAGTGACAAGCGCAAAGCTAAGTGGCCCGTCTGCCAATAAAGAAACGCCGTATGGGATTACTGATTTAAAAGAAAACGTCCCAATCCATAAAAAAGTAATGGAGATTACAAAGGAAGCTGACTTAATAACAGCTCCAGC
>BNTV01000194.1 GCA_025996865.1 Bacteroidia bacterium
GACGCAATCGTTTTACATCTATCCCGGTAAAGATTATATTTTGACCGATTTCACGCTGACCGACAAATCAGGCGTAGTATCCAACTACATGGCTCCACTGAATGTCGATAAAATGTCGTCCGTTTTAGCCGAAAACGGCAGCAGCCGCGCCTTGTTCATCCCTTTTGACAATGACAAATGGATCAGATACCAGTCTCATCCGCTTGACTTTACGAAGCTCGTGAGCTACGAAGTAACCGCCATTTTCAACAATGATGACCGTCACGGATTGATTATCGGCTCTGTGGAACATGACAATTGGAAATCCGCCGTTTCAATTAGCAAAGGTAATATGCATAATATCGGTTCGCTGATTTGTTATGGCGGCGCTGCCGACGAACTGACTCGCGATTCGAAACCTCATGGCGCCTTACAGGGAGAAACAATCAAATCACCTAAAGTGCTGTTGGGTTATTTCGATGATTGGCGCAACGGAATGGAAAAATATGCCGATGTCAATGCCATAATCACTCCTCCGAGAACATGGAACAAAGCTGTTCCGTTCGGATGGAACAGTTGGGGTGTCTTGCAGTTCCATTTGACGTATCCGAAAGCAATGGAAGTATCCGATTTTTTTAAAGAAAATTTGCAGAATCACTCTTTTGTCAATTCCGACAACACAGTATATGTGGGACTGGATTCCGGATGGAATAGTCGCGACTCGTGATGAGGTTTCCTTTATCTGTGGATTTATAGGAAGCATATACGTTATCGAAAATGAGTCTGGAGTCTTTTTGGATATCAATGCCGTTTGATTGTGTATCATAAGTTACAGTCCATGAACCGACATTTAACTTTTTGTCGTTGGCGGTACATCCTGACAGCGCACCTGCCGAAATGTTTAGTGCGGCAACACATGCAAATAACCCGGAGAAAAATTTTGTCTTCATGATATTTGTGTTTTTCTGTTTTTTTGACAATATTACGAAACAAAGATAAAAAGAGAATATCAGAAAAAAATGCACAAACGACGCAGAAAATAATAATTTTGAAGCATTGACGGATTTTTGGGAGGAGATTGTGCAAATGTGATAGATTTTGGCGCAAAATTAATAGTTTGCAACATTTTTCCCATTGTGTTTCTCAAATTCCTTCGGAGTCATTCCAAACTGCTTCAAAAACAACTTTCCGAAATACGAAGGCGAATTAATCCCTACCCTGTAACCAATGTCGCCGATACGGAATTTCCCTTCCTGAATCAGTTCCGCCGCTTTCTTCAACCGTATCAGGCGGATGAAATCGACCGGGGAGAGGTTGAACAGGTTTTTGATTTTCCGCAGCAGATTGGAACGGCTCATGCCGAGATTTTCCGCCATGCGTTCCACGCCGAAATTAATGTCGGTGATGTTGTTTTGAATCTCCCGGATTACACGGTTGGCAAATTCTTCATCGCCTTTGTTCATTTGCATATTGTGGACCGGGAAGAACGGACGTTTCGAAAAAGCTTCCCGTTCTATGCGCCGATTGCTCAGCAAGGAAAAAACTTGCGTTTTCAGATAATTGAAAGAGAAAGGTTTCTCTACGTATGCTTCAGCGCCGAATTTCAATCCGTTGATTTTGCTGTCGAGGTCGTTTTTGGCAGTAAGAAAAATAATCGGAATATGGCACAAATTCAAGTCTGCTTTCATTATCTTGCACAGTTCGTAACCGTTCATGACGGGCATCATGATGTCGCTTATCACGAGGTCGATATGATTGTTTCTCAACACTTCAATGGCTTCCTGCCCATTATGGGCAGTTTCTACGGTAAAATGTTCTTCCAGGCGCTCTTTGATAAAAAGAAGCATTTCTTC
This sequence comes from Bacteroidia bacterium, assembly GCA_025996865.1. GTDB lineage: Bacteria > Bacteroidota > Bacteroidia > Bacteroidales > Azobacteroidaceae > Azobacteroides. The sequence goes on from BNTV01000194.1 coordinate 1,833, forward strand.
GTTGTCTTCAATCAACAACAGGGTATATCCTTTCATGTTTTCGTCCGTTTCCAACGAAGTTTCTTCGTCGAGCGACACGATGTCTTGTTCCACTGTCTTTTCCGCTTGTTGCCGGATTTCTTCTTCATTGATGGGAATGGTGAGTACAAAAGTATTGTCGGATTGTTCCGTGTCGAGATAAAGACTGCCTTTGTGGAGCATGGCAAGCGAACGGGCCAAAGGCAGGCCGATGCCTACACCTTGACGCGGTTCCCGCTTCTTGTCTATCTGATAAAACGGCTCGAATATCCGGATGCCGAGTTCCGGAGAAATTTTTTCACCATCACTCACTACGCGCATGGTGAACGTAGTTTCATCACTCGATAATTCCACTAAAATGGTTTGCTGTGCGTATTTCAAAGCGTTGTTCAGCAAATTGCTCAGAATCTTGGTGATTGCTTCTTTGTCGATGGCGGCGACAATACTCCTGTCGGGAATATTTTGCAGCAATATCTTTTTCTTTTGCACAATGGTCGGTTCGAAGCGCGCCAAGGTTTCGTTGAGTAAAGCTGTTACGTCCACGCTTTCATATCTCAGGTCGAATTTTTCGGCGCCTATTTTTTGAAAATCAAGCAATTGTCCTGCCAAATTGAGCAGTCGTTTTATATTTTGTCCGATGACGGAAAGGTTCTTTTTCAGCTTCGGCTCGTCGATGTTCATTTCATGAATTGCTTCCATCGGACCATTGATGAGCGTCAGCGGCGTGCGTATTTCATGGGCGATGGCAGTAAAAAAACTGATTTTCGATTCATAGAGTTCTTTTTCTTTTTCTATCCCGAATAATTTCTGACGCTCTTCCATTTGCTTTTCCTTGTGCTGCCTGTACCAAAAGAACCCGCACAATACCAAAGCGATACCCCAAAAGCCATACAAAATGTAAGCCCAAGCCGATTTCCACCAAGGTGGGAGAATAACGATCGAAAGCGCACGCGAGGTAAACAAACTGCCGCTCCTTCCATCTGTTGCCTGAATAATGAAAGTGTAATCGCCCGGAGGCAATTTGGCATAAGAAATATTTTGATTGCTGGCGGCTTTTATCCAATCTTTATCCAAGGGCATCATCTTGTAATAATACTGGTTGGAAGCTGTAGTGGAATAACTCAATAAAGCCACATCGAAACTGATGTCCGATTGGTCGTGAGGCAAAACAATTTTATCGGCATGTGTAATACATTGTTTCAAAGGAGAATGGGATGCATGTACTGTTATTTCCTGATTATAAACGCTGAATTTGGTGATATATACCGGATAGGGAACATGAATGGCTTCCGGTGAATTAGGGTTGAACGCAATCAATCCTTCGATGCCTCCGAAGTAAAATTTCCCGTCTTTCCCTTTCAAAGCGGATTTATAATTAAACTGATTACCAAGTAATCCGTCTTTGGTGGTATAAACACGCACATATTTCGTGTCGGGATTAAAGCAGACCAATCCCCGGTTGGTACCGAACCAAAGGTTGTGCATATCATCTTCCAATATTTTGTAGGCGACATCGTCGGGCAATCCGTCCTGAATAGAATAAGTAGTGAAATTGTCTGTTTGCGGATTGTAACGGCAAATGCCGCCACGATCGGTGGAAAGCCAGATATACCCCCGGCTGTCTTGCATTATCGAACTGACGGAATTGGAACTGAGCGTATTAGTCTGTCCTTTTTCATGGACATGTTTTTTGAATGAACCATCGGCAGGCGTATATTTCCACAATCCGCTACCCATGGTGGCAAACCAAAGGACGCCGGCGCGATCTTCAAATATATCGAATATCCAGTCGTAGCCTACTTCGTCTATTCGGCTGAAAGCAAACGAACCGGGCATCGCCCGGCACAAACCCCAACCTGTGCCTATCCAACGCCTGCCTTTGCTGTCTATATAAAAGGCATAGACACTTCCTTCGCCGATGCCAAGCTGTTCGTAACCATAATGTTTGACGGCGCCGCCGGGAAGTTGTACCACATCCATTCCCTGTTTGAACAATCCGCAATAAACTTGATTGCTGTAGATGGACATGGCCAGTGTCATCAGATGATTTTTTCCGCCGGAAAGGTTATAGTGCACTTGCTTTACCTTGCCGGTAGTCGCATCAAGTATATTAATGCCTTCGTCTTCCGTGCCGATCCAGATGTTTCCCGCATTATCTTCGGCAATTTCCCGCACTCGTTTCGTACTCAACGAATAAGCATCACTTCCGGGGACGTATTTGTCGAACAGCATATCCCGGCGGGGCAGATAATTCACGCCGCCGAACATCGTTCCCAGCCAGACGCCATCTTCCTTGTCCCGGTAAAGCGTGTAAATGATTTTGTCCGACAGGCTGAAAGGACGCATCAAGTCGGGCTGTAAATGAATCGTCCGGTTTTTATGTTCATTGACGATAAACAAACCGGCGTGCGTGCCTATCCAAAGTTCGTTTCCCCAACACATTAAATTGCGGACAAACGTTTCCGAAGCATCGGATAAAGGAATTTTCACTAATTCATTGGTAACGGGATTGTATTTCATCACCTCGCCTTCGTGGATAGCCATCGCAATCCAATCGCCGTAATCGCATATCGCATTGATGTTTTTCCCCTGTAACGAATAACCGTTTTTGTCCTTCAAATGATGCTCGAACCGGTCGGTTCTATTATTGTAACGAAACAATCCTACTCCCCAGGAACCAACCCAGACTTCGCCGTTGGCGCGTATGCAAATGCAATCGGGAGCTTCCGTTTTGAAATTTTCTTTGTTGGTCAATTCATAGAAATAGAGTTGGTTATCCTTGTAGCGGAATACGCCCTGGTCGGGAATTACTACCCAAATATTGCCCAGCGAATCGGCTACAATATTGGATACCCAATTGTTCATATCAACGCCTCCTGCCGTTTTTAAATGAACAGCGGTAAAAATATCCAAAGCCGGGTCGTAACGATAGACGCCGCGGTCTGTTCCTACCCAGAGTATTCTGTCCTTGTCTTCAAACAAGGCGGAGATGTTGTGATTTCCTGTGCCTGCTACATAATCGTCACAGTCTTTTTGCACAATGGAAGTACCGTCAAACCGGTTCAAACCGTTTTTCGTGCCGAACCAAATAAATCCATAACTGTCTTGTACGATGGCTTTCACATTGCTTTGCGACAAGCCGTTTTCTACCGAAATATGGGAAAAATAATAGTTGGAGAATCCTCTGTCGGCGGCAAGAACGGCGTTTGCGGAACAGAGGATGCTCAATAACAATAAGGATAGAATCGGTTTATTCATTGGACATGTCAATGACCATTTGGACGAATGTCCATATTATAATGATGCTTCGACTAAATCGCTTTCAGAATCTCCGTCAAATAATCCCAAAATTTCTGTACGGTAGCGATTTCCACTTTTTCATCCGGAGAATGAGGAAACTTAATCGTCGGTCCGAAAGAAACCGTATCCAGGCCGGGAACATTGGACAGAATAATTCCACATTCCAAACCGGCGTGCATCACTTCCACTTTGGGTTTGTGTCCACGTTGGGTTTCAAAAACTTTTTCCATGATTTTCAGGATTTGGGAATCCGGATTCGGGTCCCAACCGGGGTAACCGTTTCCGATTTCGATTTGGTCGGCGCAAGCATTTGTAAATACACTTTCCACACTGCTGCAAATCGCTTTTTTCTTGCTTTCGGACGAACTACGCGCCAAAAATTTAATTTCCGTCAAATTGTCGCTTGATTTTACAATAGCCATATTAATAGACGTTTCGACCGTATCGGGAATTTTCGCGAACATATTGATAAGCCCATTCGGACAACCGACAATGGCGTGCGTCAATTTCCGTTGGACATCCGCCGGAATGATTTTCAAATCTGTAGAATGAGTTTGCCTTTCTGCTTTCAATTCGATTTTATCTTCAATTCCGTCAAATTCCTTGTTATATAATTCCCGGTAATAATCGACCATCAGCAGCAAATGTTCGTAATTTTCTTTTCCGTCAACCAGAATGGTTGCAAAAGCCTCACGGGGAATCGCATTGCGCAAACTTCCGCCTTCAATCGAAGCCAGACGGATACCGTAAGTCTGTATGGCGTCTTTCAGGAAACGGAACATCAATTTGTTGGCATTGGCACGCCCCAAATGAATATCCACACCGCTGTGACCGCCTTTTAATCCTGTCAATGAAAT
>BNTV01000195.1 GCA_025996865.1 Bacteroidia bacterium
GTCGTCAGTGGTTGTTGCTTCAAAATTATTTATTACCTTTGCAATCGAAAGAATAAAAACAAACAAAGATGAAAACGAAAGAAACAAAAGAAGCTCTCAAAAGCGTTTCCAAAGAAGAAACCGGCAGTTTGTACGAAACGCAATCCGCCAATACGAGCCTGAACCTGAACTACCGGAATCCCATCAAATCGCTATTCGGAAATGTGGGTATCAGCTATTTCAACAACAAAGCTAATTTGCTGTACGGCTATGATTTAGCCGGAATCCTTCAAGTACAGACTTCGCTGGCAAAGCCCAACCATACACATGGTATATCGGCCTATACCAATATAAGCCGGTCAATTGACGCCATCGCTTCAACGGTAAAACTTGGAGGAAATTATTCTTTGTCATCCGGTTCGCAACTGGCGCAAGGAGAGATTCTTAAATATAACGGAAAGTCCTATTCTCTGGTTCCTTCCATTAACACCAAAATCCGTTCATGGTCGAGTTTCAATTATAGTTTTGCTTTTTCCGAGAGCCGCAATACAGTGAAAACGGAAAATGCAAATTTTAAACCCATTCGAACCATTTCGCAACAGGTGCAACTGAACATTTTTCCGCTGAAAGCGCTTACCATTAATCTCGGATACGAATATTTTTACAACAATACAATTGTTTCGGGTAGCCGTACCATGTCGTTCGGTGATATCGGTTGCAAATACAAATACGCCGGTTTGGAATTTCAGCTCTCTTACAGCAATATATTTAATGCGAAGCAGTATATTTCAGCTTCTTACAGCAATCTCAATTCGTATTATTCGGCTTATGACTTGCGGCCGGCGGAGGTTTTGTTGCAGGTGCGGATGAAGTTGAAGTGAACTGATAGCATTTTCAGCTTCTTCCCGCCGGTATTGTGCGGCATAGAAAGGGCGGTGTTTTTTTTCAGGTCGTCAGTGGTTGTTGCTTCAAAATTATTTATTACCTTTGCAATCGAAAGAATAAAAACAAACAAAGATGAAAACGAAAGAAACAAAAGAAGCTCTCAAAAGCGTTTCCAAAGAAGAAACCGGCAGACCAAAAAAATTAAATGCCCTCGGTGAATGGTTTTATGACCCGAACAAGAAGCCCTTTATCAAAATCATTGATATGAGAGCTGTATTAAGATGAGGTATTATTTAGATACGAATATACTGGTTTTTATATTGTCGAATGCCAAAGATGATATAAATACCCAAGTTGTAAATAAAATATTCGATTATTCCAATATGCTATATGCAAGTTCCATAGCCATTAATGAATTGATATTACTTTATAAAACCGGTAAGATAGAACTATCAGAATGCAAATCGGCAAAAGATATAATTATCCAAATAAAACGCTACGATATTGAGATTGTCTATTACAATCAACTCCATTTGGCAAAATACATAGACTTGAAATTAGTGCCCGACCATAAGGATTTAACCGACCATGCCATTATTGCACAAGCCATATCCGATAAAATACCACTCATTTCATCTGACCATAAATTTAAAAACTATGTCTCTCAAGGACTAAATTTTGTTTATAACAAAAGATAGGTTCGGAAATCCGTTTAACTTTGCGACACTACTTTCGAAAGTTGCCTCCACTCAATCGCCATTTCCTCCGCCCTGGCCCATTTATCCATGGCTTCCGAAACTTTTTTCTGTAACTCGGCGTGTTTCCAAAGTAAATCCACATTTGAAGCACCTTCGGGTGTAGTCAGGATGGTTTCAATTTCTTTGATTTCGGTTTCCAAATCTTCAATTTGTTTTTCGTATTTGGCAATTTCCTGTTCCAAACGCCTTAATTGCTTTTGTTGCTCTTTGCGCTCAGCGTAAGAAGGGGTGAAGGGTGAAGGGTGAAGGGTAAAAGAATCGGTTTCTTTCACCTTTTGCCTTTCACCTTTTGCCGGTTTTTCAAGTTCTTGAAGGTTTTCAATGCGTTTCCTTTCCAAAAACTCATAAATACCGCCAAGGTGTTCTTTTATTTGTTGGTTTCCAAATTCATAGACTTTATCTACCAATCCATCCAAAAATTCACGGTCGTGGGAAACAAGAATGGCTGTGCCGTCAAATTCCTTCAAGGCTTCTTTCAATACGTCTTTCGAACGCATGTCCAAGTGATTGGTCGGTTCGTCGAGGATTAGCAGGTTGACCGGTTCGAGGAGCAAGCGAATCATGGCTAAACGGGTACGTTCCCCGCCGGAAAGTACGGCGACTTTTTTGTCGGAAGCTTCTCCCCCGAACATGAAAGCGCCCAGAATATCGCGGATTTTGGTGCGGATATCGCCTGTGGTGGCATAGTCGATGGTTTCAAAAACCGTCAGTTTCTCATTCATCAAATCGGCTTGGTTTTGAGCAAAATAACCGATTTTGACATTGTGTCCCAACTGAAGTTTTCCTTCAAAAGGGATTTGTCCCATGATACACTTGACGAGGGTTGATTTCCCTTCACCGTTTTTGCCGACAAAAGCGACTTTTTCCCCCCGGTTGATGGTCAGTGTCGCATCTTTGAAAACGATGTGGTCGCCATAAGATTTGCGTACATTTTCCATGATGACAGGGTAGGAGCCGGAGCGCGGCGCCGGTGGAAATTTCAGCCGCAGAGCGGAATTGTCTTCTTCGTCGATTTCGATTCGCTCTAATTTTTCCAACTGTTTGATACGGCTTTGTACCTGCACCGCTTTGGTGGCTTTGTAACGGAAACGTTCGATAAAATCTTCCGTATCTTCGATTTGTTTCCGTTGGTTTTCGTAAGCCCGCAGTTGTTGTTCGCGGCGTTCTTTCCTCAATTCCACGTACTTGGAATAATTGACGCGGTAATCGTAGATTTTTCCCAGAGAAATTTCGATGGTTCTTTGGCAAACCCGGTCGATAAAAGCTCGGTCGTGAGAAACGACGACCACGGCATTGGCTTGTGTGGCGAGGAAGTTTTCCAACCATTGGATGGATTCGATATCGAGGTGATTGGTTGGTTCGTCGAGCAGTAAGATATCCGGTTTCAGCAAGAGTAATTTAGCCAATTCGATACGCATTCGCCAACCGCCGCTGAATTCATTGGTCGGGCGGTCGAAATCCGTTCTTACAAAGCCCAGTCCCAACAAGGTTTTTTCCGTTTCGGCTTCCCTGTTGGAGGCGCCTTCCATGGCTAAACGCTCGTTGAGTGTAGTGATGTTATCAATTAATTTATGGTAGGATTCCGATTCGTAGTCTTCTCGACTGGCCAATTCGGTGTTCATTTTTTCCAAATCGGTTTCCAATTGCAGAATCCGGCTAAAGGCCAAAGAGGCTTCTTCTTTCACCGTGCGTTCGTCGGTAACTTGCATCTGTTGCGGAAGGTATCCGACGATTGCATCACGTGGAATAACGACCCGGCCTTTAACGGGTTCTTGCAAGCCCGCAAAGATTTTCAGGAGCGTACTTTTCCCTGCTCCGTTTTTTCCAACGAGCGCTATTTTATCTTTTTTGTCTATTACAAAACCGATTTCGTCGAGTAATGTGAAACTTCCGAACGAAACGGTTAATCCTTCTACTGAATACAATATTAATTGAGAATTAAGAATTGAGAATTGAGAATTTTTAAATCTTGGTGCCTTTCAGCCATGCTTGCGCCATTAGTTGGGCGCCGGCTAATGAAGGGTGAACGCCGTCCGCTCCCCAATATGCGGCAGGCGCTTTTTTAAGCGCTTCATTGAAAACCGATTGAAAGGGTATGAAAGTGGCTTTAAATTCGTTTGCTATCGTTTTTGCTACTTGGCGATAGGCTTTGAAAACCGGTTCCCAGGTATCGTCCAAAGCGGAGCCTCCATGAATGAGAAACGGTTCGCAGATAACGATTTTTGCGGCCGGCAATTCTTTTAATGTACGTGCAATAAGCGTCCGGTAATCGGTGGAATATACTTCAAGTGTTCCTTTATATTGACCGTTGCGTGTATGCCAGTAGTCGTTTACTCCGATCAGAATACTGAGTACATCGGGTTTCAGGTCGATGCAGTCTTTGTTCCAACGTTCGGCCAATTGGAATACTTTGTTTCCGGAAATTCCCCGGTTGTAGATTTTTAGAACTTTTTCGGCATGTTGCGCCAAAATACCCGCAGCCGCAAATAAGGGATACCCGCGTCCCAACATTTGTTGGTCGTTGGCTTTATCTTCATTTTCGCGGTTTCGTCCTGCGTCGGTAATGGAGTCACCTTGAAACAGAATAATGTTTCCTTTTGATAATTGACTGCCTTGCGTTTCGTTTGTTGACGGAAATTCCGGCATGGCTGCATTTACTATTTCCGGAATTAACAAGGTGGCGGCTCCGGCAACGGCTGTTTTTTTGAAGAAATTGCGTCGATTCATAATTTAATTGAGAATTGAGAGTTGAGAATTAAAATAATTTTTGAGGATATTCGCCTTTTGCTGTTAGTTCTTTGAGCTTGGCAACAACATCGGGGCGGTCTTCGGCGTAGGTTACTCCAAACCATTTGGAGGGTGTGTCCAAGACTTTTACTTTTGCTTTTCCGCTTGTAATCAAATTATTGACTACGAGAGGTATGAAAAATTCCGCTTTGAGATTGTCTTGATTTTTTGTCAGGAAATCGACAAATTGTTCGTCCGAATAATTGAAATATTCGGGGGTAAATCCCCACATATTCATGGATACGGGTGTGTTTTCGCCAATGGCTTGCATGTTGCCTTGTTCGTCCCTGTATTTGATTTCTCCATCCGTATCACGAATGATATAAGTACGTTCCACAACTGTAGTCAGGTAATCATCGGCATCTTTTTCGCAGACGCCGCGTGCAACCGAACCGCTTTCCGACAGCGTATTTCCCATCCGGTAACCAACCATGCAATAATCGTTTTGTTTGCCTTCCAAAGCGGTCAGGTATTCGGCCAAAATGCGGAAACTTTCCCTGCCGTAAAAATCATCGGCGTTAATAACGGCAAAAGGTTCATGAATCACCGGTTTTCCCATCATTACGGCGTGATTGGTTCCCCAAGGTTTTTCCCGGTTTTCGGGGACTTTGAATCCTTCGGGCAAACAATCCAACTCTTGAAAAACCACTTCAATGGGAACAATGTTTTCATATTTTTTGAGGATTTTTTCACGAAAATCCGTTTCGAATGTATGCCGGATGACAAAAACGACTTTTCCAAAACCGCCTCTCACAGCGTCATAAATCGAATAATCCATAATGGTTTCACCATTGGGCCCTAATCCGTCCAATTGTTTCAGGCCTCCGTAGCGGCTGCCCATGCCGGCAGCGAGAACAAATAATGTTGGTTTCATATTTTTTGTATTGAATTATTAATTAATAATTTACCGTTTATTAAATACGAATTGCAAACCTTGATAATATAATGCTTCAATTCACCATAATATCTCATCTTAATACTGCTCGCATATCAATTATTTCACCCACTCCGTTAGGATATTTTTCTCTAAACAAAGTAAATTTTGATTTCGGTTTTTGTTCCGTGACTTTATTTTGTGTCACAGACTTCGCGATGATTTTTTTTTTCTTTCTTTTTTTAATTGCTTCCATAGCTATTTATAATCTTAATTCTCACACAAATGCACCCACCGGATTAAACCGGTTACGTTAAATATTGGAACAGACAAAGGTAATCCTTTTTTTAAAACAAAAAAAGATTTTGGCTAAATATTAAATTGAGGTGCTGAACCCGGAAGACCGTAAGGTCTTCTACTTGGGTAACCCCGGTGCAAGCGAAGCGCAGCCCGGGGTAGAGCGACCCCTCCTTTCCCCTTTTG
>BNTV01000196.1 GCA_025996865.1 Bacteroidia bacterium
CGGACGTTTCAATATCTTTTTTATGGGGATACACGACAAGGGCTACTGACCGTTTGCCTGTAACCAACGGGAAATCCCAGCGGAAAGCTTCATCTTTATAGAAAAACTTGACTGCCAGATTGTCTTTACTTCCCCATATAGGATAAGCGGGATCCACCCATTTTTCAAACTCTTTAATAAAAATACCGACCGATTGTCCGGTAGTTTCATTCCAAAATGAAGCAAGGTGCAATCTCCACCAAGTCATCCAATTGTGGTAAATTGTGAGCTTAAATGGTATCTGTCCGTCCGGCAGGTTTTGCCGGTCGTAAGGCATATTGGGATGATTGGTAGCCAAGGGATCGCCGGGGCTTCCCGTAATCTTTTCCCAAACGAAGTTATTGTATCCCTTTTTTTGCTTGTCTATCGGCAAATCGTTCCGGTTCGGGCAATAGCGGTATTCCGGATGAAAATCATGCCATTTCAAATTCAAGGACAAAGAATCTTCGACCGAGAATCCCTGCATATTTTCTTCCATTTCAAGAAACTCCATGCCGGAAATCACCCGGATCTTAAGTTGATAACTCTTGTTGCCGGTAAAGGTGCAGTTCAAAGCGTATTCGGCCATGAGAGACCCTTTAGATAATTCCTCAACAACTACTTGCAGCGGAACAAGTTGTTCCGGCAAAGCGAGCGTTCCCAGCCAATGGTCACTGTTGCCTACTTTCAACAAAGGCATGGCGACACTGGGCGTTTTCGTCGGCGTAAAACCGATTTTCAACAAACCGTTATCCACCTGAAGCAACTGATCTTTTCTTTGGATATGGATACTGTTTTCCGTTTTTTGTTTCCGGACAATCTTCGATGCCGTCTTGTTTTCCAACCGGAATTCTTTTTTTACACCCGACGGCAAGTCAGATATCAAACAGAGTAAAGCGCTTTTTACTTTCCCGTTTTCCCTTACGATATCCGTCAATTGAAAGGGAATAATTTCATTGGAGTTTACATCGATCAACTGTATTTCATCTTCAGAAATGGGTTCCGAAGAAAAATCAACAGGATATTCGAGCAAGGTTTGCGGCCATGACATGGCCGGAATATTCAGATAATCTTCCAATATAATACGGATACCGTTATGCTCCCATTTCAAGGGCTGCCGGTCTACACCGGCAACCGCTTGCAAAACCGCAAAAACCTGGAATACCATGATAATGGTTAGATTCCTGTATGCTTGACATTTTTTTTTAATATGCATGATCGATTTATTTTTGTTTTTTCTCCAATTATTTACTTTCTATGTTTCATTTTCAATGATCCTGCCACTTTATGCTACCATAAATATTAAGATTACCGGCATTGGGAGCCGGAACATTTAAAGTGGTACCGGTGACATCCACACATTGTGGCGCCGAAGTGCGGATAAAGCCTCTTTTGCCATCGCTGGATACAAAGCCATATACCTGATTGAGCGCCAATGGGCCGACTCTGATATCGCCTTTGCTTTCTACTTCAGCCAACAATGCATCCAGTTCATTGTCGTGTGTCAACTCTTCAAATGCTTCGGGCGTTAACTGGCTGGGGCCTTCAGCGTTATCCAAACGTAAAAACTTTACCACTTTTACTTGTTTGCCTTCACTTCTCAATTTTTGATATACCTCCATCATGGTTCGTCTCAATATATTGACTTTAAGATAATCCCTGGTTTCTTGCAAGGCTGCATCCATGCCTCCTTCGAGGGTTTTCCATTCCGGAGGCTGATATCCGGCAAAAGGTGTCAAAACTCTAAATTCAAGTCTGTTTCCATTGGTTTGCAATTCTATCCCTGCATCTCTATACTCCTGGAGGAAACCTGGTTGAGGAGGCGCCGGCCAGGTGCCCGGAGGGTTGGTGGCGCCGGCTCTGAAAGCCGATACGGTATTGTTATTGTCTCGATAAAATTGCATCACCTTGGTAATGCCGGCATAAGTCAATTCTAATTTCGGGATATATAGCGGCGTATTGGCAATCTGTTGGCCGGTTTCTTCATTGATGCTGTTGGGCGGGACAGTGGCCATAAAGGCTACCCTGTAAGGAATCGCGCCGATAAAGGCCGTATAAAGCACCAGGGAATCGCTTGGAGAAACCAGAAAAACATTGTTGCCTGACAATGGCGGTGTTTTTAGTACCTCGGTGGTATTTATTGTATTGTTATTCACCCGATAGCCTACAAAATCAATATTTTCGGCATTGGCGACTGCATCCACGCCAAACATGTAATCAACACCATGTTTGAGATCAAAGAACGGGCCTCTGGTTTCTATCCATGACCTGTCGGGATTCAAGCCCATTTCAAACTCATAATGTATATTTTCCTGAGTACCCATACCTGCACTCAAATTTTGGTTGTTCCAAGGCATTTCAATCACGATTAACGGACGCCCGGAGGTACTTCCTTTTTTGATTACCGTATGGGTTTTGGAAACAGAACCCGCATTATTGGATTCATCCAAGAGTGTAAAAGAGACTGTTTCCCTTGTTTTGGGCGGAACAGCGGCATGAATGTGGAACTGATAGAAAATCACCACATTGTTGACTGTTTTTGTGAAATTTCCCTCCGCATCGAGAACATTTTCCGGACTGGTGCTCAGCACTTTCGAATTAGCCATATCAAAAGCGTCTGCCGAAGTTTCAACCACCAATTTCGATAATTTTTTTATGGATGACACTGTCAATTGATAAATGACTTCGCTATCCTGTTCATAATCCTTTGCAGGACCCAGATTCACGGTTTTCCCGTTTACACTGACCGTTTTCTGTTCAACATCCAGATCGATGCTGGGTTGTGTAAAATCAGGCGTTTCATTCTCTTCGGCACAAGTACTGAAAATGATCGCCAATACCGGAATCATCATTAGATGGAATATTTTCTTTCTCATTGTATTTTCTATTAAATATTGAACATGCTTCATTAATTATATCCCGATTTTTGGTTCAAATGCGGATTTTTATCCACATTTATGTAATAATACGGAAGATACCAATGGTTGGGATCGCTCAGTCTTGCCTTGATTTCAGCCTGTTGAGCAGCCGGATATTTTTTGGAAACGTAATCGCCTACCCAGGATTCGTAACCCGGACGGGTGGAAAACCGCACCAGATCAAACCAACGCACACCCTCGAAAGCGCCTTCCAAGGCTGCTTCTTCCAGTATGAACCGGTTGACTTGCACTTCTTCACTCTCACTGCTTTGGGGATCTATCCAAAGCGGACAAACCATTACCCGGGCGCGGGTACTGGCAGCGCCGGTATTACTGCCAATGATTGACACCGCCTCGGTATGCATACCCATATTGTTCATAATTTCACAGACCAACTGGAAAAAGGTGCCCGACCGATACAACCAGAAAACAGGATCATTCTGACTTTTGGCGTCATTGCGTGCAGGATCTCTTTTTATACCCCATTCCTTCATCAAGTATTTGAAAATAATAGTATCGCCTTTGGATACATAGTAAGAGCCGTTCTCACCACGAGTCATATCGCCTATATGTCCCACAATAGGCTTCCCGTTACCATCCGTTATCCTATTCGCTGCACCTTTGTTCCAGCGTGGGGTGAAAAACCAGCGATCTTCTGCGGCATGGAATTGCATATACATCATCTCGGTGGTATTCCACCAATTGATGGCATTGCTACTGGGTTTTAAAGCATATACGCCCCCGTTTTCATTGTCCGTCCAATACTGGAGATGATTGGTTTGTCCCTTGCTTGCGTCATAATCGATATACCATACCCATTCGGAAAACAAGGCCTCTCTATCGCGTGTTCCTCCAATGATATCGTCCCAATAACGGTTACCTCCATTGGATATACCCACGGAGATTCCTCGGCCATTATTGTTAAGATATTCGCCGTATGGAAGATAGGGTCGTATGGTTGCCCAAGCTTTAGGCAGATTGTCCTGGTAAAGATAAATTTCAGCACGCAGGAAAGCGCCCGCCTGCTGGGTAATTTGGGTGCGGGAAGTCAGAAGATCCTGAAGGGCCGCCGATCCCGGAAGGCGCAATCTATAAACCAAGGAAGCATACTCTTCCACATCTTTCTGGATATATTTCAGAATATTTTCCCTGCTTTCCGGCGCTGTTTCATGCAATTGCTCCAAAACGGTTACATCGTTACCCAAATAGGGAACATCTTTCCATATTTTCACCAATTGGAGATAAAGCCAAGCGCGAACATACATTATTTCGGCAATGTTCATTTCATACTTTTCCTGGCTATAATACACAGGGTCAACCTTCCGGATGTTCCCCATTCCTTTCATGGCGCTATTGCATGCAATGATGGCGCGGTAGAAAGCGGTATAGTCCGTATATGGATTTTGTGGAGACACCCTGTTTTGAGCAAATTCGGCAATATATTTATCTGCACCTCGCGCAGCCACTACCAAGTCGCCTTGAGCTTCACCGATGAGGAAAATCCGGTCAGCCAGCGGTTGTAACAAGGCGTACACACCATAAAGCGCCGTCAGGGCGTCGTCTGCTTTTTTATAAGCATTCTCCGCCGGGGTATAGGTCGTATCCGGCACCACAGTAAGGTAATCCTCGCATGAAACACACAAACTAAGAGCCATTATCCCCAGCAAAATAGTACATATTTTATTTTTCATCTTTTTATAGATTTATTTGTTATTCATTATAGTCCAATCTTTAACCCAATCATAACCGATCTGGATTGCGGATTATTCCCAAAATCATATCCTTGACTAAAGATATTGCGTCCGGTAGTAATCTCCGGATCCCATCCCAAGTAATTTTGGATAGAAAATAGATTATATCCGGTGAGATATACCTGTACATTGCGTATAAATCCAAAACGCTGCGGAATTTGCCAAGACAGGGATAGGGATTTCAGTTTGAAATAACTGCCATCTTCGATATAATAGGATGACGGAAGTCTGTTTCCTGCCGGATCACCGTATCTGGTATTGGGCACATTGGTCTGGTCGCCTTGGTCTTGCCAACGGTTCAACAAGACTTTCGACTGGTTTTCATAACCGGCGCCGTTTTCCAATTTCATACGTAATACATTCAGCACGTCATTTCCCTTCGAATAAGAGAACAAGGCGTCTAAGCCAAATTGTTTGTATGTGATACCAGCAGTGAGTCCGCCGAAAAAGTCGGGATTCGGATTGCCGATCACCTGCATATCCAACTCATTGACGATTCGGTCATGGTTGGTGTCTTCCAAATGAAAATCACCGCCCTGGTAGGGTATGCCCCGGTCGTTGAGTAATCCGCCTGCTTCCGCATCGGTACTGAACACGCCCAGATTCTTATATCCGTAGATCAAGCCTGCTTCCTGCCCGTTTTGAACGATCGAAGTAAAACCGTAACTGCCGTCTATTATGTAGCCGCCGGGAAGATCCGACACTTTGGAAAGATATTTGGCGATATTAACACCGACATGCCACACAAAATTGCCTGACCGTCCCAAGGTGTTGACACCCAGCTCGAAACCATTATTGGTTAAAACGCCGCCGTTAGACCAGGAATAGATGAGTCCCGGATCTACTGCGTCTTTGTTAGGCAATAGCAAATCGGTAGTCTTTGTATAGAAATAATCTAACTTTAATCCAAGCCATTTCTTGAAGAAAGACAAATCAATACCGGCGTTATAATTGCTCGTGGCTTCCCATTTGATGGCTGTATTACCGGTCGTGTACGGAATAGATCCGGGACGGGTGGTATAAAATCCGACATCATACAATGAATAGCGGGCGGTTGCCGGAATATCC
>BNTV01000197.1 GCA_025996865.1 Bacteroidia bacterium
CTTTTTCCTGTCTTGAAGCCTGAGTCCAACGCTTGGCGTTGCTCTGGCGTTAATTGTGGTGTATTGACTCGTCCCATAGGGCACAAAGATACAACTTTTTTATAAATTAATTTTTAGCACATACTTATATAATTTTCTTCAACCAAACTGGCAACCATTTGAAGTCATTAAAGCCAGTGACATTATTGTGCTATTTGTCTTACTAAATACATTTGAATCTTTTTTAAAAGCTTTTGAAAGAACAGGTCAAAAAGCAAAGGGGCAAAGTTCCGGTGAAAAAGACATGTTAAAAAAAATCGAAGACGATTATAAAGAATGGAGTGAAAAAGCTAAAGCGATTGATGAATTGCTTAGCAAAAAAGGGGAAATTAATTTAAAAGAATTATCAACGGATGATAAAAATAAGATAGAAGAACTTAAATCTTTCATCTTTGATAAAATACCAAAAATCCGAGAAAAGATAGAAGAAACAATAAGTCGAAAATTAACTATGGAGTTGCAATTGTGGGGAGATAATATTCGTAAATATAATTCATCCATACAAGAAGACACAATTGCCTCTAATGCTCCATCTGCTTTAGCAGAAATGATTAACAAGATTATCAAATTATTACGTGCGCTAAATAATTCGGAAAGTAAACCAACTCTTGTCATGATTGATGCCTTACGAAATCCTTATGAAATTTTGTATTTTCGAGAGAGGTATTCTTCTTTCTATCTGATGTCAGTAAACACAACAGAACAAATAAGGAAAGATAATCTACATAAATTGGATTATAAAGATACGGATATTAAAATTTTAGATGAAAAAGAACATCCAGCAAAAAGCAAGGATATTGAATCTTCCTTTTATAGCCAAGATATTGAAAGATGTGTGGAATTGTCTGATATATTGGTAGTACATAATGGACAAAAAGTTGAAGAAAATGTTGATTTAAAAAAACAAATCATCAAATATATTGCACTAATGAAACATCCGGGTTTAATTCCACCATCGCCACAAGAAAGAGTAATGCAAATCGCTTTTACTGCAAAATTAAATTCAGGATGTATTTCCAGGCAAGTAGGTGCTGCGGTAACAGATGAACATTTTTCAATAAAATCAATAGGATGGAATACTGTTCCCGAAGGACAAACGCCCTGCTCTTTAAGAAGTTTTGAAGACCTTTATTCTCGTTCTGATTTGAATGCTTTTAGTAATTTTGAAAAATCAAATTCTGATTTTAGACGTGTCATTGACAGTTTTCATCTTCAATATGATACTAAACAAGAATCTTCAAAATTTAGAGAAAAAGGTCATACTCTCTCTTTCTGTTTTAAGGATTTTTATACAGTATATAAAGGGGAAAAGAATCAAGTGCATACACGTTCACTTCATGCAGAAGAAAATGCCTTTTTACAATTAGTAAAATATGGTGCAAAAGGAATAAAAGGAGGCAAATTATTTACAACAGCAAGTCCCTGTGAATTGTGTGCAAAAAAAGCATATCAATTAGGTATCAAAGAAATATATTATATAGATGCTTATCCTGGCATCTCTATGGAACATATTTTAGATTGCGGTGATAATAAACCTCAGGTCTTTTTATTTCAGGGTGCAATAGGACGGGCTTATGATAGTCTTTATAATCCACTAATGTCATACAAAGATGAAATAGCTTATTTAACAGGAGTAAAGATAAAGGATAAAAGTTCAGTAAAGAAGCAACCAGAGGGTAAACAGGAAAATTAATCTAAAATAGCAATGGCAATATATATAAAAACGAAAATTGATTTAGTTGAAGAAATAATTAAAAAAATTGATTCAAATATTATTTCAACATGGTCTTATGATGAAGATAATGATTTTACTTATGAGGCAGATCAATGGTGTAATCGCGCATGGATGTCTGAAAAAGGCAATGACAATGCTGCTTATACATTCGGTATTATCGGTAGAAGAGATAGACCTATAAAGACAACCGAATATGCTATTTTTCATTCACGATTTGCAGAGATGCTATTAGAGCACTTTGACCATGATATTGAAGATATTCGAATAACTTCTATGCCTGTACTAGAAATAGATATTATTAATCCATAGCTCCACTTAATTTAGGTAGCCTATGAAGTTCTGGCAAATTGCCTCTGTTTTTCTGCGTAATTGATTGGTGGATTTCTCGAATGGGAATTTAAAGTTACAACGCGGGAAAAATTAGCCAAATAGAATACTTTCGTAAACGTTTACTTTCAAAACAATATCGACTTCAGAGATATTTACCCCTTATGGGTCAAGATAGTTGATTGCAGCAAAATCCCATTTTGCAGTAATCAACACATCTTGCCATTTGCCAACGTTGCAAATAAAACCTGTCCGAAAAGGACAGAGATTTCTTCCTGTTGTATTGAGGTACTGATTTGCTAAAGTCATTCAATTGTTCAATCAATCCATCTGCAAATTCTCGAAGCGTGGGAGTTTTTTGTTTCTTTTTCGTTTCCCGGGTGATTTACATAATCTACTGACTTGTTATTTTCTGCGAATGATATGCCGGTATAACAACTAAAAAGAAAAACATCCCGCACTTTTTCCAATCTTTCGGAAGCAAATTCTTTGCTGTACAAGGTTTTTAATTCATCCTGTTCCAAATAACTCCGGTCTGATTTTTCAAACTCATTCTGAAATTGGCAAACGGGTCAATGAATACAAAGTTGGAGAAAATCATTATCCGCGAAGATGGGGAAGGAATCAACCTGCAAAAATTTTAAGAATCAGCAAAAGCAAGAGCTACCGGAACTGCTGTTGGAAGAAAGATGGAGCATTGATATTCCTCCGGTTATACCCCAATTGACCAAACACCGGATTGTGGGCAAATATTGCAGTTGCGGATGTCTGGCTAAAGGTCAGGCACCTTCGCATGTAAAGGGTTTTGTTTCTTATGGCAGCCACCTAAAAGCGACGGTCATTTCAAACCGATAAATTGACATATATTTATTTGGACAAATCCAGAGGAAAAGGGGCAATCGACAAACATTTTCCCAATGGACTTCCCAATTCCCGGTTGATAACAGACCGTCATTCCTCCTGTTTTAAGATGGATGTAAAGGGACATCAGATTTGTTTAGCCCATTTGCTGAGAGAATTAACGTATCTTCACGGGTTGGAGCCTCAAGCATCAAAACTCAAGCAAAAGGTCTCCGGCGGATTCCGACCGGATAGTGGCGCCGTAATACATTCTATCGCCGATACGGCTAAGAAAAACAAACAATCGCCATTCTTGGCTTTAAAGACTATTGCTCAATATACATAAATCGGGAGTACCTGAGTAGTTACGAAAATTTCAACAATCAGGCCGGCCAACTGACGATTGCCGAACAAGCCGACCTGATTGCCGAAAAACGATATTCAACTGCCATAGAAACATTTATGACAGGAAAAATCAGCGTGCTGGATTTGAACGACGCCCAAAAATCGAAGGATGAAGCCAAACTGAAACACATCACGGAATTGTACAAATATTGGAACTATTATTACAACATCCGTAGCGTAACGCTTTATGATTTCCTGAATCATAGGGAACTGGAAATTGATTTGGGAAAAAACAATTGAAAAATGAAATTTTTTTTTAGCTTTGTCAAAAAATTAAATTTATTTGCAAACTACCCAACTTGCATTAAAAAAACAATGATTTTAATTATCGATGATGATGCCGCCGTCCGCTCCTCACTAAGTTTTCTGCTGAAAAACGCGGGATACGAGCCGGAAACCGCCGCTACACCCGAAGAAGCGTTAAGTGTAGTGCGCAAAATCACGCCCCAGCTGATTCTGATGGACATGAATTTCAGTTTGGGAACTTCGGGGCGGGAAGGCATCGAATTACTACAAAAAGTCAAAATTTTTCAACCCGGTACGCCGGTAATCCTTATCACGGCTTGGGGTTCCATCTCCTTGGCTGTAGAGGGAATGCGATCCGGCGCTTTCGATTTCGTCACCAAACCCTGGAACAACCGGTCGTTATTAAATTCCATCCAAACGGCTTTGGCGCTGAATGAACAGAAAAAACAGGCAAACCGGTTTTTCAACCGGACAGATTTTCATTTCGACAAAATTATCGGAAAAAGCAAAGCCTTAACAGACGTTCTGAATATCGTCGCCCGGATTGCACCCACCAACGCATCTGTCTTAATCACAGGAGAAAGCGGAACCGGAAAGGAACTAATTGCCGAAGCCATTCACGCCAACAGTCCCCGCGCCAAAGCGCCTTTCGTGAAAGTCAACCTCGGCGGATTGTCGCAAAGCCTCTTCGAAAGCGAGATGTTCGGACACAAAAAAGGCGCATTCACAGACGCTTACGCCGACCGCACGGGACGTTTTGAAATGGCAGACAAAGGAACTGTCTTCCTGGACGAAATCGGTGATTTGGATCTTTCCTGTCAGGTAAAACTATTACGGGTACTGCAAGACCAAACATTTGAAATTCTGGGCGATAGCCGTCCCCGGAAAGTCGATGTGCGGGTAGTCAGCGCAACAAATGTCAACCTCAGGGAAAAAATTGCCGACCGGAGTTTCCGTGAAGATTTATTTTACCGCATCAACTTGATAAACATCCATTTGCCCTCCTTGCGCGAACGCAAAGAAGATATTTCCTTACTGGCAACCCATTTTGCTGAGGAACAAGCGAAAATCAATCAAATGCCTAAGCCTGAATTTACAGCGTCTGCAATCACTTATTTGCAATCCCTCCCCTACCCCGGCAACATTCGCGAATTGAAAAATCTGGTGGAACGCACTTCATTGGTTTCCGGAAAATCCATCCTTGACGAAGCTGATTTTGACAAACAATACACCGGTTCGCAAAACACGCAAGGAAAAACACCCGAAGGATTGACTTTGGACGAATTAGAGAAACATTCTATTTTTCAAGCATTTGAAAAATTCAATGGAAATATTTCCCATGTCGCAACGGCTTTGGGAATCAGTCGCGCCGCTCTCTATCGCAGAATGAAAAAATACGGTATCCAACCCGAAAACCTGAAACCATGAAACGGCTCTTTTGGATATTATCCGCTCTGTTACTGTCAATTCCGGCCGTAATTACCTACAAGTTTTTTTACACCAAAACTTCATTTGGGTGGTTTGCCGGCATCGAAACATTAATTGTCCTGACAGCGGTTTACTTGGTCATTTTTTATCGGCGCATTATCAAACCTTTACAAATCATTGGAAATGGAATGGAACTGCTGAAAGAACAAGATTTTACATCGCGGCTGCGTAGGGTAGGGCAGTCCGAAGCCGACCGGATTGTAGCTGTTTTCAACAAAATGATTCAACAATTGAAAGAAGAACGCCTGCATCTCCGGGAACAAAACCGCTTTCTTGATTTGTTAATCAATGCTTCTCCTTTGGGAGTCATTATCCTTGATCTGGACAAAAATGTGATGTCCGTCAATCCCGCCGTATCAAAATTATTAAACATAAATAGTGTCTGCCCGAAAACTCATAAACGCTTCATATACAATTATTTTTTCGATAAAACACAAATGAATCTTTATTCATAAAGATTAGCATATCTCGCATAAAATGCTTACCTTTGCGGTGTTAAAGGCAAAGAGAGAAATAAAACAAGTCAAACAAAGAAAAGATTCGCCGGATGCGCAAAAGATTCGAGCCTCAGAGAGAGTTGGGGCAATTGTTAATAGAAGATACCAGCACCCTTCGCAGTCG
>BNTV01000198.1 GCA_025996865.1 Bacteroidia bacterium
GGTTAATTTAGCCGACCTGTTGGATTTTCATTACGCACTTTTCAAATTCGGATTCCAAATAGGGCGTATTTCTGTTCAGGAAATTGACATTTCCGGGATTGATGTCGATATGGTTGAAAAAATTGTTCCACATAAAAGAGTGATAACTTTGGGGATGGTCTTCCGGAATACCGATGTATTCGTCCATATTGAACGTAATCACATGTTTGAATGAAACCAAACCTTTTTGATTCAGTTCAATCAAGTATTTGTACATTCCCAATGGGGACGAGCCGGTGGGTAATCCCAAAACAAAAGGATTATCATCCGTAGGATTTGCTTTAACAATTTCAGAAGCAACGTAATAGGCAGCCCACTGTGACAAGGCTTCATAATCTGATTGTATAATTACTCTCATAAATTTTATAATATTTAGAAAAATTACACAAAACTATAAAAAAAAATCGAATTAATAAGAAAGATTTCCTAAATTTGCAGCATTAATAAACAATAAAATGAAAAGCAATGGATAAACCTTATGCAATTGGAGTCGATATGGGCGGTACGAACACCGTCATCGGACTCGTGGACAGGAGAGGAGATATATTGATTCGCAGTTCTATCAGTACGGTTGATTACAATACCGGCGAAAGTTATGTAGAAGCATTGGGAAATGCAATCAATGATTTGATTACTCAAAATAACTTTACCGGTGACGTGATCGGTATCGGTATGGGCGTTCCCAACGGAAACATGAACGACGGCACGGTCGAAAAAGCAGCCAATATTCCTTGGGCTAAAACAGTGGTTGTGCCTTTGGCTGCGATGATTTCCGAGAAAACGGGCTTGCCTTGTAAATTAACGAATGACGCCAATGCAGCCGCCTTGGGCGAAATGGCATACGGAGCGGCAAAAGGTTTGAAAGATTTTATTGTGATTACGCTGGGAACCGGTTTGGGTAGCGGAATTGTCGCCGGAGGGCAATTAATCGTCGGTCACGACGGTTTTGCCGGTGAATTAGGCCACATAAGACCGGTCCGCTACAACGGCCGTTTGTGCGGTTGCGGACGTACAGGTTGTTTGGAAACCTACGCTTCGGCAACGGGAGTAGCCAGAACCGCTCGCGAGTTTTTAGAAATCTATCCCGAAAGAGAAACCGTATTAAGAGATATTACTACTCGTCCGATAACATCCAAAGATGTATTTGAGGCAGCTAAAGCCGAGGACAAAATGGCGATTGAGATTTTTGAATTTACCGGAAGAATTTTGGGTGAGGCTCTTGCCGATTTCATTACGTTTTCCAGTCCGAAAGCCATTATTTTATTTGGTGGTTTGGCACATGCAGGCAATTTCCTGTTGGAACCCTTGAAAAAAACGATGGCTAAAAATATCTTGAGTATCTACGAAGGGAAAACGGAAATTATTGTATCCCAGTTGAATGATGCGGAGGCGGCTATTTTGGGGGCGAGCGCTTTGGCTTGGGAACAGTGATATTTTAGACAATGAAGAATTATGATAATACGAAACTCTTATGGGAGTTTCCATTCCCGTATTGTTAATAACTGTTAATTCTCAAATGCGTTTGCCCCTGGATTTTCTATTTTAATATTGTTTTCTTTATGAAAAAATTGTACCTTTGCACCCGTTTTATAAGACAACATAAAGTCTAATTTACTAATTAACAAAAATTTATTAAAAAACATGAGTGAAGAATTAAACAAAGAGCAACCGGAAGAGGCAGTTGAATTGCAAGAAGCTACTCAACCGGTTGAAAATCCCGTGGTTGAAGAACCTGCTGCAACCGCAGAAGAACCGGCAGTATTGGAAGTTGCCGAAATTCCTGCTCCTGAAGTAAAAGTTGAAGCGCCCGCGAAAGCGCCGAAAACCGGAGAAAAGAAACCGGCCGCTCCCAAAACTGATTTTGATTGGGATGCCTACGAAAAAGGAGATTCTTACGGAGATGTAAGTAAGGAAAAACTGATCGAAACTTATGATCAATCGTTAAGCAAAATCAGTGATCGAGAAGTAGTTATCGGTACAGTTACCGCTTTGAACAAACGCGAAGTTGTAATCAACATCGGTTATAAATCCGATGGTGTGGTTTCGATGACCGAATTTCGTTA
This sequence comes from Bacteroidia bacterium, assembly GCA_025996865.1. GTDB lineage: Bacteria > Bacteroidota > Bacteroidia > Bacteroidales > Azobacteroidaceae > Azobacteroides. The sequence goes on from BNTV01000198.1 coordinate 2,103, forward strand.
CAACCCCGATTTGAAAGAGGGTGACGAAGTGGAAGTGTATATCGAAAGCCAGGAAGACAAAAAGGGACAATTGCTCCTTTCTCACAAAAAAGCGCGTGCAACCCGTTCTTGGGACAGAGTAAACGCTGCGCTTGAAAACAACGAAATCGTTAAGGGTTACGTGAAATGCCGCACCAAAGGCGGTATGATTGTGGACGTATTCGGCATCGAAGCTTTCTTGCCGGGTTCGCAAATTGACGTTAAGCCTATTCGCGACTACGATGTATTTGTAGATAAAACGATGGAATTCAAGGTTGTAAAAATCAATCAGGAATTCAAAAATGTGGTTGTTTCCCATAAAGCGCTTATCGAAGCCGAATTGGAACAACAGAAGAAAGACATTATCGCTAAATTGGAAAAAGGCCAGGTATTGGAAGGCGTGGTCAAAAACATCACTACCTACGGTGTATTCATCGACTTGGGCGGTGTGGACGGTTTGGTTCACATTACCGACTTGAGTTGGGGACGCGTTACCCATCCGGAAGAAGTGGTGAAATTAGACGAAAAAATCAATGTCGTTATTCTTGATTTCGACGACGAAAAGAAAAGAATTGCCCTTGGTCTGAAACAATTAACCCCGCATCCTTGGGATGCTTTGGACGAAAATCTGAAAGTAGGCGATGTAGTGAAAGGTAAAGTAGTTGTAATGGCTGATTATGGAGCATTTATCGAAATTGCTCCGGGTGTGGAAGGTCTTATTCACGTTTCCGAAATGAGCTGGACGCAACACTTAAGAAGCGCTCAGGATTTCATGAAAGTGAACGACGAAGTAGAAGCCGTTATCCTGACATTAGACCGCGACGAACGCAAAATGTCCTTGGGTATCAAGCAATTGAAATCTGATCCATGGGAAAATATCGAAGAAAAATACGCCCTCGGCAGCAAACATACCGCTAAAGTGCGTAACTTTACCAACTTCGGCGTATTTGTTGAAATCGAAGAAGGCGTTGAAGGTTTGATTCACATTTCCGACCTTTCCTGGACGAAGAAAATCAAACATCCGAGTGAATTTACTTCTATCGGTTCGGAAATTGAAGTTCAAGTATTGGAAATCGACAAGGAAAATCGTCGTTTGAGCTTGGGTCACAAGCAGTTGGAAGAAAATCCATGGGATGTATTTGAAACCTTGTTTACTTTAGGTTCTATCCACGAAGGTACCATTATCGAACTTTTGGATAAGGGGGCTGTCATTGCCTTGCCGTATGGCGTAGAAGGTTTTGCAACTCCGAAACATTTGGTAAAAGAAGACGGTTCGCAAGCGCAATTGGATGAAAAGTTACTTTTCAAGGTCATTGAATTTAACAAGGACTCCAAACGGATTATTCTTTCTCACAGCCGGATTTTCGAAGATGAACAACGTGCGGAAGCGAAGAAAGAAAAAGATGCTGCAGCTGCTGCAACTCCGGGCGCTGAAAAGAAAACGGCGAAAAAATCCGGAAAAGCGAAGAAAGAAGAACTTCCTGCTCAACCGGCCATGGAAAAAACCACTTTGGGTGATATTTCCGAATTGGCTGAATTGAAGGAAAAAATGGAAGGAAATAAAGAGTAAATTTTTTATTTCGAAAATATATTAAAAGAAAGCTGTCTAAATACCCTTTTTAGACAGCTTTCTTTTTTGTTTCTAACGATATTCCTCCCAAAGCCCGGATTCAATTTTTACCCGGCTTACATCCACTAATTCCTTGATTTTCACCGCTGCTTCCCGAATATTTTCCACTTGTATCGAATCGGTTTCAATCGGATCATGAATAATCAATTCCATTTTGTGAGGATGAATAAGGTAGGTATGGATAGGTAAAATATTAAAAGAGCCGTTGATTGTAACCGGAACAATAGGCAATTTCAAGTCCAAAGCCATTTGGTAAGCGCCTTTTTTGAATTTGTTCATTTTACCTGTTTGGCTTCTGGAACCTTCCGGAAAAATGACGATGGATGCGCCATTTTTCAATTTAGACTCTGCGATTTGAATGGTTTTTGCCGCTGCTTGGGCTGAAGAATTATCCACGAAAATAAAGCCCGCCCGCTCACAGGCGTACCCGACCAAAGGGATTTTTCGTAAACTTTGTTTCATTACCCATTTAATAGCTTGTCCAATATATCCGTAGATGAGGAAAATGTCGTAAGAACCTTGGTGGTTGGAAACAAAAATGTAAGATTGCCTTTTGTCCAACTTTTCTTTTCCAATTACTTTTACAGGACATAATGAAATGATACATACTAACTTAGACCATATTTTCCCCGGATAATGGCTGAAAATACGTTCTCCTCCACACATGCATCCGATAGTGGTTATTAATGCTGTAAGTATGGTTATTATGAGAAATACCGGCAACCATATCAAAAATTGGTACAAGAAAAGAATAATGCGTTTCATTCCATCATATTTTTTACAAAAATATTATAAATAGTCTGAAAAAACAATAGGAGCAAGGTAATTTTTATAAAAAAAACCTATTGTACGATAAAATTTTATGGAATATTCGGACGCTACCGATGCCGTATGGTGTCGTTTCCGCTGATTTGATTGTGGAAATTGAGAAAGACAAACGCCCCGATTATGTAAACAAAGAGCAGCGTCTTTCTCTGTTAAATTCTTTACTAAGTAATTATTAGGAGCTGTCAAAAAATAAACACATCAAATAATTTTGTATATTAAGAAAAAAGATAACCTTTGTAATCTCAAAAAAATAAGATAACAAATGGAAGATGAAAAAATAAAAAAGCGGATAGAAACAGTGCTACCGATGTTGGATGAGCGCCAAAGTCGCCTGTATCTTGCGAGTGAGGCACAAAGCATTGGTTGGGGCGGTCAAACAAAGATAGCCTCTTTGTCCGGCAAAAGTCGGTTTTTAATAGCCCGCGGGGAAAAAGAACTTCAAAATCCAGCCCTGCAGGCAGCAGCTCACAGCATACGCAGGAAAGGCGGCGGTCGCAAAAAAGAAGTCGATCGGAAGGTTACAGTTTACAAACCAACAGAAAGGTCAGGGAAGGTGGTGATCATATTGACCGCGGTGCTCAATTTGAATACATTAGGTAAGGCATCTCCTTACGGTGTTTATGATATAGCTAACAATCAAGGATTTAATCGTTTATTTTCATATATATCTATTAACTGGCGCGGGAAACCGTTGGAAAGTTTGTTGGTAATTTTAGGGTTAATCGGTGCAACAACCACAAAAACAGGATTGGGAGTAAAAGCCGTTCTTGACGGGAAACAATATGAAACAGGAATAAAAATTAGTGATGACGAATTGGCAAAATGCAAGATTATAAGAAGTA
>BNTV01000199.1 GCA_025996865.1 Bacteroidia bacterium
CCGCCTGTCAGCTGACGGTAAAGCTCCAGACCCGTTTCATCCCGTTTCCAGTCTGCCTGCCAGCTTTCGCCTGCCTGCAACTTTATCAGGTTGCCTTCTTCGTCGAACTGTTGACGGATATCGGCGCCAAGACCGGATGTGATTTGAGTACACTCCCCGTGTTGGTCGTATTTCCTTTGGATACTGTGCTCGCCTTGTGTTTCTTCAACAATCCTTCCCAGTTTGTCGCGCTTGAATTGAATCAGACCATTCTCATTCAAGGCTTCAATCAGCAAACCGTCTGCATTGTAACGGTAGGCAGTCCATGTTTCGTCGTGATGTTCCTCTTTCACCACATTGCCCATTCCGTCATACGTGTATTGCGTCCACCGTTCTTCAGGACGAATCACTTTGCTTACCCGGCCGGCGCCGTCACGGATGTATTCCCGCTCCATGCCGTCGAAACCCGTTTCTTTGACGACTTGCCCCAAACCGTCCAAATCAAACCGGTATGTTTCATCGCCTTCATTGATTATCCGGCGCAACTGAAGTTCCTTATTGTATCCGAAACGTACGCTTCTGCCGTTTTGGGTACGGCTTTTTAATATCCCCATCGGACCATACGTAAAGGCTACTTCGTGAAGATTGTCTTTCGCACGGGTTAGGTTGTGCGAAACATCGTAGCTGAATTCATGGATATTCCCGTCGGGCAAGGACATTTTTATCACATTGCTTATCTTGTCGTATTCAAAAAAGGTACGGTTACCTTTTACGTCCTTTATTTCCGTAACACGCCCCAGGCAGTCGAACCGCCACTGTTTTTCCAGTCCATTCGGAAACACAATCTGCTCCAGGTCGTTCTGCTTATTGTATAACAAACGGTATTCTCTCCCGTTGGCTCCGGTTATTGTTTTGAGCAGAGCCTCCTCATATCCGTACTTGAATTTATCTCCGCCAGGAGTTATTTTTTCCGTTACCCTTCCCTTTTCGTCGTATTTCCATGATGATACTCTTCCTCCGGGAGATTTGGCATATATCAGGTTATTATTGTCATCATATTTGTAATTGAATGATTCATCATTTTCGTTTACATACCGGATTATGTTGCCGCGGTCGTCGTACTTACGCTTGGTAAAATATCCTTCCGGATTGGTCACTATTTCCAACTCGCCGTCCGGATTGTATGTCTGGTGTGTAATTCCGCCCCTGGCATCAACAATCTTGTATATAAGGTTGTTTTCGTCATAGAAATAAACAGTTTCATCTCCAAGACTGTTCCTGTTTTTTGTAAAACCCTCGCCGTATTCAATCCAATATTCCTGTATGCCGTCATCGCCCCAGGTATGTACACATTTGGCATTATCGCCTTTTCCTTCGTATTCCCAATGGAAACTCATGCCGCTTTGGTTGGTCAGCTTCACCAGCAAATGCCCTTCATAATAGAAATATTTGCTTACGTCGTTTGCATCAAGTGTCTCAACCATGTTTCCTGCATTGTCGTATTTGTAACGCACAAGTTTCACCTCTTCTCCGTTTTCAAAGAGGGAAATGCCGGTTACACGACCTTTCATGTCGGTATTCACAAGAAGTTTGGTTTTGCGGGAGTCTGTAATCTGCTGCAAATGACCTTCCCGATTATAAGTAAATTGTATTTCAAAACCGTCTTTTGTCATTGTTTTCGACAAAACACGGTATCCCCACTTGTTTTTTGTTTGGCTGAAACGGTAAACCAGTTTTTCCGCATCTTCATAGTAGTAACCATTGCGGTCGCATCCCCAGGTTATTTTTTCTGCGCGGAGATAGTAGGTTTCGCCTTCGGTCAATGGTGGAAGTATGGTTTCGCGACCTTCGGGAAGCCGTAAAATAACATATCCTTCTTCTTCTTTTATACTTATATTATAACTATGATGCCAATTATGACCCAATGGTCCCTCAACTTCCGCATCGCTGTAATAGGTACGTTTCCAAACTAAAGGAATGGGACCGGAAAGTTCAAAGTCTATATTCTCATGAAATACCCTTCCGGTTGCGGCATCCACCGGTTCACCAAAAAGGAAACATTTTACATTTTGCTGTATTTTACCTAAAGGCGTTTTCTTAAACCAGTCGTCAAATGATTTTCCAATTTTGCTGTTTGCCCAAAGCTTGCCCAAACATTTTAAGCCTAATTTTACCAATAACTGGAACAAGTCTATGGTTGGAGGGCCACCTACCAGTACAGGCTTTCCTCCGGATGTGATAATACACAACAATGAAGTAGGAGCTTGGAGTGTTTTATTGGGAGCTCTGAATAAACCTTTATGTCGGAGTGGTGGGGTAAATCCGATACTACTACATGATAATGCCGGATGAAATTGTGTTGAACATGGCGTTCCATCTGCTAAAACAATAGAACTACCCATCCACATTTCGGATTCGGACATTGGAGCTACTATCGGAAAAGGAATGTGCAGGATGAAACCGGGAAGATGTACAATAGGTATGCCGGCATTGGCAACCCACTGACCATGTACCTTCACTGATGGAGCCATTCCTTTTACTAAGGAGCAAGCGGCATTAACCAAAGAAAATGGAGCAGGAGATCCGTCCGCAGGCGGAGGGGGCGGAGAAGGCAACTGTTGGGCTATCGCATTCACTATCACAGCCATCAAGTCGAAAACCATACCTATGTGGGGAACGGGACAAATCGGTAGTGCAGGAAATGTTGTCACATGTATGTCAATACCAATGGCCAAATCGTAAAATTTACCGACCGGCAGTCCCGGCATTGATGGTAATATACTTGCCATTGATTTCTGGATATTGGTAAGGGCGTTCTTTGCTTTGCCGAATAACTCTCCAAATGCCCTGCTTATTGTTGGTAAACTCATAATTCTTCTACGTTTATACGTTCTATAAAGGAGGTTTTACCTCTTGTTTTTACTTTATTGACAATTTCATTTCTGACCAGCAACTCCCAGTCTTCTCCAATCCATTCCGATAATTGATTTTCTATGGTTTTCACATCATCATAGCTTCTTATCTTTTCTGCAAGAAGAAGCGTCAGATTTGCCGAATGTAAAAACGTTGACTGACGAATAACATCTTTAGCAAGATAACTGCCTCCCGCCAGTGATAAAAGAGAAGTTTCAAAAGCATCTTCAAGGTTGCCGAGATCATAATACAAATGAGCTATCAAACGATAGGCGTCCATTATAAAAAAGGCATCGGCTCTTTTTGTCGCTTCTTCTGCTATTTTTTGATACAGTTCGATAGCTTTATGCCCCTTTTTATTACCAATATACATGGCAGCTTTCAACATCACAGCTCCACGCCAGACAGGATATAAATTGGTATTCGGATCATTCATTAACTTTTCTGATTCTTTGATTGTCCGGTCTGCATAAAGTTCACATTTTTCGTTGTCTCTTACATAAAAATAAGCTTGCGAAGCAATCAGGTAAGAGCCAATGATTGTAGATGTTTCGCCCATTTCTTTTGCAACAGAAAATAACTGTTCTATTTCTTTATCCAATGTTGAGGATTTTCCTTGTTGGGAACGTTTTAATATGGATAGAACCAGTTTCCGATAACGCCCTTCCGGCCCTACCGTATTACTATTAAAACTGCCTTTGCTTATTTCATTATCAAGAGCTTCTGCCATGTTGAGCTTCGGCTCTAACAGGATAACTTTGGATAATTCGTTGAGTTTTATTTTTCTTTTGTCTTTATAATCAATGGCAACCAAACGTATCCCATCAGGTATGCCTCTACTCAAAACATCTTTATACCATGCTGTTGATTCTGCGGCATCGGTTGAGGGTATCTGAAAATATGCGAAAAAATTCCTGTCCTGTATATCTTTTATACAGGATTTGAAACGCAGCATTTCTTTCCATAAATTTTCGGCGGTTGGTTTCAATGTCTCATCGGGAGAATAGTTTTGCAAGAGTAAACCATCATTTTTTAATGCAAGCATCATATCTTCTTCCTGTTTATGAGGTTTATCAAACCAGGATATATATTCTTTAAACAAAGCCTCTTCGAATTTATAATCATCTCCTTTGTATTCTGTAGTAAAATGAAAAAATATATCTTTAAACTTGCCTAAAGGAGAAGCTTCTATTCCCATAAACCCCGATACGATTTCAACATCATGAAAATCAACTACCCATAATGCCATTTTGCAATCTTTGCCGGTATCAACTTTCTTCCAAAGTTCTTGCAACTTATAATACTCTTGTATAACCGATGTTCCCATGTCAAGAAAATTTACGAATTAATTTTAACCAATCCTGCCGTAATATCAAGGGATTCACCACCACTAAGAGTTACTGCCGTGCTTGACTGATCCAAAGTATTTGCAGCATTAATATCCATCTTGTCACTTGCCGCTATTAGTATTTTCGGACCTCCTAATGCAATATTTGCATCTCCTTCTGTTGTAACGGAAATACCTTCACTCTCACCATTGCACATGACAACAGATGCTGATCCGTCTATAAGGATATTAGTCGCTTTAATCAATAAATTTTCATTTTCCAGAACAATACATGATTTTCCATTGGTCAGTTCAATTGTTTTAGTGGAAACAATTGATATTTTATCTGTACCATCAATAGTAATCGTATTATTCCCCGTCTGGTCTGCAATCAGCACATTCCCCGTATCATCATCCAGCGTCACCGTCGATCCGCTCCGCGTAGTCAAACTCTTGTTCTTGTTACCCGCGCCGCCGCCCGTCCCGGTCTTGGACGTGAAAATACTACCCGATACATAAGGACGGCTCGGATTCCCATATTCAAAATTAAGCATCACCGTATCCCCTTCTTCAGGTATCGTGACGAGTCCGCGATTGGAGGCTACCTTGCCGCTTTTCCCCGCATCAGGCGTCTGCACATGAATCCAGTTAGTGGTCTTATTAGCACTTTTTTGCCACTGTGTCTGCACTTTAACCCGCCCTTTGCTGTCGGAATTGCTCTTCACTGTCGCCAATTGAGGTCCTGCAACCGGAAGACTTGGCTCCGACATCGGTATTACTTCGATACCCGAAAGCACTCCTTCGAAACTGTTGCTGTAGTGTCCTTCCTGATCCACCGTATGGGTGACTTGGGTAACTAAAAACTTGTCCACGCTTTTCACCGCCACTTTCATCTTTGCAGGCAGGTTGATATTCACTATGCCGCCTATCTGCACCTTGCAGGTCTGGGTCTTTCCCCGCATGATGAGCATTTCGCCTACCGAACGGCTTTTCTCTGCCTTTACCAGAGCGTTCAGGTGATCCTTGGCAGCCACATTGGGAATCAACGGAAGTTTGGCTTCTGCCGTATAGACCGTTTTCGAGCGGGTTTCGGCAACTTTGAGATAGCCCCGAAGTCCCGGAACATCGGGCAGTTCTTCATGGTCAATTTCCCTGTCGTCTTGCCACAAATAATGGTAAC
>BNTV01000200.1 GCA_025996865.1 Bacteroidia bacterium
CGTTCGGGCCGTTATCGGGGTACGGGGGAGAAGTGGTGCAGTACAAGGGGAAGGACAGGATTATTGTCAGGATTGAGTCGCTCAGGCAGGATATTATGGCGGAGGTGCCGGTGGAGTGTTTGGCGGGGGAGAATATGTTTTGGTAGGTATATGATAAATAATAAAATATTAGACCGGAACGAAATGAAACTTTTTGCATTATAGCTAAGGTGGTGGATGTTATTCCAACAAAGGATGAAAAACATCCTTGCTATCGAATCTTTAATATTGGAAACTCACAACCACCGAAAAATTCGATGTAGTAGTTCTTCTTGCCGCACTGACAGAAGCCATTGTCATTGGCAATCCTGCGAAAATTCTCAGTCGGAAAATACTATGGATGGGTATATTAGGAATTGCTTTGAAGGTTAATCCTTATGCAAGAAAATAATAAACGGATAGCGAAGAATACGTTGATGTTATATATTCGGATGCTCCTTTCGATGGGCGTGGGATTATATACTTCCCGCGTAGTATTGAGTGTTTTGGGCGTTGAAGATTTTGGAATATATGGCGTAGTTGGCGGTATTGTTGCTATGTTTGGTTTTCTGAATGCCTCAATGAGTGGTGCAACATCTCGTTTTTTGACATTTGCTTTAGGAAAAAATGATAAGATGAATTTACAAAAAACATTTTCATCTGCCTTAACCATTCATTTCTTGATTGCAATCATTATTTTAATTTTAGCGGAAACGATTGGGCTATGGTTTTTAGAAAATAAGTTAGTAATTCCGGAATATCGAATGGTTGCTGCAAGATGGGTTTACCAGTTTTCTATTTTGAATTCAATAATTTTAATTACACAAGTACCTTATAATTCAACAATTATTGCACATGAGCGTATGAATGTTTATGCTTATGTTGAAATATTAAATGTCTGCTTAAAATTAGGAATTGTATATTTGCTGGTTATAGGGAACTTTGATAAATTAATTTTATATTCTGCATTGATATTATTTGTATCAATATCTATAGCAATAATATATGGATTGTATTGCTTGAAACATTTTGAAGAAAGTAAATACAAGTTTGGATGGGATAAAAAAACAATTTGCCCTATGTTGTCGTTTTCCGGATGGGATTTATATGGAAATATGAGTACCATAGCCAGAACTCAAGGCGTCAACATGCTACTGAATATGTTCTTCGGGCCTGTATTGAATGCGGCCAATGGGGTTGCGGTGCAAGTACAGGGAGCAATTATGTCTTTTGCAGGCAACATTATTACGGCAGTCAGACCGCAAATTGTGAAAAGTTATGCGGCAGGAGATTATCAATACACGATAAAACTGATTTTTACTGCTGCCAAATATATCTATTTATTGTTGCTTGTGCTGTCGCTGCCTTTGATTTTAGAGATGGATTTCGTTCTGAATCTCTGGTTGAAAAATGTGCCCAACTATGCCGTTTCATTTTGCCGATTAACATTGATTTTCAATTTCTTTGCAACACTATCGCTGGTTATTGTGTGCGTCATTCATGCTACTGGAAAGATAAAGCTGGTAAGTTTGATTAACGGCACCATATATTTATCGGTCATACCGGTTTCCTATATCGCCTTCAGATTCAATGCCAGCCCCGAACTGCCGTATATCTGCAACATTCTCTTTGTCTTTATCGGCATGTCGTTGAACATTTTTGTGTTGAAACGCTATTTGCCCGAATTTTCAATAAGAGATTTTGTCCTGAAAGTATTTGGGGTATGCGCCATGATTAGCCTGATTGCTTTCGGCATCTCTTATGGGGTTATGCTCGGCATGGCTGAAGGTTTTGTGAGGTTTTGCACGACAGTTGCGGTTTCCTCTTTTACGGTAACAGTAGTGACTTATGCCACAATGGATAAACAAACAAAGCAACAATTGAAAACTAAGATACAGCGATGGACAAACTGGTAAGCATACTCACACCGTGCTATAACGGCGAAAAATACATCTGGCGGTTGCTGGATTCCATATTAAATCAGACTTACTCCCGCATAGAGATGATTGTGATGGACGATGGTTCTATCGACAATTCGGCGGCGGTTATCCGGTCGTATATTCCACGGTTTGAAGCCAGAGATTATTCCCTGACGTACGTATATCAGGCTAATTCAGGGCAGTCCGTTGCAGTGAACAACGGGTTGAAATTTGTTAAGGGGGACTATTTGGCTTATCCAGATTGTGATGATTTTTATGCAACGAATGATGCCATAGAACAAATGATAAAAGCACTTGAAGGAAGTGACGATTCAGTTGTAATGGTACGTTGTCAGGCTTATCTGTTGGATGAAAACACATTGAAGATCACGGGAGATTATAAATCTATGTGTGGCAAATATAATTTGTTTGAAGACTGTTTGTTTGGTTTACATGGATATTGTTATAATCCGGGAATAATAATAATAATAAGTAAATTAGATGAATTGATTCCTGATAGAGAAATTTATATAGAAAAACATGCCGGTCAAAATTGGCAAATACAACTACCGTTACTTTATAAGTATAAATCGTTGACCATAGAAAAGTTTCTTTACAATATTGTGGAAAGGAGTAATTCTCATTCGCGAGGTCAATACCCTGTTCTAACAACGATTAATAGTTATGAAAATACGTTGTTAAACACTCTTGACCGCATTATCGGCATGTCAGAGCAGGAGCGAGAACAATATAAAAAATCTGTCAGATACAAATACAGGAAAAGAAGATTATTGATTTTTACGTATCAAAGGCAATGGAAAAATGTTGGCAAAACGCTGGTGGAAGGGGATGTATGGTCTAATTTTCGTCTTTTGTTTTCAACCTTATTTGCTGCAATAAGAAAAATGAAAATAAAAATACTGAAACGATGAACAATATCAACAATTCCGGTAACAACCCTTGTTCAAATTGCGGACTTTGCGCGGTTTCTTGTCCGCATAAAGCCATTGATTTTGGCATTGATGGCGAAGGATTTTACAGACCACTAGTAAGTGCAAATTGCACCGATTGCGGAAGTTGTGTGAAAGTTTGTTACAAGTATTTTGAGGGCAAAAGCCCTTTTGAAAATGCGTTTAGGGAAAAAGATGTGTATGCAGCATGGAGTAAAAACCGTGATGTTGTGCTTGCGTCAAGTTCGGGCGGCGTTGGTTACGAACTGACAAAATTCTATTCTAATGAAGGCTATAAAATCTGCGGTGTGGCTTTTGATGCACCGAATAATATCTGCAAACATATTATCGCCGAAACGGAAAGCGATTTGAAAACAATCAGAACTTCCAAATACCTGCAAAGTTATACGGTAGAGGCGTTTTCGGAATTCAAAAAAGACAAAAAATATTTGGTTGCAGGTACACCATGCCAGATTTACGGATTGAGAAAATACATACAATTAAAGAAATGGGATGATAATTTTATTTTAGTTGATTTTTTCTGCCACGGAACGCCAAGTTTCAATCTGTGGAAAAAATACAAAGAATATATTGTCGAAAACAAGCAACTTGATGTCAATTTCAAAAACGTGAATTTTAGAGAAAAAAATCCCGAATCGAAATGGCATAAGAACGCTATGTTGGTTGAGGATTTTTTGGGTAGAAAGTTTGTAAAAAACCATGGCTTTTCAGAAGATTTGTTTTTCAAATTTTTTCTAAACAATTCATGCTTGAATGATGCTTGTTATCAGTGCAAACTTCGATTAGACTACTGTGCAGCCGATATTCGTATTGCAGATTTTTGGGGTAAAAAGTATGAAAACAATGATGATGGAGTGAGTTTGGTTATAACAAATACAGACAAAGGGAAAACTGTTTGGACAGAAATAAAACATTTGCTTGTTGTGGAAGATTGTAATTTTGAGGATTTGCAACAATCGCAAGGTACAAGGTATATTTCCTTGAATAGCAAACGGAACAAAATTTTAGCAGAATTGAAAGAATGCGCTCCATTAGATAAATTATGGACGAAGTATTTTAAACAGTCGGTCGTAAAAAGAGGATTTTCATACTTTAAGAGGATATTATCGTATATAAAAAGAACTATTAAAAAATAGGTAAAATGAAAATAGGTATTCTTACTCAACCTTTACTTAATAATTATGGCGGTTTACTTCAAGCATTTGCGCTGCAAACAATTTTGCAACGAATGGGACATGAGGCTTGGATAGTGGATAGACATCTTAACATGAATCTTGCTCGGAAAATAGCGAATTTTGTTAAAAACATATTGTATTATTTCATTTTAGGAAAAAAAAATCTTTTCCCTATTTGGATTTCAGAAAAACAAAAACAGATACTTGCAAAAAATACATCTGTATTTGTAAATAATTATATACAATATCGAACGAAACCTCTCAATTCAAATAGTGCTTTACGAAAAGAAATTGAAAGGAAAAAATTTGATGCGTATATTGTTGGTAGCGATCAAGTATGGCGGCCTGTATATTCTCCTTGTATAACGAATTATTTTCTTGATTTTGCAAAAGAATATGAAAATATAAAAAGAGTTGCCTATGCCGCCTCCTTTGGTGTGGAAACATGGGAATTTAAAACTAAACAAACACAAGTATGCGCCGACTTAATTCAAAAATTTGATGCGGTTTCTGTTAGAGAACAATCAGGAATCGCTTTATGCAAAGAATATTTTAATGTAAACGCAGTTTGTGCATTAGATCCCACTTTGTTATTAGATAAATCAGAATATATTAAACTTGTTATGGATGCAGAGGAAACAGTAAGTGATGGAAAGATAATGACCTATATTTTAGATGCTACGTCCGAAAAGTCGTCTATTGTTAAAAAAGTTGTAACACAATTAGGGTTAAATTGTTTTTCCGTGATGCCAAGTAAGACCTTGAATAACAGGCCTAAAGATATAGAAAGCTGTATTTTTCCATCAGTAACTAAATGGCTACGAGGCTTTATGGATGCAGAGTTTGTTATTACCGATTCGTTTCACGCTTGCGTTTTTTCAATTATATTTAACAAACCGTTTCTTGCTATCGGAAATAAAGAACGAGGAATGGACCGTTTTAATTCTCTATTGAACATTTTTGATTTACGGGATATGTTGATTTGCTCATTGTCCGATTTAAAATCCCAAAACATAAAAATTTTGATTGATTGGGAAAAAGTAAATAATATAATATCAAAAAAGCGAGAAGAATCTATTCTATTTATTAAACAAGGATTAAGCATAAATGATGTATGGTAAGTGTAATTATACCACTCTATAACAAGGAAGAATATACAGGCCGCCATACTTGATCGCTACCAACAATATACGCATCAAATTTTTTCCTTTCAATTTCTTTTCGTAAAGCACTATTTGAATTGAGAGGTTTCGTTCGATATTGTATATAATTATTT
>BNTV01000201.1 GCA_025996865.1 Bacteroidia bacterium
AGGATTGGATATTCATATTGGATAAACAAAATGCAGGTGTATATCTTTTCAATAAGGACGGAAAATTTATTCGAAAATATGGTCAAAGAGGTATTGGTCCCGGTGAATATCTTACTGTTTCCGATTTATTCATTTTTTTATGGATACAATTATCTCTTTCCCTGATAACCGAATAGCACCTGTTTATGTTTTGAAAGACAAAGATTGGATTACCTCCAAAGAGGTAGGCGAAATAAAGGAAGAACGGATAACCAATCAAGGCGCCACATCATTTCAGCAGCTATTTAACAAAAATGTAGCATTCAATATAAATAGTTATGTAGAATGGCGTAATTTTATACTTTTTCGTTATCAAAAAAAGCATGATTCGTTTTTCGTTTTGCATAATATTCAAACAGGCGATACACGCATAACTCCTCTTCTGATAGACGATCTGGTCTGTAAGAAACCGTTTTTAGTAAACCGGTTTAGTTGCTCCGATTCCAACGGTTTGTATAACATTATGAATGCGAACGATTTAATCCGGCTCATTGAACAATCCGGAGAAGAAGATTTTTTGAATCCCGATTTGGATAAGATTACAATATTGAAGAACTTGCCGGCAGATTCAAATCCCGTTATTTTTTATTATGAATTTTAATTTCTATGGTTCGTTAAAAAATAAGGTAAACAATGAAAATAATAAAATTTGTATTGCTAAATATAGTTTTTTTAATGTTTTTTGCATGCAATAGAAACGAGAAGAAAGTTGAAATTGAACAAATTATAACTGAATGGAAAGGTAAAGAAATACATTTTCCCATGAAACTGACACTTACCGGCACAGCAGAATGATAACAATGCAAAAAAAGGAATGAAACGCATAAAATACCATTGGAAATCCCTACTCAAAGAACTGTTCTTCTGGGTCAGGGTAGTAATAGCAGCAATCCTGTTAGCAATTGCCATGCGCGTTTTCCTGTTCGCCTCCTTCAAAATTCCCACGCCCTCGATGGAGCCTGCCGTTTTGCCCGGCGATTTCGTCATCGTCAACAAACAAATCCCCGGCCCGCGGATCATCAAAAATTTCTTTTCCCCGCAAAAGAACGACCGTTGGGAAGTTAAACGCTTCAGGGGCATCCGGAAAATCAGGCGGAACGATGTGCTGGTTTTCAATTTTCCCTACGAATCAATAGAACGGATGGAATGTAAAATCTTTCGGCCCGCTGTATGTCCCCCAAAAAGGCGATACCCTCCGGATAGATTCCGCAAATATTCTCCTGTACCGGAATCCGATCCGGTACGAAACCGGGAAAGAAATCCCGGCGGATCTGCAAACCTATATTTTCCAACAGAATTATTATTTCATGGCGGGCGACCTGGTTTCCGATTCGCGCGACTCTCGGTATTGGGGCTTGCTGCCCGAAGACCACATTGTCGGCAAGGCAATTCTTGTCTGGAAATCCGTTGAGCCGAAAACCGGAAAAATACGATGGAATAGAATTTGTAAAACGATTAAATGATGAATGGAACACGGATGGCGCAGATGACACGGATTTACTTGGTAAGTATTACCACATTGATTACTGCTTTTTGTCATAAAAGCCGCTTTCGGTTTTCTGTTTTGGATTTATTATTGTTGCTTTTCGCCGGCAGCATTTACCTGTCGGCATTGCATTATTGGGTGCAAGGTAAAAGGTTAAAGGTACTGAGCCGTGCAAGCTGGTTGGCGGTAATTGCCGGAAGCGCTGTTGTTCTTTATAAGGATTATTACAAGTATATTACCATCTTTTTCAATCGCACAGAGCTAAAAGTCCCCTTCAGGGGATTTAGGGGTAGAGGGTTGTGGGTACTGACCGCAATTCTTTTATTGTTTGCCGCCTCGACCGGCCTGTATTATTTTCAACAATATCCTGCGACCCTATGTTATACAGCATCATGGAGAAAAACTAAAAGTTAAAAACTAAAAACTAAAAGTTAAAAACTAAAAATATGGAAATAGATAATAAAAAATCATTTATATTTACGGGTGGAATAAATTAGATTTTCAAAAATATGAAAAAATATCTTTTATATTTGGTATTATACATTTTTGTTCTTTCATGTAAAGAAAATGATGATAGATTAGTAAGCAATCAGGTGTCTTATAATATTGATAAAGTCAAAATAGAGAAAAAATTGGATGATATGTTTGCCGGCGCTAAAGAAGACTATGGCACACCTTGTTATGGCAATATGATATATGATAAGTATCGGAATATATATTATAGACTGGCATATCCTAAAGTTGAACTTGAAGATGGAGTGGATTATATTTCATTAACCAGTCAAGGTCGCAAGAAATTTTCTATTATTATATTAGATGAAAAATTTAATATTATTGGAGAGACTTTATTTCCTGAATATACCTATAATTCTACAGTGCTTTTTGTTCATCAAGATGGGTTGTATATATGCAATAATCATCCGAAGAATCCTGAATTTAATGAAGATATATTAAGTTTTCAATGTTTTGAATTAACAAAAAATAAATCACTATCTCTAAAAAAACAAATCAATTACACATGAAATATATAATAAATCTACTAATACTCACGATGTTAATATCATGTTCGGATCATCACAAAAATGCTCTTGATTATATGCAAAATGTGAAACAAATTAAAGGAGAATGGCTACCTGTTAATTGTATAATCGGAAATCCTTATAGTATGACCACGATGGATAGCCTATTGATTTTTTATGATCGCCATGAAGGAAAAACAATTACTGTATTTAATTTGAATCGTACCCAATGCGTTGGTCGTTTCGTTTCAGAAGGAAATGGGCCGGGAGAAGTAATTGCACCTGTTGATGTGATGTCTTTTTCGCAAAAAGATGAATTATATACTTTTCAACGAAATACAGGCGCTATAAGTACATTCAGTGTACCTGAAATGAAAATGAAAAGTACTGTTTTTTTACAAAATCAGGCAGACAATTTGCAGAAAATGCAAGATTTTTTTGTGGGTTTAGGTTTTTATACAAAAGGTCGTTTTGGAATTTATGATATGCAAGGCAATTTACTTCGGACAGAAGGACAATATCCTTTTCGGGGAGAAACAATGGATTTAATTCCGGCTTTTATTACCTATCAAGGCTATCACTGTGCCAGCCCTCATGGAAATTATTTTGCCATAGGCAGTCTGTTTTGCGATCACCTGGCTTTTTACGAAGTCAGAGAGGATGAAACAATTCTGTTGAAACAATACGAGTCCCGTGATGTTAAAGCTAAATATCAAGACCAATTATTGATTGAAAATCAATGTACCGTCAATTATACATGGGCGTACGGTACGGATGCGCATTGTTACTTGTTGTATTCGGGAAAAACGTATGAGGGAAATAATCAAAGGACGGACGGAGGAAACTATCTTATTGTTTTTGATTGGGAAGGAAATTATGAAAAGACATTAAAAACAGATAGAGAGATTCGCACTTTTTGCGTAGATGAACAGAATAGCCGGATATATGCGGTGGCTCTAAATGACATAGGAGAGTATGGTATTATGCGTTTTTCAAGTAACGACTCCAAAAATGTTTTGGCATCTCCCGACCAATCTAATGACATTTATCAATTTGATGAAATTGAGATTGATGGAAGGGTTCTTCCCAAAGAAGAGTGACATCGGAATACAATTAAAATTAAATTATTATGAGATTGAAAATACATATTATTTTATCTGTTTTTTTCTGCCTGCTATTTTTTTCCTGCCAACAGAAAAAAAAAGAAGGAGCACAGACAGTTTCCTACCGGTATTCGTTGCAGGAAACAGGCCAAACATTGTCATACGAAAACGATAAACCAATGAAGTATGGCATCTCTTCCGTATTTCCTTTCACGGATAAAAATGGCCGAAAATACCTGACTTTTCGAGAGTATGACCAAAATGAAATTCAAATTTATGAAATGTACACAGGAAATCATTACAAGACTGTGAACATAGCAATGGAAGGTCCAAATGGTATTGGTCATTTAGCCGGTTATTACATAAAAAATTTTGATGAAATCTATTTAAATAATGCTATGCTTCCGTTCATTGCAAGGAGTGACACAAGTGGACACATATTCCAAAAAATCAGTTTTGAAAAAAGTGATGAAGGGTTGGTATTGGTTCCGATTTTTACAACCGGCATATTTTATACCCCACTGGTTATTATTAAAGATACTTTTTATGTGGCACAGGGAACTTCAATGCCGGGGAAAGAACCCGATACATGGCCGGTTTCCTGTTATATTGATACAACGCATAAGCGTGTGAAGACTTTACCGCTTTGTTTTCCTCCGATCTTAAAAGCGAATGAATTGCGTAAGGTTGGACTTGGGCTTGAATTGGTTTATAGCCGCTGTTTTGATGGTTTCCGGTTCGTTTATTCGTTTTATTTTGAGGAGGCGATTACAGTTGCTTCGCCGGATCATCTGGATGTGCAAAAAATTCCGGCAAAAAGCAAGTACATCAATCGTCTCAATCCCCGGGAGAAACGGCCTGACGATATGTTCCTGGGCGCCAAGAGAGAGTGCGAGGCGCCATTTTACGGCAACCTGATTCATGATCCATACCGTAATGTTTACTACCGGGTTGCCTATCCGGAAACAGAAATGGAAGAATTGGACGGAAGGGCTTATATTGATATTTTTATTACGGGCAGGAAGCGTTTTTCGATCATCGTTTTAGACAAGGATTTTAATATTATCGGCGAGACTTTATTTCCCGACTATAAATATTGTTCCACGTCTATGTTTGTTGAAAAAGAAGGACTGTACATTCGTAATAATCACTTTAAAAGCCCTGATTTTGACGAAGATAAGTTAATGTTTACCTGTCTTAAATTGATAAAAGAATAATGAAACAAGTCTCTGCTATCCATATATTCATATTTGTCCTGTTCTTTTTAGGTTGTTCTTGTAACGTAAGCCTTCGCTCCTCCGCATCTTGCCCAGTTTGCCCGCTCACCTTACCTTTGCCAAAAAAAAGAAATGCACAAACCAAGCAAACGCAGATTAAGTACAGAGGAAGGCTTCGCCATCATT
>BNTV01000202.1 GCA_025996865.1 Bacteroidia bacterium
ATGGGCGCAGAATAATAACAATAAATTAATTTATAATTATGTACGATTACAATCAAGACTTTGTTCGCAAAGCAGCACGAATTTCAAGGGAATTAAGAAATTACCCATTCAGTAAACCGAAAAAAGTTATTATTGAGTTTAATAGAGCTCCAGACAAAGAGTCGTGGCTACTCTATAACGGAGTCACCTCTCGCACTTCGGAGGAAAATTACTTCGATAAGTTAGACAGACTTCAAAATGAGAAGTTGCGTAAAGATTTAGTAAATTCAATTGACAGAACAAGAACTCGACTCGAAAACTTGTTGGATGAGTATGATAAATTAGATCCAAAAGAAGACGAGTATATATTTGATGTCTATGTCGACTAATAAAAGCAATGGCTGTCTAAATTTATATGATGGCCAGATTGAAGAGATAAAGGAGCTGCTGAGTGAAATCAACGGCTCTGTAAATCTCGCAGAAACAGATCGATCGAAATGGAGTGAAGAGTATAGGATAGCATACGAGTCTATCTTTGGTAAGAATAAATGTTCAAATAAAAAAGATTAAAAATGGAAAAAGTAATGATTAGCCAGCCCATGCGTGGCAAGACTGAGGAGCAAGTAAGAAGCGAACGCGCTACAGTGGTAGCAGAATTGACCGAAAAAGGGTACGAAGTAGTAGACACCGTATTCCCTGATTTCACCAACCAAGGAAATATACCATTGAAGTATCTTGCTAAATCACTTGATTTTATAGCAGATATGGATTATGTGTACTTTATGGAAGGATGGCAGGACGCACGTGGTTGCAAGATCGAACATCAAGTTTGCGTTGATTACGGGATTAAAATACTAAAAGACTAATCTATATGTGTAGATGGAAAGATTACAAAAGCCAAAAGCCGCTTAAAGAGCGATACTGCGTTGGCAAAATATTAATGGAGAAAGGATATTTCGACTATTATATATTCAAATTAAACCATCAAAGCATCGCCTACGACTCCCACGGCACAGTTCAGGAGCCATTCGAGTGGAAATATGTCGCCCAATAACAACCGAATAGACTCAGCATTTATGCCTAACGCAGCCTTACTAATAATACCACCATTGTTATTTGGTAGTGAGGCTGCCGAAAGGCTAAATATAAAGACCAATCCTCTTGCAGGCAAAGACGGCGTATTAAAAGATTCCGTGTGTGGAGTATTTATAAACTCAGCAGATCAGCCAGATCGAACAGATAGAGTGTATATAGCTTTAAGGGCATATGAGCCATCTGATAGAGATTTAATGGTTGAGTTAACGGATAATAAGTATTACATTACGCACTTTAGGACTTTTATCAGAAATATCGGCTACACTGTATTTGTATTTCATAAGACAGATAGAATA
Organism: Bacteroidia bacterium; assembly: GCA_025996865.1. GTDB lineage: Bacteria > Bacteroidota > Bacteroidia > Bacteroidales > Azobacteroidaceae > Azobacteroides. The sequence continues at coordinate 1,371 of BNTV01000202.1, forward strand.
AGTAGAGTAATTGATACGCTTGAATCTAAGCCATTATCATGCTTACCGTTAGATGATATTGGTTTGATTAGGTGGTTTTGGAAAGACAGTCCTGGCAATGCGGATATTTTAGAGGAAGATAACCACGCTGGACTATTCTCAATGAGGTACGACTTTATGCCAAAAACAGGCTTGTATGAATTTAATTGGCTGAACAATTGGGTACCTGATAAAAAGTATTATAGTAGAAAGAAATGGATGTACGAAGTAAGAGATATAAATTATGGAAGGATTCAAGAAAATAGCCAATGTAGTGAACAAGATAGGGAGGCTTCGGAAGGACAGCAAGAACCCGTTCTTTAAAAGTCAATACCTGTCACTGAACGCTATATTAGACAACCTGATGCCTCTGTTAGAAGAGAATGGACTGCTCGTGGTGCAACCTATTATAGACGATAACCTAACCACATACGTAATTGACATTGATAGCGGAGAGACTCTGTTGAGATCTAACTTTAAGTTAACGAACCAAACAGATCCACAGAAACGCTTAGCTGAATGTTCGTATTATCGTAGAGGCGCATTACAGTCCATATTCTCGTTGAACATTATTGATGATGACGGCGAGAGTCTGGCTAATAGAAAAGAAGGAAAGCCTACCTTTAAGGCTGAGCCGGGAAAGCCTATCCTGGAAGATTTTAGTAAGATAGAGGCAGCGCTGCAAGGAGGATTTGTTATGGACTTAAATACAGTCCGGGCAAAGTATTCTGTAAGGCCAGAAGATCTGCCAAAGCTTGAGGCTTTAATCAAGAAATACAGTTAATTATGAGACGGCCTAAAATATCACCCGCAAAGTATGTTCCTGTCTTAGAGGTGCTTATGGATAGAGATCATAAAGATTGGAACAGACATTGGGCTGAACTTTTCAATATATTCTACCCGGTTTTATTCACTTGGAATAGGATGAATAGGGCATTAGACAAATGGGATGTACAGGAAATAACTACACTGGCAATTGAGCGCGTCTACGCCAATTTGCATAAATATAATCCAGAAGAAGGAGAGAATTTAACATTCTTTTCATGGGTAAAGGTGGTTAATTTTAACGTACGGGCTGATTATTGCCGGTCTAAACTAAATAATGATTGTATAGTCTATGACGAGAATATGATTGATAAGGATTATATAGCCGCTACTGACGACATGATTGACTACTCCATGAAAGTGAAGTTAATTGAGAAGGAAGTTCCGCGTGAATATGCAAGAGCATTTCTATTAACGAATGTACTTGGCATGTCACACGAGGAGGCTTGTAAGAAACTCAGCGTATCAAGCTCGACACTTAGACAAAGAGTACATCAAGCAAGAAAATATATTAAAAACAATTTAATTAAACATTTTGAATTATGTTAGAACAAGCACTGGTATTTTATAACCAAACAATTGCTGAAATTGATGCATTGTACAGAGAATTGAGAAAAGATATATCGGCTAACTCGGCATCGTTAATCAATCTACTGACACTGAAAACTAATATCTTTGGCTTGATAGCTCGACTCGAGGAGGCTCGAATGAGCGCCATCAGCGAGACTCAAGGCGATATTAATGGAGGTGATGTAAATGGGGCAGAAGAAGCGGTATCTTCTCCCGAATAATAACAACGCAAATAAGGCCCTTTTTAGGCTCATACAGACACTCTAATTAAAAGGATAGTCAGTTATCTACCTTTAAAGAGATATGCTGTGTATGGGCTTAAAAAGGGCCTTAATTTACATTATATGGACTATTATGGAGTATTATATAGACAATCATATAGGCGACTATAGTACAAGGTCGACTAAATTTCCATCATGGAGTAAAACTTACGGCGTTAGAGCTGACTGGATTACATCATGTAGGGATATGAATCCTTGGAATAATAATATTATTCATTCAAGCAAGGAGAAGTGGGCTAAACACGTACAATCAGAATTAAAGAAATTTAGGGGAAATTAATTATGAGAAAAGATATGAAAATAACCAAGGAGCAGACGCTCAAAGCAATAAAAAAAGCCCAACGTGATGTTGAGCTTGAATTCAGGCCGGGATTTATAAGTCACGACAGACCACATAAGAATAAAAAGAAGTACGATAGAAAACGAATGAAGTCTCATCCTCAAAAAGGGTGGGACTTTTTTTTACCCGATTGCCATGGAATAGGTCACGTATGGGCAAAAAAAATAGGGCTATCCTCACGGACAACCCTATCACAGATTATTAACAAAAAATAATTAAAATGCTAAATCACAAAAACAAAGAGCTTAAAAAATGTCATAGACCGGCCACCGTTCAATGACCGGTCTAACCCAATTTAAAAATTAAAAACATAGCATAATAAATTAGGTTACTCAGCCTCCATCTTCTCAGACATACTGAGCGGTTCAAAACTTCTGTTTTCACTTTTTGCCATTTTTGTCATTGTATATAATATAAGAACGAATCTCGTGACTGTTTTGTTAGCGTAAATGTCAATTATTTTTAATTATTTAACAATTTTTAACATTTTACTATTAATTTCCTATACCTAAAGCCCTTAATTGGTCATCCATGTGGGTCATTCGATAGATCTGAGTAGACACGGGTATGTTCCTGATTATCTTGTAAGTTACTTTATTTTTACCATTAAGAGCTCCACCCTTATAGGTCTCACCCCATCTCCATGGCCTAATAATAGCCCAGGACATATCCATGAGACCATCCATTACGCTCATCATTGGAGCTGGACTACGCAAGATACTAATAGCATCAGCTGGGTTTATGTAGAAGAATTGTTCCATGCGAGCACGATAAGCTATGTAGTAGAGGAATGATAGAGAGTTGAGCTTGTGTTTATTCGTATTCTTACCAGAGTACATTTTCTTACGCTTACGCTCACGATCTACAAGCATGCCTAAGAAGAATACAGCAGCAGTTACGGCAGCAGATACAGATACAGCGGCGGACATTTCTTTTAGATTAGCCTCATCCTCTTCAAGCATAAATGCTTTGTTGGAATGTAGCTTTAAATCCTTTATCCTTTGCGCCCATCTAATCCTCGCCTCCTCGTCCTTTTTTAATGCCATAGACGCCCACCATTCCATAGAATCTGCCTTTATCCTATCGAGTACGTAGCGCTTAAATGTAGCAGCTCTACCTATTCTATACTCATCAGAATATGCGTGATACCTTGGATTCTGACCACTTGACATTCCTTCATAGTATGCGTAGATAGTTGGCTGCATCCATCGACGAAATGCCAATAATGGGACAGTCATTAAGTCTGCTTCTAATAGTACTGCCGTCTGAGGCGTGTAGTTGCCATGCATTGACTGTAATATACTATTCATCTTTGCAGAAATAATATTCCTCGCATCCTCACCCCATTCTACCGTCCTTTTACCTATCTTAACCTTTTTGACTTTACTGTTGACCACCAGGTTGTGTTCATCGCTTAGAGTCATTAACTCATACAGATCGCCGACCTCTTTCCCTTCTGCGTCATAGGCAGTTACGCCCATAAGAAATGCTGTAGCAAACCTTAACTGCGCTTGATGCTCACCAGCCTCTTGCAGGTAGAATGGGGTGAGGATGCGAGGAATATTATTTCTGCAAAGATGAATAGTATATTACAGTCAATGCATGGCAACTACACGCCTCAGACGGCAGTACTATT
>BNTV01000203.1 GCA_025996865.1 Bacteroidia bacterium
GAATAGAAAAATGGAACGAACTTTGGGCTGATTTAGACGGCAAAAACGAAGACAACATCAAAGTTGATTTTACAGATGACAATGAACAATCCGCAGACCAATTGCTAAAATGGTTGGACTTTTGGTCGAAAGGTAATCATGATGACAGAACAATTGCAATACTTTTTTGATTATGCCACAAACAATTAAGATAAAGGCAACAGATGGTTCCGATGTGGAATTTGTGGACAATATCATTGGCGCAGGCGGAATGAAAGATGTATATTTCAGCCCCGACAAATCGTATGTGGTGGCATTTTTCCGCGATAAGCAGGATTTTAACGCTAAAGACCGTTTGCAGAATATTACAGGAGTTTATCGCGACAGAATATTCAATCAAACAGGAGGCGAATATTGGAAAGACCTTTATTGTTGGCCAACTAAAATAGTGGAATATAACGGCAAACTCGGATTGGTATGTCCCACATATCACAAACATTTTTTCTTTGCAACTGGCTCTATCAACAATGATTTCCTTGGTATAAAAGGTGCGGAAAAACAGGGAAAATGGTATGCCTCAGCAAAAAATCAAAATAAATATCTTGATCCGAAAGAACGCGGCGACTGGTTTAAATATTTTCAAATCTGTATCGGTATTAGTCGTGCTGTCAGGCGTTTACATGCCGCAGGATTGGCTCACTCTGATTTATCGTACAAAAATGTTTTACTTGACCCCACTTCCGGTCATGCCTCCATAATTGATATAGACGGGTTAGTCGTTCCGGGTAAATATCCGCCTGATGTGTTGGGTACGCCTGATTTTATAGCTCCCGAAGTTATAGCTACAAAACATTTGAAGATGGGCGACCCAAACAGGTCGTTGCCGAAAATAACGACAGACCGCCATGCGTTGGCAGTAATGATTTATATGTATTTGCTCTATCGACACCCTTTGCGTGGCGGAAAAATACATGATACAGACCCAGCCAAAGACGAAGATTTGTCGATGGGTGCAAAAGCATTGTTTGTGGAACACCCGACAGATAAATCCAATCAGGTAAGAATAAAAGACTTGCAGCCTTCACAACTTCCACAAGGCGACCCAACAAAAATTCCTTATACCGTTTGCGGACCTTATCTAAAAAAACTTTTTGATAAAGCATTTATTGAGGGGTTGCACAATCCAGCTTTGCGTCCAACAGCCGACGAATGGGAACAAGCCCTCTTGAAAACCGTTGATTTGATGCAACCTTGTCAAAATCCGAAATGTTGGCACAAGTGGTTTGTATTCGACAATACAACTAAACCGAAATGTCCTTTTTGTGGGACAGAATACAAAGGACAACTACCAGTATTAAATCTTTACTCTTCCCGTAAGGCGGGTTCATTTACTCCCGATGATTACAGATTAATGGTTTACCATAATCAATACCTGTATCCGTGGCATGTAAACCGTAATGTGTCACCGAACGAAAAATTAAGTGCTGAGCAGAAAAAACCTGTTGGTTATTTTGTTTTCCACCAAGGCAAGTGGTTGCTGATAAATCAGCGACTTCCCGATATGGAAGATAAAACAGAAGGGAAAAAGATACCAATCAATCAAGCCATTGAATTGACAGACGGCAAACAGATTCTACTGTCGAAAGAAGATGGCGGGAGGTTGGTAATTGTACAATTAGTAAACAAATAGAATCGTAAATTAAATAAATCATTAAACAATGAGTACACTAAATGAATTGAAAGACTCAATACTCGCCGATGGCGTGATTGATGAAAACGAAGTAAAACAACTTCGGAAAGTATTGTATGCCGATGGCGTAATTGACAAAGAAGAAGCAGAGTTTCTATTTGAATTGAATGATGCCGTGTCCGGCAAAACGAACCACAGTAGTTGGGAGACGCTTTTTGTCACAACAATAACGAAGTTTCTCTTGGATGATAAAGTTCCACAAGGTGAAATTGACGATGAGGAAGCCTTGTGGCTACTCAACAAAATTCTAAAAGATGGTCAATTAGATAAAACCGAAAAAGCCTTGCTCAACAACCTGAAAAGTGTGGCTAAAAATTTTCCGAAAATACTAAATCTTTAATAATAATAACAACAGATGGAGCACAAACATCATTACACAGGCTTAACCGATGCACAAGTCCTCGAAAGTCGCAAACAGCACGGAGAAAACATTCTAACCCCACCCGAAAAAGACCCGTGGTGGAAAGAGTTTTTAGAAAAGTTCACTGACCCGATTATCGTTATTCTATTGATAGCCTTGCTATTGTCAATAGGAGTATCATGTTACGAATTTTTTAATGGTCACGGAGGGGCAAGCGTTTTCTTTGAGCCTGCCGGCATATTGATTGCCGTCCTTCTGGCTACGGTGGTTGGTTTTTTGTTTGAACAGAGCGCCAACAAGAAATTCGAGGTGCTTAACCAAATCAATGACGACACCTTGATTAAAGTGATTCGCAACGGAAATATCTGCCAAATCACTAAAAAAGAAGTGGTGGTCGGCGACATTGTAATTCTCGAAACCGGAGAGGAAGTTCCAGCCGATGGCGAATTATTGGAAGCCGTTTCATTGCAAATTGATGAATCAACACTAACAGGAGAGCTTGTATGCAAAAAAACAATTATTGAAGCCGATTTCAACAAGGATGCAACTTATCCGTCCAATCACGCGATGAAAGGCACTTCTGTTGTAGATGGACATGGTATTATAAAAGTTTTGAAAGTAGGCGATGCTTCGGAATACGGCAAAGTTTACGAAGGAGCGCAAATTGACAACAGCGTGGAAACACCACTCAACAAGCAATTAGATGGTTTGGCCGACTTGATTACCAAAGTCAGCTACGGCATTGCAGCGCTAATCATTGCAGGCAGTTTGATTTGGTATTTTATCGACTTGGCAGTTCCATTTGAATGGATTCCTTTTGGAAGTTATTTGTTAGGTAAAATTATGATAGCTGTCACCTTAATTGTAGTCGCAGTGCCGGAAGGATTGCCGATGAGTGTTACGTTAAGTTTGGCGTTGAGTATGAAGCGTATGCTATCGACAAATAATCTTGTCCGTAAAATGCACGCTTGCGAAACAATGGGCGCTACCACAGTGATTTGTACTGATAAAACAGGTACGCTCACACAAAATCAAATGAAAGTCTGGAAGTATGATTTTTATGATTTGAATGATTGCCTTGAAAAAAATCATGTAAATCAAAATAATCCTAAAAATCACAGTTCAGACATTATTTGCGAAGGTATCGCCGCCAATTCTACTGCTTATCTTGATTATTCCGACCCTAATAAAATCAAGGCTTTGGGCAATCCAACCGAAGGCGCTTTGCTGCTATGGCTGCACGATAACAATATAAATTACCTGCCTTTACGCGAAGAAGCAGAGGTGGTAGAACAACTGACGTTCAGCACTGAGCGTAAGTATATGGCAACCATTGTCAATTCGCCGTTACTTGGCAAAAAAGTATTGTACGTAAAAGGCGCACCCGAAATTGTACTCTCTTTATGTAAAAATATTCCTGTTAAAAAATCAGAAATAGAAAAGCAATTGCTTGAATATCAAAATAAAGCAATGCGTACTTTGGGCTTTGCATACGCAATTATTGAAGATGATACTGACTATATTAAGGATGGAAAATTAATTTTCAATTCTCAATTTTCAATTCTCAATTTTTTGGGTATTGTAGCGATTTCCGACCCTGTTCGTTTAGAAGTGCCGGATGCCGTAAAAAATTGTTTGAAAGCAGGTATCAATGTAAAAATAGTTACCGGAGATACACCCGGAACAGCGAAGGAAATTGGTCGTCAAATTGGCTTATGGGAACAAAACGAAGACGAATCACACCATTTGACAGGAACAGAATTTGCGGCAATGTCCGACAAAGAATTGCTAAATCGTATTTTGGACTTGAAAATTCTGTCCCGCGCCCGCCCGATGGACAAACAGCGTTTGGTGCAACTCTTACAACAAAAAGACCAAGTGGTTTCGGTAACAGGAGATGGCACAAACGATGCTCCGGCTTTGAACGCAGCACAAGTTGGCTTATCAATGGGCGACGGTACAAGTGTGGCCAAAGAAGCAAGTGATATTACTATTTTGGATAATTCGTTCAGCAGTATTTCTCGTGCTGTAATGTGGGGACGCTCTTTGTATCAAAATATTCAACGGTTTATCCTCTTCCAAATGACTATCAATGTGGCAGCTTGTTTAATTGTGTTAATTGGAGCTTTCCTTGGAACAGAATCACCTTTGACTGTTACACAAATGCTCTGGGTAAATTTGATTATGGATACTTTTGCAGCATTAGCTTTAGCTTCGCTGCCTCCAAATGAAAAGGTTATGAAAGAAAAACCGCGAAAAACGAGCGATTTTATTATCAGCAAACCCATGTGGCACAGCATCTTGGGAGTAGGTATTTTCTTTGTACTTATACTTTTCGGATTGGTGCAATATTTCAAACACGCAGATATCACGACATTACAGGATTTCGATTTCAATGAATTTTTCAAAAACTATTTCAATTTTGGACATGGCAATGGTTTATCACCTTATGAACTTTCTTTATTCTTTACTATTTTCGTCATGTTGCAATTCTGGAATATGTTTAATGCCAAAGCGTTTATGACCGGCAAATCGGCTTTCGCCAATATCAGCAAGTGTGGCGGATTTCTCGCCATTGCAGCAGTAATCCTTGCAGGTCAATGGCTGATAGTAACCGTTGGTGGCGAAATGTTCAATGTAACGCCGCTTAAATGGGCTGATTGGGGTCTGATTATCGGGGTAACTTCTTTGGTGCTATGGGTGCCTGAGTGGCCGAGAATATTTAAGAGATACAGAAGATAACTATTTGAAAATTAAGGTCTGTAATCAAATTTGATTACAGACCTTAATTTATCTATTGAATATGAAGAACGAAGGATATATCGTATCATCGAAGCGCTTGGATTGCGCTTTGATATTGTAAAGCCTGTTTATTGATAAAATTCATTGAAATCGAAATCCTGTAATGTCGTGATATCTGCGTGTTTGAAATATTGCACCAATCCGAA
>BNTV01000204.1 GCA_025996865.1 Bacteroidia bacterium
GAGGGATTCCGAATGAAGACCAATTATGGAATGAGATTGCTGCCGGTGATATTCGTAAAAGATATGGTTATGGTTATTTAAACGATGTTTGGGTGCCACTTCCCGGCAAATACGCAAAGTAGATTTTCGGGTAGCTTCTGAATAGTGGTCGTTGCCCAAAGGAAGTCGCCAACGGCGGCCTGCATCATCAACTACCAATACGGAACCACTCTCTATTTCGACAGCTTGTTGTGGAATTGCAAATTTCTCGCGAATAAAATCAGCCGTTTCCGGATCTTCTTTCTTTACGATATGCATCTGCTCGTCCACCTCATAATAACCGGTTTCCCCTGTTTCCGAGGAATTGGCGAGTACGCCTAAAGCCTTGCGATTGTTTCCCAATCCATAAAGCAACCCGCCAATAGACGGCTGATTCGTATCAATGGTGGATATACCTTTATAGATCGCATCGGGTCGGAGACTTCTCGTATCATTGGCGCCATAAACAAAGGATATACTGGCGGTAGTCGCTACGTTTGCCTTTACGCGAACCCATTCACCTTGTTCTTTCACTTGGTCAAAGCCTATCAGTTCCGTTTTCCCGGGAGCTACACTTACCTTCTTCAGTTCCGTCCATTGTCCGTTTCCTTTTTGATCCACTTCAAAGAGAAAATCAACCGTTTGGTTTCCGCTGTTTTTTACCCAAGCGCTTCGGGTATCCCAACCTGTAAACAGGAAAGGTTCGGATACGGCATTGGCAGGAATTGATTCATTGAGCCATACATAACCTGCCGCTGTACGCGGGCCTAATTTTCCCGGCATATCAACAGCGGTGAACCAAAGATTGGACTGGGATTGACCAGGCCCTTCAATGTTCCCTTTGGCTTTACGTTTATTGAGAAATTCTTTTTGAGCGGAATCGTCGCATCCGAATACCAAGCGGTCGTCCCAACGGGTGAAATCACCAATTACTTTTAAGTAAGCAGAACGCGGACGAATACCTGCCGTATTGGATGCCGTAAAGGTTTCGGGGAAATGCCAGAACATACCATGCATTGTCATCAAGTATTCCGGTTGTTCGGGTGTGCCAATGTCGCGGATACGTGGCCATTCCGTATTCCATCCGTGTGCTCCATCGTAACTATGGCTGGCTTTCGGCAAACGATAAAAAGTCCATCCTTTTACTGCATCACGCACTCCCAGCAGCACTGATTTGTAGTCCCATCCTGTTACCCATATCGGATCCGTTTCGGGATGAGGATTCCCGTAAATACCTCCAGGACCGGTCACTTCTACAAACTGATTACGTCGTATCAGCTTCCAATCTTTACCGTCCCATTCAGATAGAGAACCTGATTCAACATTAAATTTACTCAATGCCTCTTGCGTATCTTCTCCATTGTTACTGTAAACCATCACGCCTTGTCCGGAATACAAGCCTTTTCCGTGAACGCCTGCTAATAAGGGGCTAAACTGCGCCATGCTACCTTCTTTGCGCACCACATTTCCGTCCACATACAACAATTTTACATCCAATGTCTTCACATCGACTTCGTAAAAGCCTTCTTCCATCGTTCCATAATAAATTTTATTTACCGGATCGCTTAAATGGCGGGCATTACCGGTATGCCGTCCGGGCATTACCGAATACGGTATGGCACGAACCCCGCCATCCTTGTCAATAGCATAAGGTCCTATGAAAAGCTGGTTGCTTTCTTTATGAATCATACGGTTTGCAGGTGTTCCACCAATACTTTCCTCACGAATTATCTGCTCTAAATCAGGCGTTATCTGATACAATTTATCAGATGAACCAAATGGAAAATGAGCGCCATAAGTGATCGCCCAAAGGCTACCTGCCCAGGGAACCACAGCCCCCGTGCCACATTCGCTCGCTTCATCGTTAAAATACGCTAAATGTGGATATATTCCACTAATATTGAGTTTCTCATTACTCCCTTTATCTTCCTTTGTGTGACAAGAAAAGAGAAATGGAATACAGGCTAAAAGAATAATTTTATTGAACTTGTTCATGATTACGTTGCATTAATAGATTTATGTACTTGTGTCGGCAAATTTGCCGGACACAAGTACATACTGATTGTTATCCCTTTATTCGAGATTAATTAATAATTAGGATTCTGAGTCAGATTGCTATTGATAAGGATATCTTTAGCCGGTATAGGCCATAGATATTGCCGGTTTTTATCAAATACCCGTTGGGTAATTTTCTTAATTAACCCTTTGTTATACATGGCAGTAAAGTCAGCTACGCCGTCTTCATCAATCGGTGGTGTTTCCGGGAAAAACCACAGTCCCGGTTTCACGACTTTTTCACGCAGTGCAGCCGGATCCAGCATACCATAATTAGGCTGATTCAATACCTTCTCTGCTATACGCCAACGGATAATATCCATGTAACGGCGGCCTTCAAAAGCAAATTCGATACGGCGTTCCGTCCGAATTACAGTACGAAGTTGTGCTTGATTGGTAGTTGTTACAGCCGGATACTTGTCGGTTTGAGTGTAATTTACGCCATAAGCCCGCGCCCGAACCTGATTGATAGCATCCAATGCTGATTGATCAATATCATTTGATTCTATTTTTGCTTCGGCATACATCAGCAATACATCGGCATAACGCAAAATCAGTTTTGCCGGATCGACCTGCCAGTTGTTTAGCAACCAGGTATTATCCACTCCTTTCTTCCACAACATACCATTGAATGAAGCAAACTGGGCATTGCCGCGTGAGTCGTTGTTGGTTTGCCATTTGCCGGTTGATAAATTCAAAGCTTGCAATGAATCAGGATGTGGCTGATATATGAATCCCATGTGTGGCGTATTAAATTCTACAAAAGTTTCCGAACACCGGGGATCTCTGTTTCTAAAAGGATTATGGGGATCAAACAAGGGTGATTCGTCAATGGGGAGACCATCCGTACACGGGAAAGCGCAAAATAAATCCCAGGTTGGACTCCAAGCGCCCCATCCTCCGCTGGCATTTCGGGGAACCACGTCTTGAATACTTAAAGTGAGTTTAAATTCGACCGAACGAGGCAATACAAAAACAAATTCATCGGATTGCTTTGTACTTGTTAAGAACAAGGAAGCGAAATCAGGATGCAATTTATATACGCCAAGGTCTATACACGCTTTGGCGGCTGTTTTAGCTGTGGTATAATCGCCTTCGCATAAAGCGGCACGGGCTTTCATGGCATAAGCAGCGCCTTTTGTAGCCCGTTGAATAGCCGAAGCGCTATACGATGCGGGGAGATGTTCTGCCGCAAAATCGAGATCCTTGTAGATTTCAGGCAGAATGGCGCTCTTACTCGTTCGTCCCAAAGAGAATGCTTCGTCTAATTCCATGGGTTCGGTATAAAATACCGCATCGCCGAAATAGAATACCAACTTTGCATATTGGCAAGCCCGAACAAAACGGACTTCCGCCTCATAGCGAGTGATCGTTTGGTCAAATACTTTCCCCGACAAACGGTCCAAATTGCTTAAAATCGTATTGCAACGTCCAATGGCTTTGTACGAGTTCAGCCAATATTTGGTATTGGCAACTGACCATTCGCTTGTAATGGTTCCACCGGTTACAGGCGTTAAAGCTTCCCTGTACATCCAATCGTCTGTCCATGCATCGTCTCCGCCGCCTCCGTTGGCTTGAGTCAAGGGCCAGAACGGGTCGCGGTAGAGATCATTGATAGACATTTGTATTTCGGTTTCAGAAGAATACCAACTTTCCGTTGAACCTTCAGACAAAGGATTCAAGTTTAAATCATTACATGCGTTGAGCATAAATACAGCGCTGACGGCTATAACTATATCTTTTATTTTCATGATGCTTACTTTTAAAATTTAACAGATATACCAAATACAATCGAAGTAGTAATAGGATAAGCAGATGCTCCCATCTCCGGATCCCATCCGTGTGGATACTGACTCAAGCAGAAAAGGTCTGATGCGCTTGCATATATCCTTAAATTCTGAAGCAATATCTTGTTTGCCAATTTTTTGGGTACCGTATATCCAACGTTGATATTCTTTAATCGAAAATAGCTTCCGTCAAACATCCAGAAATCAGACATAGTATAGTTGCTTCCGGGATTTGTAACAGTTAAGCGGGGATATTGGGCTGCCAGATTTTGTTCAGCCGTATTGTATTGGCTATATACATTCCCATCCAGCAAAGCGGGTATATGTCCCCAATTTTCCAAGAGTGGTTGCACCATCAAGGTCTGAATACGGGCATTCTGTTTCCCAACGCCTTGGAATGTAACTCCAAAATCAAAATCTTTATAGTCTAACCGGATATTACCACCATACGTATATCTTGGGAGCGATCCGCCAAGCTTTACACGATCGTATTCAGGAGAAATTCTGCCGTCAGGCACCCCATCCGGGCCGCTAATATCGACGAATTGAATATCTCCGGGCTTTACACTTGAGCTTATGAGCGCAGCATTTTTTACATCGTCTTGTGTTTGGAATAAGCCATTTGACTCGTAACCATACCATTCGTTAAATTCACTCCCTTTCACCTTGATTTGGTCACCCAAAAATTCGGTACCTCCCAGGTCTCCCATAACAGATTTGAAATCCGATAGATTAACATCAATGAAATAGCCAACATCGCCAATCTTGTCATACCAACCGGCGGAAATTTCCCATCCTGTAGTGTACATCTTGCCAGTATTCTGGTCCGGATTATCAAAACCCATATAGGTGGGGATTTGTAAGGCTAACAACATCCCTTTGGTCGTTTTCTTATAATAATCTCCCGAAAATCGCAACTTATTATTCAACAAGTTTGCATCCAATCCAATGTCATAACCTTCCGTTGTTTCCCACGAAATATCTTTGATTGCATATCGCTGTTGCGCTGCGGCTGTTTGTGACACCACATTATTTCCCTGAAAGAGGAGCGCATTTTCGAATGCAATGGTGGCCTGATAAGGATAATTGCCTATGCGTTCATTACCCAATGTACCATACGATGCTCTTAGCTTAAGAAAGGATAGC
>BNTV01000205.1 GCA_025996865.1 Bacteroidia bacterium
GGTAACTACGCCTGCGAAAAGGTTTTCTTCGCCCGTCTGTTTGTGCTTGAACGTTATGTTGATGCCTTCTCCGATATAATTGATGATATCGGTCGGTTCGTCCATCCATAACTCTCCAAACACTTCATGATCTATATGTATTTCACAATAATGGTGGTTATTAAATTTTTGCATTAACCGCAAGAAAGTATAATGAACCGGTTTTCCTGCGATGCTTGCTGTTGCTTCCACCTTGTTTGATTCTGCCATGATAAAATATGATTTGTGATAATTTTTTCTAAAATGCCTGTTATAAAAACAGAAAAAGTATTTCTCAATGCCTACAATTTATTCATAAAAAAACATATAAACATTTTTTTTATCTTTGGGTTCCCATTTGTCCGATTCAAACACTTTCATATCCCCGTCAGAAACAATCAGAAACACTTTTTTTACGAAAACATTGTCAATTGGAAAATCATTCGGTAGTTTATATTTATTTGTTTCGTTATCAATTACAGTCATATTAAAAGACAATCCTTTAATACTCATATATTTTGCCATTTTTTTAACATTTGCAAGTTCCATTTCCTTATTGGGACTTTCAACTATGTTGTTCCAAAGGTTTTCTAATTCCGATATTGTTCTTTGCGAAGAAATGCCTCGTTATATCGTTGTGAATGAAAAAATAAAAGAAATATTATTTGAAGCCAAATTGAAAGGGTTACAGTTTAGCGACAGTATTGATATTACGCCACAAGAAAGAACAGTTTATGAAGTAATAAGATAATTTCTCTGCCAATTTTCCTTTCCGCCTCTGGCGGAACATAAAGAAAGGGAAATAAAAAATTTGTGCGGTGAAGCCACGCATTAATATAAATTGCTTTCAAACTCTTATTTCAAAAAAGTTATCAACAGGTAAAAACCTCCTTTCCCTGTGTTGTTTATAGGGGGTGGGATGCTGTTTTTTCGGGGTAGGGCTGGGTGTTTTTGTGGTTCTTTTTCGGGCAGTTGTCGGGCGATTCTGGCGATTGTTTTCCCCATTTGGTGCAAGTCTTTGACTTGTGCCTAAAACAAAAGAAGTTTGTAACTTATTGCACTGAAAGAGCGATTTAACAAAAAGCATTGGCAAAACAGAAATATTTTACCAATGCTTTTTAGATTTTTAGTAATTGCATAGCCTGAAAACGTCCCTCAATTCCCGCAAAAGGTGCAGAAACAGGTCGGTATTCTCATGCAGAACAGTACGAGGGGATAAATCCGCCATTTGCAGTTCAATAACTGTTCGGGCGTAGTCGTGAGCCAATTCATCAAATAAATCCGACATATCGCCTGCCGAAATCCCCTCTACATTCAGCATATCCGCCAGAGGGATAAAATTGATTTGATTTTCCATTAATGAACGCGGCCTGTTGGAAAGGCTTATTTCGCCGGACAATCAAGTCAATCAATACCTGTATAACGAAAACAACCTGATATCGGAAATAAAAACATCGGGAGGAAGAGAAATCAAACTGGCTTACGATAAATATCATAACCTTACGGAAGCCCTTCTGCCCGACGGGATGAAAGCGGAATGGGAATACGACCGTCGGGGCAGGGTAATCCGGAGTCATAATGCTACGGGACAGAACAGCCGGTATGTATATGATGCCCTGGGTCGCTTGACGCGAACGGTATCTCCCGACGGCAATACAGTAAATCTCCGGTATAATGCCTACGAAGAAGTTGTATCGGCCGAAGACCGGGAGCGAAAAGTGGACTTTGAATATACACCGCTCGGAAGCTTGAAAGCGAGGAAAGAAAACGGGCAAATCATCCGTTTCCGCTATAACAGGGATGAACAGCTCACTTCGTTGAACAACGAAGCAGGAGAAGAATACTCATTCGCAAGAGACAAAGCCGGACGGATAATCAGGGAAACGGGTTTTGACGGTTTGACCCGGACTTACAATCGCGACATGCTCGGTCAGGTACGTCATGTAGAACGTCCCGGGGGACGGTCGAGTGACTATGTCTATGACAGCAGGGGACACTTGTGCGGAGTAGAATACCACGACGGCAGTTTTGAGCAATACGCCTACAACAGGGATGGTTTACTGGTAGAAGCTCGCAACAACACATCCCGGTTGAAAATTGTTCGAGACAAGGCAGGACGGATTAAGGAAGAATGGCAGGATGGACACAAGGTAGAAAGCGAGTATAACGATACCGGTCGTCGATGTAAGGTGACAAGCAGTCTTGGCGCCCATTTGGATATCCATTATACGGGAGGCGGGATGCTTGAAAACATGCAGACAAAAGGATGGGAAATGCAGCTAAAGCATGATGAACGCGGTCTGGAGATAGAACGAGTGCTGACCGGGGGAGTGGTTAGTCGTCAGGAATACGACGAAGCAGGCAGGATCCGCCGTCACCGGGTAAGTTCATCCGGTCGTCGCACTCGCGGGATGGAATACCAGTGGGGTACTAACGACCGCTTGATAAATATAGTCAATGAGTTGACGGGGAAGAATGTCTGGTTCGACTACGACACAATGGGAAATCTTGTCGGCTCGACCTGCAATGTAACGGAAAAACTGTTCCGCGTACCCGATGCCGTAGGCAATCTGTATAAAACGCAAAAGCATACCGATCGGAAATATGGCGCCGGAGGACGATTGCTCGAAGCGGAAAATACTAAATATCATTACGATGAAGAAGGCAATCTTGCTGCGAAAGTAGAGGACAACAGGCATCTTTGGCGTTATCTGTGGAATGCCAACGGCTCGTTGAAAGAGGTGATCCGTCCGGATTACAAAAGTGTAAAGTTTGAGTACGATGCGCTTGGCAGACGGACGGCGAAAATCTTCGACGGCAAGGTAACGCGCTGGGTTTGGGACGGCAATACGCCGCTGCATGAATGGAGTTATAGCGAAGAGGAGCGTCCGAAAATCATCAAAGACGAATTTGGTTTTGAGAATAAAGGTCGGGAAGAATCTGTTGAAAACGTTATCACGTGGGTATTTGAGGAAGGGACTTTCCGTCCTGCGGCGAAAATTGAAAATGATAAAAAGTATTCAATCATCACGGATTATTTGGGTACGCCCGCGCAAATGTATGATGAACAGGGGAAACTTACCTGGGAAATGGATTTGGATATTTATGGGAAAGTGCGTAACTTTGTTGGGCGTTCTTTGAGTGAGTGTCCGTTCAGGTATCAGGGGCAGTACCATGATGAGGAAACTGATTTGTATTATAATCGGTTCAGGTATTACTCTCCTGAGGAGGGAATGTATTTGAGTCAAGATCCGATAGGGATGGAAGGGAACAATCCAACGCTGTATGGGTATGTAAAAGATGTAAACAGCTGGGTGGATAGACTTGGCTTAGACTGTACTCCAAAATCCGCCCAAACTAAAGTAAAACGAGGACAAGCTCCAAGAGAAATAACGAGAATTGATAAGCCTGAAGGTTCTGTACCTGGTTCTCAATGGCATGCACATGGGTCGAATGGTGGAGCAATAAACTTAGATGGCTCCATTCATGATAGGGATCCCCAATTTTCAAATAAAACATTAAAATGGTTAAGGGAACACGGATGGAATGTATAACGCAGAAATTATTTGATATAATAATCAAAAAAAGTGAATTATTTCAGGCTGATTATTATTTGACAAAAAGTGATAAGGCTTTTTCGTTTGAAGAAATACCTGTATTTTCTAAATATGAAGATGTAATCAAAATAGAAAAATACATTAAAAAAAAGGATGTAACGCCATTTTTTATTAATGTAATTGTTTTCATAATTAATAATCTAAGGTTATCTCATAACAAAAAACCATTCATGGCAATCACTTTTTGCAATTTAGACGAAGATATGAAAGAAGTAGGATATGCTATACCCAATTTATTCATCATGAATGAGTATCCTGATTACCTTACTTTTGAAAGAGAAATAGATATAGAAAAATATCCTGTCGTGATGAAATGGCTTGAAGAATTAAATCTTTTAAATTATTTTCGGTTTTTTGAAACAATAACTAAGGATGATTCTGATAATATAGAAAGGCTATATATGGTACCTTCCGGTTCGCCAGAAGCTGTAGAAAAATAAAAAAAAGTGTTTGGACAAGGTTCTACCTTGTTCGGTTTATCCAAGCAGGTTCTACCTGGACTGCATAACAAAAAGCAGGATGATGAAGAATTAAAATAGATTAAGTTTTTTTGTAGGTGGAACTTACTCGGATATGGCGGACGAGGTAGAACCTTCTCCGAACGGGGTTTTTGAAGAAGGGACATTCAAATATTATGACCCCAAAGCGGGTAACTACATATCACAAGACTCAATAGGATTAGCGGGGAATAATCCGACGTTATATGCTTATGTTCACGACCCGAATAATTGGTTAGATGTCTTCGGGTTGGATTGTAGTAAAAACGCCAAAATATTGAGAAGTAATATGGCAAAAGAGGGCAGAATTGTTGGAAAAGGTGAGGCAGCGGGACATATTGTTGCTTCAGGAGGGAGTAAGGGAGCTTTTGCGCCATCCGTTGAAAGTAGAGCATTATTAGGAAAATACAATATAGGAATAAATGATGCGGCAAATGGTGTTTCAATTGGTCATCCAAATCCTCATGGAAAAATGCACACTTTAGAATTTAATACAAGCGTAAGAGACCGATTAACGAAGGTAGAATCCAGAATGACAAAGCAAGGTTATGGTCATAAAGCCATAAGAACTGCTTTAAGAAGGGAATTACGAATAATTGGCAAAGAAATTTAAACAATTATAACATGACAAAAGAGATAGATATACTTTCAAATGCAATAGCAAAATCAGCTAAAACGGCATTTCTCGAACTATTTAAAAATAATGAAAAATACTACTATTGTGTATTATTAACAACAGGAGAAGGTATGCCGCCTATTTTATCTGCTTGGTCAATGGAAGCATTAAAAAAAATTTCTCGTAACAAATCAGAAGAATACGCTAATATGATTAAATGGTCTTATGCGGACTCTCCATATTACAATTTTGGATA
>BNTV01000206.1 GCA_025996865.1 Bacteroidia bacterium
TGACGTTTGTATCCCATAAAAAAGATTTTCAGATAACGCCCGCTCCTTATGGAAGTATTATCACGACACCTGCCGGCGGAAAAGATTATATTTTCAGAAATGATACCCCTGTGGAAAGCGATTCGGCGTATATTTTTTCGGGAACCGCCGGATTTATCCGTGAACGGACAGACGGCAAACAAGAAATCGCACTTTTCCACGGGACTAAAATCGGCAACACGCAATTTGAGATACATACCGAAAACAAAGATGCCGGAATCAGCGCCGTTTATACGACCCCGGACAATATGAAAGGTGAATATTTCTCCTATACGCCAACGGAAATAACTTTCCGGTGGACATCGGCCCTACCTTCAGGGATAAATTGCTTCATTGACGGAGAAAAACAACTGCCGGTCAAAAGTAATGCGAATGAATATACCGTCAGTTTTCCGGATGGAAAACATATTTGGAATTTGAGCAAAGGCTTGCCGGCATTAAGTCGTCCGGAAATACACTCTACCCGCAATGAGAAAAAAAGCGTCAACTTGACTTTGAAACCGGTTGCCGGAGCGCAACGTTATCGCTATGAATACAGCGCCGATGCGGGGAAAACCTGGAAGATACTGAAAGAACAGATCGGAAGAGACATCCGTATCACTCCTTCAGGAAATGAAAAGAAAGGATTCGCACGTGTTGTGGCCTTAAACGCTGAACACGAAAGTGAAGCCTCTGTCATTTATCCGCTTTATTTTACCCTTGAAAAACCCCACTATCCCGAAGGATTGAAATTAGTGATCGCAGAAGATAAGGTTTTGTTGACTTGGGGACACATACTGGGCGCTACGGAATCCCGCTTGTACAAGAGAGAAATCGGCTCTTCCAAACATCAACTCATCTATAAGGGAAGTGAAAATCGTTTTGAAGATAAACCGGTAAAGGGAAAATTGTACGAATATGTTGTCACAGCAGTTAATGGCAATGGAGAAAGTGAGTATTCCCTTTCTGTGAACAATGATCCGGATAACTGGCTTAATTTTAATCCGGTTCCCGGCGAACCGTTCAGACGGGTAGGAACACGTTCCCTGGGTAGTGACAACATGGGTAATAAAGTAGATGTATATTATCCGGAATGAGAAAAAAACATGAATGAATAACAGGTAATTAATTTGTAGAAGATATGATAAACAGTTATGGCATTAAGATGAGTCTAATAAGCTTATTGTTGATAGTAATGAATTCCTTTGGTCAAAGCAAAGGAGATCCATTTACTCCTTATCTAACGAATGTTCCGCCAAAGATTGTTGAAGATCTGGGTACAGAGACGCGACCAGACGGGATAAAAATTCACCGGTTTATCTTTCTGTCCAGGACTATTGAAACACCTACCGGGCAAGAACCTTCGCATGTTTTTGCAGCGATTGCTCATCCGGTAGGGAATGGGCCGTTTCCCGCCTTACTCAGGTTACATGGCGGCGGCGGTATAGCAGATATTGAATCGGCTGTAAGTTCTGCCAGGCAGGGATATGTATCTCTTGTTTTGGATATACCCGGAGTAACTGGGAACAATAAGCATCCCAGAGGTAAAGGAGAGTGGGAGAAACGGGCTAAAATCGCCGCATCTCCCGATGCCACATACAGTTGTCTGTTTGATGGCGTATTGGCATCCGTACAGTGTATTTATCTTTTACAAGCACAGCCGGATGTCAACATTTCAAAAATTGGCGTAGCAGGTTCTTCTTGGGGCGGATACATCGCTACCATGGTAGCAAGCATAGCCGATAAGGATATTGCTGCCACCTGGTCGGTTTTTGGTTCCGGAAACTTTCTGGAAGGGGCATACGAAAAACCCTATATCGAAAAACTCCCGCCTCAGGAAAGAGAAGAATGGATCAAGTATCTGGAGCCGGGAACGCGCGCTCAAAATATAACAAAGCCGTTTTTCGTATCCTCGGCCTCCAACGACAGGTATTGGTCATGGATGGCGATTCAGGCTACTTTATCTACGATGAAAGGCCCAACCAACCAACTGTATTCTCCCAATACCAACCATCTAATTAAATGTCCGGGAGGTAGCCCTATCACTCCGTTTTTTAATCAATATTTAAAAAACGGGAAAGTAATGCCCAAAGTACAATTGGACAAATTGGAACGGCTTCCCGACGGACGGGTACATGTTGTTTACCATATCGATAACGCGATACATCCGGTAAATCACAAAGTGTATTATACGTTTCCTTCCATTCAACCGGACTGGATAGAAAGAAAATGGTTCGACGTTGACGCTGTTTCCTCTTCTTCCGGATATGAAGCTACATTGCCTTCTGAAACAGCGCTCCAATCCGTTGATTTATATGTCACTATAACAGATTGTAATCCGGATTTGGGACAAGATAGTACAACTGTTTGTAGTTTTGTACAAAAAATGGACAATATTGACTACATCAACGAACCCTTAAAAGTAGCCCAACTGATCGGTAACAAATTGATAAAGGAAACACCATTTAAATACCGGATGGAAGTCAACCCCAACAATGGCGCTTTAAACAGTATCCAAAATGTTGACTTCGGACGTAGTTTGGGTATAGGTAAACCAGGGGTCGCATACGCATACACTTGTTTGACTGCACGCGAAGATATGGAGATGGATCTCCAATTAGAACACAACGACGGATGTAAGATATGGCTTAACAAACAAGTTGTATATGAAAAAAAAGGAAATCGTAAAATTCATCTGAATTACGATGAACGCAGTATTGAAATGTCGCAGACTTTTCATTTAGCGCTTAAAAAAGGAAAAAACGAACTGTTGGTCAAATCGGAAACAGCAGGCGACGAGTGGAGAGTTTACCTACAACCACCTTCGCAAAAAGGATCTGTAACGAAAGAACCCATACAATATCCCGGAATCGGGTTGAAACAAGTGGCAGGAATCGACGACAAAATAACCGATCTTACCAATTGGTTGATCATCGGTCCTTTTGCCAATCCGCTACAAGGCAATGAGCGCAACGGTTTAAACATCACATATCCCCCCGAACAGGAACTGATTTTCGGAAATATGTATGTCGGCGCTGAAGCGCCTATTAGCTGGACCATCCCGAAAATTGAAATTGTCGGCAATGTAATCAATCCTTTACCTTGGGGAACCAATTATAATTGGAATTACCACAATGGTGGAGTAGCCTGGGCTATGCAGTGTTTATCCGAGATAACCGGAGAAAAAAAATATGCCGGTTATGCCGCTGATTTTTGCGAATTTCAACTCAAGAGTATTCCTTTTGTTACTTATCAAGTAAGTACATTGAATGCTTTTCATTCAGCAAACAATCTACTGATCAATTCGCCTTTGCTGGATTTTACCTTGGCTCCTTCCTTGCCCTTTATTTACAGATTAAGGACATTGAACGATTTCCCTATGCGTAAAGACTATACGGCATTTATTGATAAAATGAATAAATACGCCAAAGAAGAACAAATACGCTTACCGGAAGTAAATGTGTACACCCGCACCACGCCGGTTAAATATACCACTTGGACCGATGATATGTTTATGGGGATACCCTATCAGGTACAAGCCTCGCAATATGTGCAAGACGCAAAGGAAAAGAAAGCATTTCTTGACGATGCCGCCAAGCAGGTGATAGGGTTCAACAGTCAGGTCTGGGATGAAGAAGCGGACTTATACATGCATGCCCGTTATTTCGAAAGTGATACCAAGTTTCCGTATTGGTCGCGTGCCAATGGTTGGGGAATATGGGCTATAACCGAAGTATTGTCTGCCTTACCTAAAAATCATCCCGAATATAAAAAGATTTTAAATTATTATAAAAAACACGTGGCCTCATTAGTCAAATTACAGGATGAAAGCGGTTTTTGGTTTAATGTCCTGGACAGTCCCGATTCACCGAAAGAAGTTTCCGGAACCGCCATTTTTACCATGGCTATCGCCCGCGGAGTAATAAACGGATGGTTACCGGAAAAGACCTTCCGTCCTATCGCCATAAAAGGATGGAACGCGCTCAAATCTAAAATAGAACCGGATGGGTCGGTACACGATATATGTTACGGAACCATGTGTTCGGAAGATGTAGAGTATTATAAAAACCGCCCGTTTTATGTAAATGACACTCATGGACTATTCGCGGTTTTATTCGCAGGAATCGAAATGCACAAAATGATTAATAAATAATTTAATTAACAGTTTATGAAAAAAATAGTTATAAGTATAGGCATTATTCTTGTTTTTTCGTGTATGCATCTTTATGCACAAAATAACAAACAAGAGACTCCCATTATTTTTAATCAAAATGAAAGCGTTGAGCCGGGAGGCGCTTTCGGAGTGCAAGGACATGCTTTCGGGGACAATCCGGAAATGTGGTATCAACTTATAGAAGGTAACGAAAAGAAGTTGAAACCGGAAAGTCAATTGGAAGTTATTGCACATTCCACTATGAATTTATCTGCCGGACTGCCGGAAAATCCGTTCATCAAACAAGGAAGCCTGATAGCCGTATGGATAAAAAACGGCAAAAAGTTCAGTGAACCTGTGTTTATCAATAAAGCAAGAATTGTCACAGTTGAATATACAGAGTTAAGTCCCGGATATATTTTTCGTGTTTTCGGAAGAAATCTGTTTTATCCCAATCGCAAGCCGGAAGTCTCATTCCTGGATATAACATTAGGACAGGTACACCCTGCCGAAATTATCAAAGGAGAATCGTACATTTTAACGATAAAGGCCCCCGCGACCATTAAGCCGGGCAACCGTTACCGTATTCAGGTCAATAACGGTTTCGGAGGTAAATGGGGGCAATCGTTGGCAGAAGAGGTTATCAATGTGCGAGAAGCAGCCGGCGATCCCTTCGGCATCGGTGTACCTTGGGTAGGAGATTATGATTTTCATCAGAATGTGTACAACGTCT
>BNTV01000207.1 GCA_025996865.1 Bacteroidia bacterium
TCGCAATGATGGCGAAGCCTTCCTCTGTACTTAATCTGCGTTTGCTTGGTTTGTGCATTTCTTTTTTTTGGGCAAAGGTAAGGTGAGCGGGCAAACTGGGCAAGATGCGGAGGAGCGAAGGCTTACCCTACACTACTAACACTCGTTTTTCTTCTAAAGTCAGCCAAAGATAACCTTTTTTTTCAGGCAAATCGAAAAAAGTAGGTTTTATCAATGGAAAACGGAACTTCTTTCCATGTTCCCGTATGCTTTACATCCTTTCAAATTGCTCTGTATCAGTTAATTTTGCAACTAAAAAAACAGAGCAATGAAACAAGAAGTCAAGGTGTCGTTTTGTCTGAAAAAGAACGAAATGAAAGAGGACGGGAAATGTCCCGTCATGGCGCGGCTTACGGTCGGTAAATCCGAAACCACGTTCAGCGCGAAAATGACCATACCGGTATCTCTATGGGCTGCAGGGAGAGTGGACTGCTTTTTTTACAGCACTTTTCAGGAAAGCATTGTGGATGTAGGTACCATTCACAATTTTCTCGAATATCTAAAAGTCTATCAGTTAAAAGATTTGATGCTTATTATGGACAGGGGCTTTTTCAGTACCGGCAATATTTTGGGTTTGCTCGACAGCCCTGTTGGTATCACTTTTCTGTAGCCGCTGTCTTTTAGCCTGAAAAAAGACTCCGGTTCTTGTCCCACACAATACAATACAGACGGAAGATTGTTTATCAAATATATTACACTCATTATATACATGCAAATAACCAAGGTTATGAGGAATAAAAAATTATTTGAAAAATATTCCATCCAGGAATTGTTGAGAGAACTTGCTAAAATGAAAATTACATATCTGGAAAATATTGACCCAATAAAAAGCGAAATCTCAAAAAAACAAAAGAACATTCTCTTGGCTTTCAACATCAAAACATAGTTATTAACTCAAAACTCCAATTTAGGACTCAAAAAAGCAGGTATTCCGATAAATGATGAGTTTGACCTCCTAATCAACGCGACAGCCATTGCAAACGATATGATTACTAATTAATCTTTCAAATCACTCTTTAACTTATTGATAACCGGAACAATCGTAACCGTCCGCTCATAAACCTGCGGCAATACCCGGTAAGCCGCAAAAATGCCGCGCGCCGTACAACCGACTCCCGATGTCAGATAATCCAGATTGAACGTGATGCCGTCCTCTTCCTTCAACTGATAAGTATAGGTTGCTTTGGTCAGTTGCTCCGTGCTGAATGGATAAGCATTGAAATTAAAATGCTCATCAACTGCGAATTGCAAACCTGTGCCTTGGCTGTCGGTTAGGCGTACCCAACGGTTGTCGGTGCGAAGACCATGGTCTTGCGGAATAAGATAGGGTTCGTACATATCCTGCACCGTTGTGTGATAAATGCCGGTTTTATAGCCCGTTTTCCGGTCGGGATAGTTTTCTTGCGGGCCGCGGCCGTACCAATCCACCTGATTCAGGCTTTTGTCCAATGTCAGGGTGAGGCCGATGCGGGGAAACCACAAAGGCATGCGACCTTCCGGTTTCAGGATGTGCCGGAGGATGATTTGTCCGTCGCCGGTAATGTTCAAATCGTAGTCGCTGTGGATGCCGTTGCTTCGGATGCCTTCCACGTATTGGTCTAATTTACTGAGTTCACCCCGTCCAAACAAGGAAATATCTTGGATGTGGATATGGATATTCCGGTCGTTTTTCTCCACTTTAAAATCAATGGGTTGGTGCACCAAACTGTTTACGCCCGACGAATACATTTCCGTGGAAAGGGTATGCCCGAATCCTTCTTTCCATCCGTCGCGATGGTCGCAACTTCCAGAGTTCCATCCATCCGATTCATTGGCCAAGGGTGCGCGCCACAGATTCAGTTCCAAGGGTGAACGCAACATTTCTTTGCCGTTATAAATGATGGACACCAATTGTCCTTGTTTTTTATCGAAAGTATAACTGAAATGATTGCCGGAAACTATCAATTGTTCGTCTGTTTCCGAATAGTTTGGCGCAGGAAGGTTGCTTGCCTGTTTGGGTTCGGGTTTCTGAAACCAAGGCAATTCCAATTGGTCCCAAGCTACTTCGTGTCCGGCGGATGCCCAAACTTCGTCTTTTTTCAAGGAAGAAGAAAGTAAAATACGGTATTCTTTTCCTGCTTCGATGACCGGTTGGGTATAAGGGATGTGGATAATTTCCTTGCTCAGCGGTGGCGTATTTAAATCCAGTTCGCCTTGTTGCAGGATGTTTCCGTCGGCTTCCAGAAACCATTGTGTACGATAGTATCCGGCATCCAGGAAATGATTCCGGTTCCAGACTTCGACCGTTCCTTTTCCGGCATCTTTGAGGGAAAAGGCCAGCGGTTGTACGGTTTTTTTCATTTGCCACATTTCCGGTTGCAGTTTCCGGTCTGGCCAGATGCTGCCGTAGGTGCGGGCGCCTATGCCGTAGCTGAAGAAAGTCCCTTCGTTCCGTTCCTTTTCAAAATCCAACCAGAGTACGGCTTTTTGCGGGTCGTATTGGTTTATGTCCAAAGCTTCGGTGAAAATGCCGACATTATCTATCTGTGCATCGCAGATATAGACCGATGTTTCCTGTCCGTGCCATTCCGCATTGCGACCAATGTTTATCGGAAAAGGGAAATTACGGATGTTTCCGGAAACTTCGCCGCTTGCTTTTTTTTCTCCATCGATGTAGAGGCTAATCTCTTTCCCGTCGTAAACAGCATTTACGTCGTGCCAGCGGTATTCCCAATCCGCAGGAAGCGGGGCGAAAATGGCGTGTTTCTTATTCGTATAAATGTAAAATTCCAAGGATTCTTTGCCTTTTTGCTGTATGCCGAACTGATAACTGCCTTTGGTCAGGTACGAACCGCAACTGCTGCTTAGTTTGCGGGGATAGACCCGAAGTGTGAGTGTCAATTGTTTGGAGGTGATTTCGACATTGTCTTGCCGATACACTTCCACCCATTGGTCGTGTCCGTTCAGGTCAAGCAAGGTATTACCGGCTTCTTTTACCAAGGTGGCATTACCCATCAGGTGCGCCGGGGTATGGTAAGTGGAAATATCCGTTAGCGAGCGAATCTTTTCCGTGATCCCTGTACTGACAAAATCCCATATCGCGCCACCCATCAAACGGGGATAAGCGTAAATGACTTTCCAGTAATCGTCTAATGCGCCGCCGCCATTGCCGGCTACGGACAAGTATTCGTCCATAAAAGAAGGACGGCGGTCGGGATTGTTTGACGGCCTGCCGATTTGCATTTCCAATTCGATGGGAGTAGGGTAGCGCGGCCCGATAATGTCTTCGGCCGGATGGGAAAAATCATTGCCTCCGTACATCCAATAGCGCGTAGGGTCGTATTTTTTGCCTTCTTTCACTACTTCGGTGATGTTATCTCCGTTGCCGCTTTCATTTCCGGCGCTCCAGAACAGTACGCAGGGATGATTGCGGTCGCGCAATACCATCCGGCGGCTGCGTTCTTTGTACATCTCCGTGTATTCCGGTTTTTCGGAAAGCCATTCGGTGGCATGCGCTTCATCGCCTGTTTCATCAATGATATACAGTCCATATTCATCGGCTAATTCGAGGTATTTATTGACCGGCGGATAATGAGAGGTGCGTACAGCATTGAAATTGAACTGTTTCAGCAATTCCATATCTTTACGGATGGTCGCTTCGTCCATAGCATGTCCGGTTTCCGGATGCTGCATGTGTGAGTTTTGCGCGTTTACCTTCAGCGGAACGCCATTCAGATAAAAAACTTCGCCTTTGATTTCCGTTTTTTTGAATCCTATGCAAGTTTGTATTCTATCCTGCACTTTTCCATCGGCCAGTAATTCCAATTTGAGGGTATAGCGATTGGGCGTTTCGGCAGTCCATTTCAAAGGTTTACGGACAGGTTGGGTCAAAACGATTTCTTCTTTTTCCTTGTTCATCTGAAACGGTTGGCCGGCAAATTCGCTGACCACCTGATTATCTTTGTCGTACAAACGGGCTTTGACCGTGTAAGTTGCCGGTGCGACATCCTTGTATTTTTTGATAAAAGCATGAATATTCAAATCGGCATCGGTGAAAGTATTATCAAAACCGGTAATGACCTGCCAATCGAAAAGGCGGACGGTAGGCGCAGCATAAACCCACACATCGTCGAAGATACCTGCCAGCCGCCAATAATCCTGGTCTTCCAGGTAATAGCCGTCGGAATATTTCAGTACGCACACGGCGAGGGTGTTTTTCCCCGGTTTCAGAAAAGAGGTGATATTGTATTCGGCCGGTTCCTGAGCGCCTTCGTTGTAGCCGACTTTTTGACCGTTAATCCAAACGAAAGAGGCGGAAGCGACTTTCTCGAAACGGAGAAAAATTTCTTTGCCTTTCCAATCGGATGGAATCGTAAAAGTACGGCGGTAAATACCGGTCGGATTGTATTCTTTGGGGGCAAAAGGCGGATTGGCTTTGAAAGGGGTCGGAGTATTCCGAAACAGTTTGTCGCCGAATCCCTGCATCTCCCAGTTGGAAGGAACGGGAATTGTCGCCCATTTCTTGTCGTTAAAAGCCGGTTCGTAGAACTTGTCCGGTAAGTTTTCGGGAGTGTCTTTCCAAAAAAACTTCCAATTTCCGTTTAAAGATTGACTTTCAGCCGGAATAAAATAAGCTCTGCTTTCTTCTTGATTTTCTTCAAAAACCGCCGGATTTTCGATATAATCGGACAAGGGTTTGCCGAAAGGGCTTTCTTGGGCAAAAGCGGAAAGCGTGGCAAATGTAAAAAACAGGATGAATGCGGGTTTCATGCGATTAATTTGTTTTTTTTATTATTTATTAGACATTTCTTTTTGCAAAGGTAATACTATTTATTGACACCGGTTGTTCAAATGCACCCCAAATACTTGCGCGTGTCG
>BNTV01000208.1 GCA_025996865.1 Bacteroidia bacterium
CTTGATAAATTGGCGAATCGCATTAAGCATGTCATTGAGTACGGAAGCTCCCGGACGCAATGCCGGAGCAAAATGTTGCTTCAATATTTCGGGGAAAAGGACGCCAAAGATTGCGGGAAATGTGATGGATAATGTGTTGAGCTGAAAGCATTTTCAAAACATCGTAAACTTGGAGCGCATCCATCCCCGTCCGTTGCGCCAACAAAGTTTCGTTGATGTGGATATATTCGGAAAAAAGTCCCGTATAAGAACGCAAAACCACTTGAATCAGATTTTCAATGGTTTCGCTGAAACTCGAAAATTTGTACAATTCATCTCTTTCAATGGTGAACATTAATTTCGACTGTTTATCCGTATCTTCAACGTATGCGATATAACCTGCCAAATCAAGAATTTTTAACGCGCTGTGTACGTGCTTGATATTGTAATGGTAAGCCGCACAAAACCGCTCGATATGGAAATTATGTCCCGTGTCGATACCGGTATTGATGGCAATCTGAAAGAAATAAGCCAATTTTTCGTAAACATCCTTGATAAATTCCCTTTCCGGAAATTCATCTTTGATACGTTTTTTCAACTGGGTAACATCCCGCTGACTGAAAAGCGCTATGCTGTATGCTTTTTCTCCGTCCCGTCCCGCTCGCCCGGCTTCCTGAAAATATTCCTCTAAGGAACTCGGTAATTCAAAATGAATGACCAAACGTACATCCGGCTTGTCGATACCCATTCCAAAAGCGTTTGTACAGACGATTACGCGGCATTTTCCGTTTTTCCATTCGTTTTGTTTGCGGATTTTCTCGTCGGAAGTCAGTCCTGCATGAAAGAAATCGGCGCTAATTCCTTGTCTTTGCAACTCCTGGGCAATTTCTTTGGTTCGGCTGCGACTCCTGACATAAACAATGGCGCATCCCGGAACTTTGGAAAGAATATGAATGATTTCGTATAATTTGTCGTCCGTTTCCCGAATCACATAAGCAAGGTTTTCACGCTCAAAGCTTTTCTTGAAAACGTTTTTTTCCTTGAACTGCAATTTTTCCTGAATATCTTCGATTACACCGGGTGTAGCTGTAGCCGTCAATGCCAGTGCGGGAACATCCGGCAGGTAGTTGCGAAGCTCTGCAATCCGCAAATAGGAAGGCCGGAAATCATATCCCCATTGCGAGATACAATGTGATTCGTCGATAGCCAACAAGCAAACATTCAGGTGTGGGAGTTTGGCTAAAAAAAGCTCGTTCGTCAACCGTTCGGGAGAAACATAAAGGAATTTATAATTACCGAAAATACAATTATCCAAAGCAACAAGGATTTCCTGCCGGCTCATTCCCGAATGAATATATGCCGCTTTGACGCCTCTTTTTTTCAGGTTATCGACCTGGTCTTTCATTAATGCTATCAAGGGCGTGACAACCAAGCAGATACCTTCCATCAGCATAGTCGGGACCTGGAAAGTCAGGGATTTTCCCCCACCGGTAGGCATCAATCCCAATGTATCTTTGCCTTCATAGACGGAGGTAATGATTTCTTCTTGAAGCGAGCGAAACTCATCGTAGCCCCAGTATTCTTTCAGAATATCGTGAAATTTTCCCACAATGTACCTGTTTTGCTACGCAACTCCCTCTTCGGGGGGCGAGGGGGTAATCGTACGTATATCTTTAATTAATAACTGAATACTGTTCTTATTATTATAAGTATTTTCCTCGACGGTATAACAAATATCAAAAGGTTTTCCGCTTTTGATATAATCGTTAAAATCGTGCATCCCGAACGCAATGGCCGACATCACTTCTTGCGTCGAATCATCGACCAAATCCAGCTTGATATGTTCCAATCCGCGCCCAACCAATTTGCTGGTGCCGGAATCCCTCACTCCCAATGAACAAAACACCGGTTTGGGATTATCCGGCCCAAAAGGATTCATCCGTTTCATATCGGAAACGAGTTTTATATTTATTTCGTTGAATTTCAAAGACATATCAATATCCAAAGTCTGAACGGCTTCTCTTTCGGACATATTCTCACCGGCATAGGTTTCAATCCGGGATTTAAACGAATCCAACTGTTCATTTTGCAAGGTAACGCCTGCGGCAAATGTATGTCCTCCGAAATTAACCAAAAGGTCTTTACAGAATTCAATGGCTTTGTAGATGTCAAAACCCGTTATCGAACGCGCCGAACCGGAAATATAACCGTTGGATTGCGTCAATACGATAGCCGGTTTGTAGTATTTTTCCGTAATCCGCGAGGCTACAATTCCAATCACGCCTTTGTGCCATTCGGGATTATAAACGACAATGATTTTATTATCAGCCATTTTCGGGTCTTCATCAATTAATGCGTAAGCTTCATCCGTCATCTTTTTGTCCATTTCGCGGCGGTCATCGTTGTATTGGTCGATATTCTCGCTTTTTTCTTTCGCCGTTTCCACGTTTTTTTCCAGAAGCAAATCAACGGCTTCCTTGCCGTTCATCATCCGTCCCGAAGCATTGATTCTCGGCCCGATTTTAAAAATAATATCGCTCATGGTGATTTCTCTTCCCGATAATCCGCAAACATCAATGATTCCCTTCAAACCTTTGCTCGGACTGTAATTCAGCTGTTTCATCCCAAAAGAGGCCATTACCCGGTTTTCGCCGGTAACCGGGACAATATCCGCAGCAATACTCACCACGACAAAATCCAATAAAGTACGTAAACGGGAAAAATCAATGCTGTTGCTGATTGCAAAAGCATGCATGAATTTGAATCCGACGCCGCATCCCGAAAGATGTTCATACGGATAGGTAGAATCCGGACGTTTGGCATCCAATATCGCCACCGCATCGGGCAAAACATCGTCCGCCATGTGGTGGTCGCAAACAATGAAATCAATTCCCAACGACTTGGCATAAGCGATTTTATTAATCGCTTTAATACCGCAATCCAAGGCAATGATTAGCGTTACACCTGTTTCCTGGGCATATTCAATCCCTTTTTCGGATATTCCGTAACCTTCGTCGTACCGGTCGGGAATGTAGTAATCCAAATTGGAAGACCAGGTATTTTGTTCCAAAAACTTGTAAACCAATGCAACGGCAGTTGTACCGTCCACATCATAATCTCCATAAATCATAATCCTTTCTTTATTTCCCAGCGCTTGATTCAAGCGGTCAACTGCTTTTTGCATATCAGGAAATAAAAACGGGTCGTGCAAATCTTTTAATACCGGATTGAGAAACTGCTGCATATCTTCATCTGTAACTATTCCTCTCTGTATCAATAGAAGACTGACAACCGGACTCAGGCCGAACTTTTTCGAAAATTCATCCCTTTTAAGTAATTGTTCGTTGTTTGGAGATTGATAATTCCATTTGCTTGTCATTATATTGTTTTATTTTTTCTTTTTTCATCGCAAAAAGCCAATTCAAGCAGATTAAAACAGTTAAGTCTGAAAAAAATCCGCGTGTAAATGAATTAACTCGTAAAGGTAGATATTTTTTTTATATATTTCTATATTTATTCTGTTTTTTCTTACGATATTTGCATTTCATTTCAAACATGCAGGAAATTATTTTATGTCTAAAACGTTTCAAATACTGTCAAAGGGTCAGGAAGACACAAAAAACATTGCCCGAAAGATAGCGCCCTTATTCCATCCGGGTGATTTATTTATTTTAGATGGAGATTTGGGTGCAGGTAAAACTCATTTTGTGAAGGGTTTTACGGAAGGTTATACTTCCGGAGATTCGGTCACAAGTCCGACTTTCAGCATTGCCAATTTTTACCGAACCGGCGAATTTGATATTCTTCACATTGATTTATACCGGATTTCAACGATTGAAGAATTTGAAGATTTGGGAATAACGGATTATTTCGACACGTCGATTACATTCATCGAATGGGGTAAGAAATTGGCGGACTATTTTGACGACTATATACTTGTATCGTTTGAAACCAAAGGAGATAATGAGCGCTTCATTACTTTTACAGGTAATAATGAAAAATATAATTCAATCATCAATGAATTAAAAAATAAATTATGCTGATTTTAGGAATATCGACCTCTTCCGGTCAATTTGCATTGCTGCTGGGAGAAAACAATCAAGTCATTTACGATTCAAGTGAATTTGAAAAAGAGGACAATAAAGAATTGTATTACCTGCTTCAAAACGCTCTAAATGCTTGTAACAAAAAGACAAGCGATATAAACCATATTATTGTCGATACAGGCCCGGGCGGCACAAGCCGGGTAAGGACAGGCATCGCCTTTGCCAATAGCTTGGCTTACAGCTTGAATATTCCGGCCAGTCCTGTTTCTACGATGGAATTGGCGGGAATCGACGCATACAATAAATACGGACTTCCGGTCGTTAATTCCGTAAAGTCCATCAAAGGAAATGCCTACATCGGATTTTATTCAGGTGAAAGGCGAAAGGTGAAAGACGAAAGGACAGAATTTTATGAAGAAGTGCAGATTGAATATGGGAAAATAGAAGAAATTGTACCCAAATTTGTCGATTCTTTCGACAAATTTGTTGTAGTCGGCGCCCATCGGGAATTGATTATGCAACTACCGGAATTGGCAGGGAAAATAATTATCGACAGCCAAATGCAATACGGCAATGCACGGATTTTCATAGAAAAAAGCGATTTATTTACCGGCAGAGGGTTGGTTTTTCCGCAGTTTGTGATGCCGATAACGGAGCAGACGCTCTGAAAGAGGACTTTGCTTTTCGGGAAAATCTATCTATCTTTGCAGGAAATATATGAAACAATGCAAAAAACAAATCAAATCATACAAACACTGCAAACCGGCGGTGTAATTCTAATCGCCACAGACACAGTGTATGGCTTGGCGGCGCTCCCGACCAACGAAAAAGCCATCGCAAAAATCTATGAATTAAAACAG
>BNTV01000209.1 GCA_025996865.1 Bacteroidia bacterium
TCATGCGATTCCGGCAATTGTTATTGCGAATGAAGATCCGGACGGATTGGGGAAAGTGCAGGTGAGGTTTGATTTTGAGGATAAATTCTGCGAGTACTATATGCCCATTATGATGCCTGAAGCCGGATGTCCTCAGAATAGAGGCTATATATTTGTGCCTGAGGTGAATGACAAGGTTTTGGTATCTTTTTTTGAAGGTAATCCGGAATTTCCGTTTATCATGGGGAGTATGTTTCATGGGAAGAACGGGAAAGGTATCGGGGGCGGTGCAGGGAATCATATCAAGTCTATGCGGGATAAAAGCGGGTCGGAAGTTGTGTTGAACGATAAGGATGGAAGTGTTAAACTTTTCAGCTCCAAGGGGAATAGTACCGTATTTCTGGATGGAAAAGGCAATGTTTCCATCAGTACCCCAAAAACAATAACCCTCTCGGCAACGGATATAAACTTGAATGCAGGTAATTCGATTAATCTAAAAGCACAACCAAGTGAAGAAAAAGGAGAAGGTTTTATTACGGTAGAGGTAGAAAAATATATTACAGTAGAAGCAAAAAATGAAGGAATATTTCTTACCTCAAAAGAAGATACAACGATTGAAAGTAGTAATGCAAATATTGAAATTATTGCAAAAACAGATACTGTAATAAGTTCGGAAAATATTATTATCCAAGCAAATGAAGATGTGGATATTATAGGAGGGGAGAAAACTGTAATAACAGGTGGAGAAATAAAAATGAATGAATCTTAAAAACAATATGGAACAAGAATTTTTATTACAAATAAAAAATCAAAGGCAAAGTAAAGAGTATTTGATTACATCAGCCATGAGGCTAATAATAGGAGATAAGAATATTCAAATGGTTGAAACAATAAATGCAACCGTTACCCTTCTTTCATATCATAATGAAAAGTGTATATTTCATTATAAACAAACTGATTATAAAAGAAATTCCACCAATGAGGACTTTTTTGCTCTGACTTCAATTATCAATAGTTTATTGGAAAATTTTCAAATTAAATGTGATAAATCTGGAAAAATTGAGCAAATACTCATAACCAATGAAAAAGCAAAAGGCGATGAGATATACAAGTATTTATTAACTAAATATCAAGACAGAAAAAATGAAGTAAAAGAATTAAAGAGCTTGATTGATGATTTTATTTCCGATAAAAGTAAATTAGTAGAACAACTGAATAAAAGCGGATTTCACAGAATTTTATTTAATAGACATTATGGTAATAAGATAATAGGGAAAGCCATTGAAGAAAAGAAAGTTATTGAAAAGTTAGTAAATGGAATTGATGTGCCGGTTGTATTAGAAAAAATATTTGAAGTCGATGAAAAAGAAAAAAACTATACGCTGAAAATAAATGGGGTTTTAGATATTGAAAATTTTGACAAAAAGACATTGGTTAGATGGTTAAAGAATATAACTGATACCTATAATTTGAAAGTGGACTGTGGTGTAGAGATAGAGGATATATTTGTTTTTGATGAAGACCATTGGTTGCAAGAGGCTGATAGCTATTTTTCATTTTTAGCAGCTAATTTATATGAATGCTCTTATGCTTATAAAGTGGTTCAGGTAAAATCTACATCCATTCATGAAAACAAAGAAAATACAAACAAATGGATTACTAAATAATGAATTGCCATGTCTGACTTATATGTACCTGATAATAGTTTTATTTTCTGTGATAAAGGCACTTCGCCTGGGCGATTGAAAGCGACTCATCATCATAATACAAAATTATATGGTGAATATTTAGCCTGTGAAGCAGATATGATTTTTGGAGAAAATATTCCTCCATTGGGAGTTTGCAGTATAACGCGAAGTCCTTGTTCTTTGCAACCTGTTTATTGGGATAAGACGGCAAAGCATGTAAAAGTAAATGGTTATAAACTATTATTTCAGGATGCTTGTCTTTTATGTAAACAAGGAGGTAAAATTAGTATAGAATTTAGTGTTACAGACACAATAAAAGCACTATCAATATTAAATAATGGAGTAAAAGGTGGTTTTTGGGGCAGGGAACTAGGGGCTAGCTTTTTAAATAATAATTTTGCGAACATAGCATCCGAACTTAGAGGAGTAAATACCACTCTATTACCCAATACAACACAGCAAGGTAATTATGGAGAAATCCGTACAGTTCAGGACTTTAAAATAAAAGGTTACCAAATTATAAGTAATTCACAAGCAACATCGGTGCAAGGTGGGGGGCATCAAGGATTGGATATTGCTGCCTATGACCCTAAATCGGGAACGGATATAATTATAGATTCAAAGTACAAAACCAATGCAGGTAAAAAACCGACTATGAGTACAACCAAGGGTTCAGGAAAGCAAATGAGCGATCGTTGGTTAATTCAACAAAAACGGAATGGTGCTCCCAGTCGAATTGAGCAAGCAATGTCGGCTGAAGATGCGGCAAGAGTTAGAAATAAAATAAAGACTAACTCCAGCGATTTAACTCGCGCGGCTTCTAAGGTTGAACCCAATGGGAATATTACTCATTATGAAGTGGATGCTAACGGCAAAGTTTTGAATCCTGTAGAAATTCCTCCTGCCAATATAGTAAAGGGAACATCAAAAGCCGCAAATCTTATCAATGACGTTTCTCACAGCATTCAAACCAATAGGACAATAGCATCAATAAATAAAGCCATTGTAGAAAATGCTGATGAGATAGCAAAGGTTGGAAAAGTCGCAGGGAGGGCAGCAATTGTAGTTGGGATACTGCTGGATGCCATTTCTATCTATGGTGCTTATCAGGAAGACGGAGGCAGGGTGGGAACAAATACAAAACAGGCAATTGGTTCTGCGGCGGGAGCTTTAGCCGGAGGATTGGCAGGTGCTAAGGTTGGCGCTCTAATAGGAGCTGTTGGCGGTCCGGTTGGAGTAATTGTTGGCGGAATTGTTGGCGGAATCATAGGAGGAATTCTTGGCGGATTGGCAGGAAAAGGTCTTGGAAGTTTATTTTGAAAAAAGTAATATATTTGCAAGGTCATAAAAATACAATTAATAAATATTTATTAAACAAACAGAACAATATGACAAGAGACAAAAGAAAAGATGAAGATCATTTTTCATTGATAATAAAAAGTTGTCAAGAAAAATCCAATGAAGAAAAAAAATTCATGATTGAAAATAATTGTAATACGCCAATATCGTATTTTATGCTGTCAGATTTATTGCGTGGAGAATTTGTGGCACGATATTCTCGAGGAGACAGTATTCGGGATTTAAAAAGGTTATACGCTGAAATTTTGGATTCTTACATAGCTTCCATAAGTGATAGTGATATCTACAATATTTCTTTAGAAGTTATTTCGTTGGGTATCTTATTTGAAGTGGATAAGTCAAAACTCAGACAACTTTATGATTTGATAAAACAGTACAAACAGGACGATAAAATATTTTCATTGTTCTTGCATCCGGTATTACAAACTATGGATATATATCCAAAACTTCGTTTCAAAAAAAGTAAATCGACTTTAATGTTGGAAAAAATACTAAGTTCCAATAAAGAAGATGCCCAAATTTTGATAAAAGATTATTTGGAAAATTATTGGTATTCCAAAGAAAATCTTGATGAAGTCTATAATTCACATAAAAAGGGTGGGTATGCAGGTTATTGGTCTTGGGAAGCAGCTGCTATTGTAAAAGTAATGAATCTGGATGATAGTAGTTTTAAGGATAATGAATATTATCCATCTGATTTGGTACATTGTTTATAAGTACACCTGACACCAAGCGCCGGTTGTGAACAGATTGTCAAGGATATGGAAGTCGATTTACTCGTAATGCTGCACCGCAAGTCGCCCGATATGTTCAATTACCGGATTATTATTGAAACTCAAAAAATAAAAACATCATAGTTTATGGAACCGACAATTGCATTATTAGCTATCCCGAAATTGAATCCCAAGCCGATAGAATTTGTCAGTCTGGAGATTGACCAGTGTTTTAACGACCATCACCGCCTCAAAGCAGTACTGGATTTGGAGCGGATGGGCGAGAACGTCCTGTCTTCCCCATGCAGAGAACCTCGCTCATTAACGAGAAGATACAGATAGACATCCAGGAAGGAGACGATGCAGGAAACGCCTACGGTTTCATCGGGTTGATTACCGATGTGCAAATCGAACTGGACAAGGGCGACCACGGATGGATGCATATCTATGCCGCATCGCCTACCGTCGAACTGGAACGGGGCAAGATGCTGCAAACCTATTCCGAAACTTACCTGTCAAGCATTGTCGGCGAAGTAACCAAAGGGTTACTAAACCTGAAAATGACCAACCAGCCCAAGTACGCCAACCCGATTAAGTTTTCCATGCAGTACAAGGAAACGGACTGGCAATACCTGAAACGGTTAGCCTGGATGTACGGCGAGAAGTTTTTCTTTTCGGGCGACAGCCTTGTATTCGGCGAACACCGGACTTTACCGACGGTCAAACTGACCTACGATTTGGACCTGAAAGAAGTAAGGATTTGCACCAAGCTGATTGCCAATACCTTTCAGCAATACTACCACACCATAGACAACGAGAAATCGCCCTACGAGCATCCCTTATCCGAAACGGGAACCTTTGCGGGCAGCGCTAACGCCCAGGCTGCAAAGTTGAACATGGCTAAAAAACCGGATATGCCGTTGGACGTTCCGGTGTTTGACGAGGGCGGCTTGCAGGAAATCACCAAAATGCGGAAGGAGCGCAACTATACCGACATGTACCATGTAACGGGACGGACGAAGGTATATCGGGTTCGCATCGGCGGCTTGCTTGAAGTGAATTTCCACGGGAAGATAAAAGTGGATGACAATCTGGGGACGCTCCGGGTGA
>BNTV01000210.1 GCA_025996865.1 Bacteroidia bacterium
ATCCGACAGAATGGTTGACCGATGTCCTGAATCGTATCAATGAACACAAAGTAAACGAACTAGCCGATTTGCTCCCTATGAACTGGGCGGAAAAAAATCCGCAAGAGTAGATTACCGAATGCTTACCCCGTAGGTGTGCCAGCCAAATTCTTCCAGAATGGGCGCTAATATCAGTAAAAACCACGCGGGAAAAATGCCGGCCGTAAAAGAGAGATGTTCTACAATCCTGAATTGAGACAGGCTGTATCCGAAAAGCAGGGAAATTGCTTGGGCTGCAAGTATGCTCGACGGGAAAAGGAAAATCGTTAATGTCCAGAAAACAGGTCGGATGCCTTTCAGCCGGAACGTTGCGGAAACAAATTCCTGTTTCATTTCCTTGTCGGGAAGTATCAAAATCATGGCAATAATGAACGGAGCACATAAACCGGTCAATCCAAGTACACTCCCACAAAAAAACACTGCCGGATTTCCTTGCCATTGACTGTGGCTTAACCATGCCCATATAAACCAACACAGCCACGGAACCAAAACGGATGTGCCGTAAAACAGTATCGGTCGATTGTACTTTTGCAGTTGCATATCTGGCGTTATTTTTTTAATGTATCACAAAATTCATCCATGTTCATTCCTAAATTCATAATCTTTTCCAAATGACTGTTCGCTACTTTCTCAAGTTCCAGTGTGCCACCGAGTATTATCATTTCTTTTTTCTCGAATCGAACTCCCAACCTGTCGTCAAGCATTACATTTCGCATGCTTCCTGCAATTCCTGTTTCTTCTAAAAAATCGTTTGGATGCCCTGCTGTACAAATGACAAGTCCCAATTTGATGTGCTTCATTTTTATTACTTTTTCTCCATTTTGGCTATAACCATAGGCATATCCAGCGGAATAAACCCTGTCGAACCAGCCTTTCATTTTTGCAGGGCAATCACTCCACCATACAGGATAGAGAAAGACAATGCAATCAGCCCAATCTATTTTCCGGTGTTCTGCGATAACATCTTCGGATAAAGGAAGTTCGGTTTTTGCAAATCCCTCTCTTTCATATTCTTCTTCTGTCATATCGGATTGAAATTTCATTTTGTATAAATCCGATACTTCAACTTGGTGATTGCTCATATTCAGAGCCTTCAATAAAATTTGCAATACCTTATATGTAAAGGATTTATTGCTCGGATGCGCATAAATGATTAAGATATTCATATACTATTGCCGTAACAGTTCCAGTATTTCACCGATATTTGTAATTAACTTGTCTATCTCTGTTATTTCAATGACCAAAGGAGGTAAGAAACGCAGTGTATTTGCTTTGTAACCAATAACAAATCCTCTTTCAAACAATAAATCGCTGACAAGTTCGCCATCGACCGAGTTATCCAGTTCCAGAGCAATCATCAATCCTCTTCCCCGCACTTCCCTTATTTCTTGTTTGAATTTGGCGTTAAGAAATAATAATTGTTCTTTGAAATAGTGTCCGGTATCAAGACAGCGATTCAACAGATTTTCATCCCCAATTGTCCTTATCACCTCCAATCCGATTACACATCCCATCGGGTCATTCTGGTGGGATTGCAAATGCCTGAACGGATTACTCCCGAATGATTCGGATATTTTTGCACTGACCGTTACCGCACTGACGGGATAACCGTTTCCCAAAGCTTTACCGGTTACGACTATATCCGGTAAAAAATCATAGTATTGGAATCCGAACCATTTACCCATACGTCCCATTCCGGTAGTAACCTCGTCTGCCACGACAAGACAACCGTTAGCTACTGATAATTCGACTAATGCTTTAATAAAAGCATAATCCGGGAATCTGACCATATCAATGGATGCTCCCCCTGTTTCCAGAACAAGCGCTGCAATCTCTCCAAAATTGGTTTCATCCAACGATTGCATATCGTTAAAGTGGACATTCTCGATATGGTTGTTACCGGAAGTTATCTGCCCGTATCCGTATGCGCTCAGGTAAGAATTGTGTATTTTCAATATTTTCTCGCGTCCCGTAATATTTCGCGCCATTGATATGGCAAGATTAACCGCTTCCGAACCGGAAGACAGGAAAACGCTTGAACCTTTTTCCAATCCGGTTATCCGTACAAGTTCCTGAGACAAAAATTCCGACGGATGATTTCTGAACTTATACCCGTGATGAATAGATTGACGGATGCCCGCTTCCATTGCTTTCACAATTCGGTCGTTACTGTGCCCCAGATTGGCGCACCAGACCCCCGATTCAAAATCGGTATATTGTTTTCCTTCCGAATCATACAGGTAGCAGCCTTTCGATTTTTCCACTATTTTTTCGGATGGAATATAAAAGGGAATTATTCCGTATGAATTATCTACTTTACGCTTCATAATCTTTGTCGTTTTACAATTGATATATTTCCCCGATAATACCTGTTATTTCGGCGAATTTTCCGATAATAAAATCCGGATTCCGGCTTTTGAGTTGTTCTTCCGTATGGTTTCCATAGCTTACTCCGCATGTGATGCAGCCGGCTTCCTGACCCATTGCCATATCATACACCGTGTCGCCTACCACCAAAGTTTCCTGTGGGCTGGAATTTGTTTTTTCAAGAATCAACAGCGCCATGTCGGGGGCAGGCTTTTTGTTTTTCACATCCTGTTCCCCAAATACCAGCGAGATGTACCGGGCAATTCCCATTCTGTCCAACAGATTCAACAATGCTTCCTTTCCTTTTCCTGAAGCCACTGTGATGGTTAGCCCGTTATCATGCAGTCCTTTTAACGTTTCCTTTACATCGGGGAACAATTTTACCGTATTAAGGCTAATTTGGTTATATTTTTCTCTATACAGTGCTATCGCTTTCTCCTGCATATTCCTGTCCGTCAAGTGCGCAACCCTGACAAATGTTTCCCTGAGCGGAAGTCCTATCAGGTTCTTTATATCGGATTCATTTGCTCTTTGAATACCTAACTCATCCAATGTTGCCTGGATAGTTTGTATGATACTGTCTTTCGTGTCGGCAATCGTGCCGTCAAAGTCGAGTATAATCGTTTTTATCCGGATTTTTTTATTCATTCAATCTTGCCATTTTCTTTTTGAATTGCGATTTAACCAATATTTTATGGACAGGTTTTACCAGGAATATTTCCGTAGCAATTTTATCTACACTCAAATTAGTCGATTGGGTAACCATTCTTCTTCCCAATATAAAACACATAGCCATAATACGCTTTATACTTGCTGTATAATTGTGCTTCGCGACGTTGATTGGCGATAAAC
This sequence comes from Bacteroidia bacterium, assembly GCA_025996865.1. Taxonomy (GTDB): domain Bacteria; phylum Bacteroidota; class Bacteroidia; order Bacteroidales; family Azobacteroidaceae; genus Azobacteroides. The sequence goes on from BNTV01000210.1 coordinate 3,259, forward strand.
TCCTCGACGGCAGGATTTCCTGTATATTTTTCCAAAAGTGCTTTTTCTGCTACTTCTCGTGGGGCAAAATAATTATCTGTCCAACATTTTTCAGGTATTATAAATGATGCAACAGGAATATAACCAACCTTTTGCATTATTGAAATATTATGTCCTATTGTATCTAATGTGCAACCTGCATCAGACCAAAATTTTTCAATTTCAGCAGGGCGTTTATCAGTAAACCATGAAGGGCATGTTACTACAACATAGCCACTCTTTTTTAGAAAGTCTTTCCAATGGGTTAAACCCTTTTCAAAACCTATATTATCAATAGCCCCTTCTGACCAAATAAGGTCAAATTCTTCTTTTTGAAAAGGAAGGTTTTCCATTGAGCCAACAATGCCATTTACTCTTTCTTGGAAATTTAATTTTTTGGCATTATCGTTAAAAATATTAATAAAATCAGGGAATAGGTCTAAACCCGTAATTATTCCAGTAATATTTTGAGCGAGAACCATTGTTTGTCCGCCAGTTCCGCAACCTAAATCGGCTACCCGTGAAAGATTATGATTATCCAGGAAACTTAATGCCTTAATAGTCATTTCAGAACTACCAGGCCCCTGCCGTTCCAACCCTACATGGGTCTCAATTATTAAATCAATAATTGATATTTGTTCATTTTTCATTGTTTTTTACTTTATTTTAATTTTATTATTTTGTCAAATCCTTTTTATACTTTGTTATTTTCAGTAAATCGGTTAATTGTTCTCTCGTATTGATATTGACTATTAATGGAATTAATTTCCCCGCCGGTTTGGTGTGAAAAAATACTTCTTTAATTTGCTCTGAAATATCCAAAGACGCAATGCTTTCGAGGTGTTTTTCCGTGAAGTAAAACGAGATTTTGAAAAAACCTTCCCAAACTGAAAGCCATAAGATTGTCTTTTTCTTGTCGCAAACTTTGCACAACCATGATTTGCCGTCTTTATAGTAGTTCCAAGTGACCGTTAATGAAAATTCGTCTTGAGTTAGCCTCGTTATCATTTCTTCAAAGACATTGTAAACATTGCCGAGTACATCTTTTAAAACTTCCTCTGACGGAAAGATATTTTGTTCCTTTAATAATTGACTCATGATTCCTTACTTGTTGATTTCCTGTACAAATCTATTTATATTATCGCTGTTAATATCCGAAACGCTTTTATCCGTCTTCGCGATACGCTTGATAATTGCCCGTTCAAAGAAATTCATTTTCTCGAACTGAAATTCACCTCCGGCAAAGCATGTTGAAACGGCATGTTGATGTAATGCCTGGGGATAGGCATTTGTCAATTCCTGTTGTCGCTTGGACGTGTCCGGTT
>BNTV01000211.1 GCA_025996865.1 Bacteroidia bacterium
CCAATATGCAATTAATCAAGTCTTTATATCCGAAACTACGAATCGTTGCGCGGGGAAATGTAATCAAGGTGATCGGCGATGAGTTGGAATTGGCCGGATTTGAAGAAAAAATCAAGGAATTGGAAAATTATTGCAAGGAATTGAATTTGTTGACCGAAGAAGCCATTATCAACATTGTCAAAGGTAAAAATGATGCCCTCTCCGCTTTGCAAAAACAGGATAACCTGATTATTTACGGAATGAACGGACGTCCTATTCAGGCACGAACCGAAAACCAACAAAAATTGGTTGAAGCTTTTGACAGTAATGATTTATTGTTCGCTATCGGTCCCGCAGGTTCAGGAAAAACATATACGGCGATTGCTTTGGCAGTCAGAGCATTAAAGAACAAAGAAGTCCGGAAAATCATTCTGAGCCGGCCGGCCGTCGAAGCCGGAGAAAAATTGGGTTTTCTGCCCGGGGATATGAAAGAAAAAATCGATCCGTATCTCCAACCTTTATACGATGCGCTTGAAGACATGATTCCCATCGCCAAACTGAAGGAATACATTGAAAATAAAGTGATTCAGATAGCGCCTTTGGCTTTCATGCGCGGACGTACCTTGAGCGATGCGGTGATTATCTTGGATGAAGCGCAGAATACAAGCGTTCCGCAAATCAAAATGTTCCTGACACGGCTTGGAATGAATGCCAAAATGATTGTTACAGGTGATGTTACACAGATTGATTTGCCGCCTTCGCAACAATCGGGATTGATTCACGCCATGGGTATATTGAAAAATATTCCGGGAATTGCACACATCGAATTTGACAAAAAGGACATTGTCCGGCACAAGTTGGTGCAGCGCATTGTGGAGGCTTACGAGAAAGAAAAGGTGCACGGTACAACGGTACGCGGTGCACGATGATGGAAATAAAAATTTATAAATATATGGAAACAAGAATAACCGAATCGTGTACCGTGCATCATGCACCGTGTACCAATACTTTAGTCGGAACAGATTATCATTTTCAGGGACAGGCCAAGGTCTATCGCGGAAAAGTACGCGATGTATATTTCATCGGAGAAGATACTTTGGTAATGATTGCTACCGACCGGATTTCGGCATTCGACGTCATTTTGCCGCAAGGAATTCCTTACAAGGGACAAGTGTTAAATCAAATAGCATCGAAATTTCTGGATGCCACAGTGGACATCGTTCCCAATTGGAAATTGGCGACGCCCGACCCGATGGTAACGGTCGGTTTGCGCTGTGAACCCTTCAAAGTGGAAATGGTGATTCGGGGCTATTTGACCGGAAGCGCCTGGCGCGAATACAAAGCCGGAGCAAGAACCTTGTGCGGACTTGCTTTGCCCGAAGGCATGAAAGAAAATCAAAAATTCGCTACACCCATCATCACTCCGACAACGAAAGCGGATGAAGGTCACGATGAAAATATTTCCAAGGAAGAAATCATTGCACAAGGCTTGGTAAGTAAAGAAGATTACGAACAATTGGAAAAATACACGCAAGCTTTGTTCCAACGCGGTACCGAAATAGCTGCTCAAAAAGGACTTATCTTGGTAGATACGAAATACGAATTCGGCAAGAAAGAGGGTAAAATTTACCTGATCGACGAAATTCATACACCCGATTCTTCCCGCTATTTTTATGCGGAAGGTTATCGGGAACGGTTTGAAAAAGGAGAAGAACAAAAGCAACTTTCCAAGGAATTTGTTCGCAAATGGTTGATGGAAAACGGATTCCAAGGGAAGGAAGGACAAAAAGTTCCCGAAATGACTCCTGAATACTGCGAAAGCGTATCGGAACGTTACATCGAACTGTACGAAAATATCACCGGAGAGAAATTTATGAAGTCAGACATCAGCGATGTTTCCGAACGAATTGAAAAAAACATCACTAATTTTTTTACTCATAATTTGTAATTCATAATTCGTAATTTAAATTATATGGATCAATACGGATTGATTGGAAACCCATTAAAACATTCTTTTTCGAAAGGTTTTTTTAATGATAAGTTTTCGGCCGAAAACATCGACGCCGAATATATTAATTTTGAAATCCCTACGATTGAGGAATTTAAGTCAATTATAAAAAACAATCCCCAATTAAGAGGATTGAATGTTACGATTCCGTACAAAGAACAGGTGATTCCTTATTTAGATCAATTGAGCGAGAATGCGAAACTGATCGGCGCGGTGAATGTCATAAAAATCGAACACATAAAAAAAGGAAAAAACAAATTAACCGGTTATAATTCAGACATTATCGGATTCAAAAATTCCATTGAACCCTTGCTGCAACCCCATCATACGCACGCTTTGATTTTGGGAAGCGGTGGGTCTGCCAAGGCGATTTACTACGGTCTGACGCAGTTGGGAGTTACTCCCACTTATGTTTCGCGAAAAAAAACCTTAGCAGACATGCTGATATATTCCAATCTGGATGAAGCCATTATGAAAGCTAATACGGTGATTGTTAATTGTACTCCGGTAGGAATGTGGCCGAATGTGGATGATTGTCCCCAAATTCCTTATCATTTCCTTACCAAAGAACATTTACTGTACGATTTACTGTACAATCCCAACGAAACGCTTTTCATGAAAAAAGGCAAAGAGCAAGGAACAAAAGTCAAAAACGGATTGGAAATGCTTTTGCTCCAAGCCTTTGCAAGTTGGGATTTTTGGAAGTAAGCGCCTCCTTACTCACAAATACATAAACTCTTCTGTAATACTGTCAATGTGGTAGCGTTGCTGGTCCAAGAACTTCGACTGAAATATTTCATTCGATTTAGTGATGAGAATGGAAGACTTTTTCATCGTATTAAACCAGTTGCGGTGCATGTAGCAAATCTCCGAATTGCGTATCTCTATGAAATAGTTGTAATATATCCAGAATTGAGAAATAATATTGTCGCCGAAAGATATACAAGCGCTATTCGTACTTACCTCTGTATATGAAAGATAAAAAAAGATATTATTTGCACCGTCCTTGCCTGTTTCTAACAGGCTCATTATATGGTTGAGCGTATTGTGCAAGGTGTTTTGTAGTGTGCGCACCTCATCGAGGGTAATCAGATTCCGGCTATAGCAATACTGTATTTCACGGCAAAAGCTCAGAAAGAAACTCCGGCTGTTTATGATATAGCAGAACGTATTTATATCAGGCATGTGAGAAAGGAATTCCTTGCAGTATGAAGTTATTTCTTTCGGAATGACTGTGTCGGCAAACAAGCGATTATCCGGGTTTCCGTTTTGATAGATATAATTATAATAGTAGAATTTGAAAAGATATTCGTTTTGAATCAGTATTGAAAGCGGCAGACGGTTTCGCACCGAAAGTATCTCGGAGTTATTGTCCTTTGATATTTGCGACACTACACTGCAATATTTCTGCAACACATTTAAAAACCTTTTTGAAGGATCCGGGTGTTCGGTCAGCACATCAAGGAATATTCTGTTTATCCTTTTTTCACACACCACTGTGTCTATCGAAAATCCCAATTCAAGTGACAATTTAGAGGCTTCTTTCAATGTAAACGGTATTTCACCTCTCAACCGGCGATAAGCAGATTCTCTGCCTATGTCCAAACTATCCATCAGATAGTTTATCGGTTTGATATGAACAGGAACACTATCCAAAATTTTTGTAATAAGTCTGCTTTTCATAATTTTATAGTCTGTTTTTGTTTTAACACGATGCAAATTTAGTCATTTTCTCTATTCCGACAAGATAAATCACAAGTATAGATATGGCATATATTGAGTTAATATCCCGGTTTCACTCCAAAAAAGAGTAGTAAGAATTAAACGGTTAACATTAGTTATATTTTTTTGATACTTGCTGAATATTCGTGTCAAGTAATGATAGATTTTGTTTCAGAAATAATTTGGGAGACAAGATGGGTCGGGATATAAAAAAACCAATTTATCAAAATTATTACAGCTTTCCGATAGAAGAGATACTACTTTTGCTCTTCTAAAGAAATGTTTAATTGAAAATTACACTTATATGAAAAGTTTCAAAAAAAATCTATTAGCCGCTTTCGTGGCTGTAATGTTTACCGGTGCTTCAATACAGGCGCAGGTAGTTATCGGCGCATACCAGGAGCCTCAAAGTTACTCCGTCCTGGAATTAATAAGTAATGGGAGTATGGGATTTCGGCTTCCTCAACTAACTACATCACAACGTGATGCAATTACCGATGCTGGTTTTAAAGCCAGCGATCTTGCCAAAGGGCTTGTGATTTACAATACTACTAACGAGTGTGTAGAATATTGGAGCAGTGTTAAGTGGGTATCGCTCTGCAAAGGGCAGGCACACATTACTTTCAGCCCTAATCCTCCCAACGGGTCGCCTTTTCCGCCCGAAGGAGAAGACAGAGGACCTTTCGTACCTTCGGACAATCCGAACTGTACAACCGAAACACCGGCTTATACCTTTGCGGTGATGACCGGTACCGACTTTTTACATGTGCAGGTAGAGAATGAAAGCACAGGCGCATTTCGCGTGTCGATGGACGAAAACCCTGCCGCAACATCACGCAACGCTATTTTGCGCATTACCAACAATTG
>BNTV01000212.1 GCA_025996865.1 Bacteroidia bacterium
GAATGTTTCGTTGGTGTACCACTGAGAAAGCCGGTTGTCGAAACTCCGGTTGTTGCTGTAATTGACGGGCGACAAGTTCAGCGAGAACCGAGATTTGAGCGAAGCCCGTTGGGCAATCAAGCTTTGCTGATAACTTTCCAGATTCATTCGGGATATCCGGATATCCGGACTGTTTTCCTGAGCGATGTCCATTGCTTTTTCCAAGGTCAGAATGGTTTGCGCGTTTCCCGCTACGCAAACGAGGAGAAAGAAAGCAAGCGTCTGTATTTGTTTCTTTACCGATGTGATTTTGTTTCGCATATTTCTATTTTCGTTATCAAATTATTTAATTTTCTGTTTCGTACTGTTTAACGACTTTTACCGCATCGGCGATTACCACTTTTTGTTTGCTTTCATTGGTCAGCACGATACTGATAGTGTCGGCATTGAAATAGTAGGCGCCTATGGGTTCCCAATTGTTTTCGGCTTTTGATACATTGAGCCAAGCATCTTCCGTATCGCCGCTGTAATTTATTTTGAAATGGTATTCATTGTTTTCCTGGCGGTCACGGTCGCGTCCACCTCTCCGGTCGTTGTTTTTGGGAGCGTAGTAATATACTACATACCGTCCTTCAGCGGGAATCGGTACTTTCCAGGTCGCGGTTTGGTTGCCGTTTCCGCTTTTGATGGCATAAGCCGAACGGATGTATTTGCCGTAATAATTTTGATTGGTTGTCGCTTTCCATTCAACAGGAGGTCGCCAGGGCGATATGCCCGAATATTTGGAGTGCTCGGTTTCCGACTCATCCAACCATTTGGGTAGAAGTCCTACAATCAAAGTTTTAGACAATGAGAAGAGCGAATCTTCGTTGTCAACGATAATTTCGCTCGGAATATTGTTGTAGGTATCGGAGACGAGGTGGTCGCCTTCTTCTTCGATTATGCCGCTCATATCCTGTTTGATATTGCCTGTCTGTTGATTAATTTGATTGGGTAAATTACTCGAAATCATCGTGTTGATATTTACGCTTCTGGGCGGTTCTTCCCAAATGGTAACGAGATTCAGGCTTTCATGCGCTTTGATGGCGATTTTCCGGTTGGCTCGCGGGTCGTATTCTTGTGTCATCCAATTGCCGACTTGGGTATTCATCTGAATAAAACCGTCGTAGTCGGAACTGTTGCTAATGAACATTTTCAAGACGTATGATTCCAATCCATGTTCAAGAATTTTGGAAACATTGGGTAATCCGACCGTATAATAAGGCAGGTTGGAGGGAGAGTTCCATTCCACAATTCTGCTTTTGATGTCGGTGTTGCTGATTTCGCCCAAAGTATCCAACAAATGTTCAAATTGGAGATTTTGGAATGTATTTCGTTCCAGCGTTTTATAGACAGAATCGCGGAAAATATTGGTACCGACACTCATTTCGGCAGGCGCAAACAACCATTTTGCTTTGAGGCTGATAACGTTGTTCAGCAAATCTCGGTGTTCGACATCGGAGAGCAGTTCTTTGAAATTCTGCTTTTCCATCAGGATATTGGCTTTTTCGTTCCTGCTGATTCCGCTACGTTCTCTTTCCCAACCATTTTCCTGTATGTTTTGGAGATACAGTTCCACAATTCGATTGGCGACAGGCCAATTGTCGGAAAAAATATTGTACCGGTAATTGTATAACTGAGGAAACAAAAAATAGGGGTTGGGTTCGGTTGAAACGGTCATCTGGCCTCGATTGTTTGAAAAATTGCTGTTGCCGTCGGGCATGGAGAGCAGGCGAATGATGTTGTTGAAAGTCCGGATTTGCAATTCCTCCTCCGAAAGTCCCGACTGGTTGCCCCTTCCGCCGCCACCGCCGCCCCAACTTTTTTGGTCTCTTTTGCTTTTTTCGATATTCAGTTGGTTGAAGATCCACCCTTTTTCGATGAAGAGCGCCATTTCCGGTTGAACCGTTTCCTGTGCTTGTGACCAGGAATGGGGATAAGAGTAAAATTGAGCCGGAACTTCAACCATTGAAAACCGCTTGAAAGGATAGCCCAAATGGTAAGTTCGTTCAAAGCCTTCTTTGAAATCCTTGATTAAAGCGGGAATCGTATCCCGGATTGAATCGAAGGCTGCGGAATAATAATCGTGTCCATCAATATAACGGATGTTGTACCGAATCCCGTCTGATTCGACGCTTTGCTGTTTGTATTTTCCGATAACCAATGAAATGGCTTGCATCGGACTTTCCGGTGAGAAAGAAAAAGTCCCGTCCTCATTATCTTCAACTTCACCCTGCGATATAGGTGTCAGACCGGATAAAGGATTGACTTTCAGATGGTAATGGCTAAAATAAGTCTGTTGCCAGTCCGGACTCTCGCTGCTGTATGCTGCTCCCGGACGGGGATACCAATACGATTCGGGTGTAACCAATAAATAATCGGCTGTTTGAAAACTATATTGTTTGTCGCAATTAAACATATTTTTTGCATAAGGTTGCTGCAACAATTTAGCCGGAATGTCTAAATAACAAAAGGAGTTGTCTATTTTTCCGTCGTATTTGATTGTCAAAGAAACCGAATCTTTCGTTGTTAATTCCCGCCCGAAATTGACTAAAATAATCTGCTTTTCGCGTTCAAAGGGTATAGCCTGGTTGTTTTCTCCCGTAATTTCCCGTATCTGAAGTCCCGGATTGAGGCAAAAAGTGAAGATGGACGCGGTTTCCAAAGGCGTTCCCCTCATTTTCACTTCAGCGGAAAATGTCGATACCTGCTGATTGACGGAAATATCGTAATGTTCAATCACCATTTTAGGCGTATGCACATATTTGTTGTTGATTTCGGTATATACAAGGCGGATATTTCCTTCGTTGAGTATGCTGTGAACATGATTATACACCGCATAACCGCTATAAGACAAGATGAAAAAAGCCAATACCAACCAGGGATAACTGCTTTTGCGCGAATTGGGCAACCGTCCGAATAGCGAAACCGTCAGGCAAATGAAAGCAAGTCCGGCGCAAAGGTAAATGGCCCTGTGGTTCAACAAAGTTTCCCAATTGGTAAACCCGACAATAGACGATTTTACCAAAGGGAGATTAAAAGTCATGTAATCAAATACATAATAAAATTTGTTGCTGATATAAAACAAGGTAAGACCTACATATCCCAACAACAATACAAATGTAATAGCCTGATTTTTAATCAACAACATCAGGAAAATGGAGAGGCCGATGATATAAATCAAGGTAGGAATACTTATCACAAGAAAATAGATGATATACGAAACCCAATCAATTGTCGCCTGTTTGGAAGCCATGCTACACGCCATTGCAACGCCCAAAATAATCAGGTTGAGAATGAAAAAGACGCGCAGGTTTCCCCAGATTTTACCAATCACATATTCCGCATTACTCAAAGGGCGGACGTAAAACACCTCGGATGTATCCAATTTCTTGTCTCTCTTCAAAAAATCGGAAGAAAGAAAGATAGCGATAACGGCCTGACCGACATTCAACAACAGCAGATTTGCATACGGAATATTGGAAGGAATGGCTATTATCGCCCAATTGTCGCCGGCATTTTCCGAAATCAGCATCAGCATGTTGAAGCCAAACAGAATCACTATCGCCAAAAACGTAAATACCCTGAAAAACCAACTCCGAAGCAATAATTTACTTTCGTATTTGGAGATGGATTGTATGTTTCTGAGATACGACATAAGCGGATTAATCATGGGTCCAAAGATTCAGTTTGCTTTCCATATAATACACATAAGCATGCTCCAAATTCGGCGGATACGATTCCGCAGCATAACCTTCCACTTTGTCGGCGACCACCTGTACTTCCCAACCGGTACCGGCGGGAATCATGGAAATAATAGGGTAAGCGGTCTCTATTTTATGCAAATCATCGCCGGAAACCATGATGCGCCAGACTTTTCCTTCGGCGCGTTTCAACATATCTTCGGGCGAACCGTTGAAAGAAACTTCGCCTCTGTTCATCAGCGCCATACATTTGCAGGTGCTGGATATATCGCCGACAATGTGCGTGGACAAAATAATAACCACATCGTTTTTGCTTATCTCCGACAAAAGATTGCGGAAGCGGATTCTTTCCTCCGGGTCGAGACCGGTAGTGGGTTCATCCACGATAATGACTTTGGGATTGTGAATCAAGGCCTGCGCAATACCCAGGCGACGTTTCATCCCGCCCGAAAGTTTGTTGGCGTACCGTTCGCGCACTTCATACAATCCGACATTTTCGAGCATGGCATCCACTGCCTGTTTCCGTTGCCTGCTGTTGGTCAAACCCGACAGTCGGGCGGCATAATCTAAAAATTCGTAAGTTTTGTATTTGGCGAAAAACCGGAAGTCCTGGGGTAAATATCCCAAAATCCCACGGATTTCCTTCCGTTGTTTTTTTAAATCGTAACCGAAAATATTGACTTCGCCTGATGTTGGTATAAGCCAGCAGGATATTGTTTTTATAAACCAGTTTAACGGTAATAATATCTGTTGTTTGAAAAGGAAGGGAATAAATACGGTAATCATCTCCGGCTACTCTCAAAACGCCTGTTTTGGA
>BNTV01000213.1 GCA_025996865.1 Bacteroidia bacterium
CATCGGAACAATATCGTTCGCAGGGTCTGCGATGGGATATGTGGACACATAACCTGCAAGACTTGGATAACCGGTCATGAAACAAGAAGTTGTGGGAGCGGAATCTCCTATCGGGGCATTCGAGCAATAGGTCAAAATCGTACCGCAAAGATAGGGGTCGATATTTAAGTTGGCCTTTTCCGGATTCATGTATCTTTGAAACCAGCGCGTAGTTGATACGGACGCCAAAGAGGTTCCATCGGGAATTAACAGGATAACATTTTTAATTTCTTTGTTTTGTGCGATAAGACTTGTCGCAAAAAGGATTAAAAAGAATACACTTGATAACCGTTTTATCATTTTACATACATTTTCCATAACTATATATATCAAATTAAATTATTAAATTCTAATGAATAATAGACTTGTGAATGAATGGCTTAGCATCTAATCAGAAGCAAATATGGTGCAAATGTAAGAAATTTGCAGCAAAAAATTATTACAAAAAAGCGTCAATATAAAATATTTGTACTATCTTTGCGATAATCAACCAAATATTTTAATTAAATTTTGCAGAGATGTCATTTACACGAAATTGTTTTATTTTGGTTTGTCTGTTTGTGACGTTTTTCACTTATGCACAGGAAAGAGATAAACCTCGAAATGGAGAGGGAGTTCATGCTTTTTTACGAAGACATAACAGGGATGATAATCAGTATTATCAAAAGTTTATAAAACTGAATAAAGGGAAGTTTGGTAAAAAAAATGCACTTTTGTCAGGTGTTGTTTATGTATTGCCTCCTATTGCCGAAGATTCGAATAAACCGAAGGTCTCCAATGTTCCCAAAGTTCTTGAGATTCCTGATGTACAAGATATACCTGATGAACAGAACATGCCGGATGTACGGAACGAATTGGATACACTGGATATAAATGTTTCCGAATTATCCGAGGAACCGGATTATGTGGAGCAACAACCTGTTAAAAATAAAAAATCAAAGGCAGGCTATCAGCCCTTGTTCGGACAAAAATATGCCGATTATACGATTTTAGATAATGAATTGGACGGCGCTTGTTTTTTCTTGTCGAGCGGTCACGGAGGCCCGGATTGCGGAGCAATTGCAAAAGTGGATGGCCGGGAATTGCACGAAGATGAATATGCTTATGATATTACACTTCGTTTAGCAAGAAATTTGTTGCAACACGGGGCGACTGTTTACATCATTATTCAAGATTCGAATGATGGTATTCGAGATGGTAAGTATTTGAACAACAGCCGAAAAGAAACTTGTATGGGCGCTAAGATTCCTTTGAACCAAGTGGCTCGCCTGCAACAGCGTACCGACAAGATAAATAGTTTAAGCCGCAAATCGAAAGAAAAATATCAGCGAGCTGTTTTTATTCATTTGGACAGCCGAAGTAAAAAGAAACAATTGGACGTTTTTTTCTATTATCAGGATAAACCGGAAAACCGGAAGAAAAGTTTGCGTTTGGCGGAAACCATGCGTCGAACCTTTGAAGACCGGTATGAAAAAAATCAACCGGGACGCGGGTTTTCCGGAACGGTTTCTCCGCGCAATCTTGCCGTGATAAGAAATACAGAACCGGTTTCGATTTTTATGGAATTGGCCAATATGCAAAATACGTTCGACCAGCGGCGTTATATCTTGGACAATAACCGGCAGGCTTTGGCTAATTGGATGACTTTGGGGTTTATACGGGATTATCGGAATTCCCGTCCATAAGTGTATTTTAGTGCGTACGTTTCATATGCCAAACTCTATTGTAAATACATCAGTCTGCTTTTTAACGAGATTGAAAAGATAGAAGTTGCTTGATGCAACAAATTCAGATTTATGAACGAACTGTAATGGTTTTATAGCAATGATCAAGTGTTGTCCCGTCAGGGAATCCTGTTACAATAATCCCTGTTCTTTGAGGATGGAGGTTATCTGATCGGGTGTCAGCCGGGTAATCACAGCAATGGTATCCACCGGCAAGCCGGCTTTGTGGCTTTCTATAACTACTTCTGCTTTTCCCTCTGCTTTTCCCTCTGCTTTCCCTTCTGCTTTCCCTTCCCTAAAGCTGTTGCTTATTACCGATATTTCGGTACTGATGTTGTCCCAGTATTTATCGTATATTGCCAGTTCCGCATCCGTAAAGCCTCCCTTTTCGCAAATATCCACAGCCCTGCATATATCCGGATTTTCCAGCAACTCATCCGATACCCAGGCGTTTTCTTCGTTCACTTCTTTCAGAAAGCGCAGCCACAATACCGCTATTTTGCGGTCGATGAGGCTTTCCGGTTTGAATTTTTGCAATTCAACAAATATCATCTCAAGACCTTCTATCACTTCGTCCGTATTCTGCCGGTTTATCAGCTGATAGCGGTGGTAAAACTCTTCGGTTTCAGCGTCGAAATTTTTATTAAGTATTGCCAGGGTATATACCGGCTGCAGCAACTCGAAATCTTTTCCTTTTCCGAGTTGGGAACTGTACACTTTAGCGGCGTTCAGCAGCATCCGTTTCATGAAAATACTGCTCCATTCCATCTGCATCTCCACAATAAAAAAACGTCCGTGATTGTCTTTGCAGCGAACATCCACAATGGAATACTTTTTCAGCGGATTATCGGGAACCAACTCAGGGGACAAATATTCGACACTCTCGATAATATTCCCTTTCTCCAACGGCATGAGTGCATTAAGGAAACTTACCAGCAGGTCGGGATGTTCGCCGAATATCCGCTTAAATACCAAATCATTTTTGGGGTCAAGATACTGTGCCATAATTTTGTCTTTTGATTTACATTACAAAGATACGCAATTTTTTTCAATTATATAGGCTAAATATTAAATTGAGGTGCTGAACCCGGAAGACCGTAAGGTCTTCTACTTGGGTAACCCCGGTGCAAGCGAAGCGCAGCCCGGGGTTGAGCGACCCCTCACCATCCCATCAACTCCGAGGAGTTGAACTTATTTACTTCAAAAGCATTGGGGTGTACGACAAATCTCCCAATTAGTGTTTAACGATTATCGGTAGATGTCTCCATGCGCCTCCTCGTTCCTCGTCCTGTCGACCGAGCGCAGCGAGTGGAGACATCTCCTGATAATCGTTAAACACTAATTGGGAAATTTGTCGTACACCCGTTCCTTTTCAATTTCTGCAACCATAGTTGCAGAAATTCCAAGAGTTGCATAAAATTCAGCCCTATTATTTCAACAATCCTAAAATCGTTTTCGTATCTATTTCAACGGCCGGCTTGAATTTGTCCGAAACCATGTATTGTTCGATGCTTCGCCTGAATTGACGGGCGGCGGGGCGGTTGTCCAAGTCGGTGGCAATATCGGCGCTGCAAACCATTATCTTGCCTGCACCCGCTTTGGTTTCAAAGAGGATGCCTAATTTACGGTTGGTAAACCAGTCGTCAATCAGGTGAATGACCGGACGGAAATCAACCGGAAAATCATCCATCACCATCGCCGAACAGTGCGCTACGACGTCCCACCATTGGTAGTCGCTGCAACCTTCGTTGGGGAAAGCGGCGAGGGCAGGATGAGCAGGGTCACAGTATATGCCGAGTGTGTGAGGCGCCTGTTTTCTTGTCCAGGCCGTATTCCAGAAAATGGAAGAAAAACCGACGGCAATATTTCCGCCTTTTTCTGGTTTCAGCGCATCTTTGGGAAGGCAGTACAGCACCCGCAGTCCTGCTTTCGCCTTTTCCACGGCATCGCTGTAATCCGTAGTAAAATAGGGCTTTGTTTCGTTACCGGTTTCTTTTGCAGGATATACCCAGATATGCCACTGGTTGGCGGCGCTCGCTCCAACAACTTTCACGGACAGTGTCAGTTGCGATGGCTCCTTAACGGACGACAGGGGAAATTCAATATTCGAGATGGCAATACAATTGTTGACAGGCAGGTCCTTTGTCGTTTTGCCATTGACAAGCACATTCTTTGCCGCATCAATGATCTCCCATTCAACCGTTGCACCGGATAGAGGCTTTTTATCGAAGTGCGCCACTTCAAGAGCTGCTTTGAATGTTTCCCCATTCGTCCAAATCAACTTGTCCATACGCGCCAAAGGTACGGTTCGATTACAAAAGCTGCTGTATTCCTGCCCGTCCGAGTAGCCTTTGGTATCCCAAAACGGGTCAAGAACCCCGACCGGGGACGTTCCATATCCCGGATAATCATATAGACCAAGCAGTTGGAAACCTGCAAAACCGAGTGTCCGCAATGCCGCTTCGATATCGGCTTTATAGCAGAGTGTCTGCAAACGTCCCGATGCATACAGGAATTTTTCTGCCAAGTCGCCCAGATGATGTTTTTCCAACAATTCCTGAAAAATCTCAAAATTCTTCGCTTTCAGCACACCGGTGTATTTGGCTATTTCCTTGAAATTCGGATAAACGCACCACTGACCTATTTCGTGGCTCACGACAGGCATGGTTTTTTCCCGGATGATTTTCGCAAAATCAAAAGCCGTTTGCGGAGGTTGGGCATTGATGATGCTT
>BNTV01000214.1 GCA_025996865.1 Bacteroidia bacterium
CGAAATTGAAGATACTTGCGTAAATATTACGGGGGAAGCTGCGAATATAGGTGTTAAAATTCTGTGCAGTTTCGTTAAATTTCTGCCGTTCAACAGATATGCGGTTTTCAGTTCCTTCGAGTTGTGCCGCACATTGGTTTGAAAAGCTGAAAATGCACAAAACCGAATTGCGCAACGGTGTTTTGTTTTTCTTGTCTATCAAAGACCGGCAGTTCGCCATCATCGGCGACGCCGGTA
Source organism: Bacteroidia bacterium (assembly GCA_025996865.1). Lineage (GTDB taxonomy): Bacteria > Bacteroidota > Bacteroidia > Bacteroidales > Azobacteroidaceae > Azobacteroides. Next base: position 238 of record BNTV01000214.1, read on the forward strand.
TCAACAGTTGTGTGCCGGAAGACTTTTGGGAAGATATTAAGAATCAAATGTTTATCCGATTCAAAGACGGTCTTTTTACCGATGGTTTGAACGAAGGAATCCGCATAGCGGGAAATCGCTTGAAGGCAGATTTTCCCAGACAAACGGATGATGTCAACGAACTATCCGACGATTTATCATTTAGTTGAAAATGCAATGAAAAAATTTCCATACATCCTACTGATGGTATTATTCGCCGTTCAGATCTATGCGCAAGGCATACCCGATCCGCCCGATCCGCCGCGTTTGGTAAACGATTTCGCCAATGTATTGACGTCCGACCAGGTAAATCAGTTGGAATTTGAGTTGGACACTTTTGCGCGAAGCACCTCAACACAAATCGTCGTTGTTACCATTCCCTCGCTTGACGGCTATGATATTGCCGATTATTCTTTCAAATTAGGAGAAAAATGGGGTGTCGGACAAAAAGGCAAAAACAACGGCGTAGTAATCATTTTCAAACCGAAAAATGAACGTGAACCGGGACGGGTATTTATCGCCCCCGGTTACGGATTGGAAGGCATCATTCCCGACGCAACTGCCAATCGCATTGTGGACAACGAAATGATTCCGCATTTCAAAGACAATGATATCTATGGCGGTTTGTCACAAGCTTGCAAAGTTATTATGTCGCTTGCCGGCAAAGAATTTACAGCACAGGAATATGCAGAAAAAACCGCAGACGGCGCCGGTGAATTAATCGCTGCCTTTTTTGTGTTTATCGTATTCATGATTATTATAGGTATTGCAACCAGAAATCGCAGTCAAAATTTTACGATGGGAGACTCCAAAGGAGGGTTGCCATTGTGGATATTATTATCCATGCTTAACAAATCCGGAAGTAACAACAATAAAAATTGGGACGATTTTACCCGTGGAAGCGGTGGATTTGGCGGCTTCGGCGGTGGCAGCGGCAGCGGAGGAGGTTTCGGTGGATTTGGTGGCGGAAGTTTTGGCGGAGGGGGCGCCGGAGGGAGCTGGTAATGACTATTTTGATCAAAAGATAAAATTAATAAAATCTTTTGGATTAAGGACTTTTATATTTTGCAAATTGGCATAATCTTTAGTATTTCTGTCGCAATAAAACATCTAAAATAATATTCGTATCAATTAATGCTGTAATCATGCGTGTTTCTTCATAAGATGTTCGTATTTCATGTTGTCAAGTTCTTCATCGGTAACCTGTTCCATACCTTTTATTATGCCGGAAAATTCGTTAACAAAATCCATTGCCAAATAGGTTTTGCGCTCTACTTTCGATGTTTTTGATTTCCTTTTAGAATTTTTTCGAATAGCAATTAACTGTAAACCTGCAAGTTCTTCAAGTAAATTCAAAGCTTTTGGATTTAATATATCTACGCTAATTGTTGCCATAATGATACAGTTTTTAATTTTCTCCACAAATATACGAAAATTTTTAATAACACAAAGAGACATATAAAAATCAATTGCGACATTCATTGAGTCCGTTGGCATCAACCACGCAGAAATGGAAAATCTGTTTGCCTTTTCGTTGAGAAACAATATCAATAGCATCTATTATATTGGCTATCGTTGTTTTTTCTATAGATTTAAATGTTTTTTTCGTGTCATCTTTAAACCAATATTCATATCCGATTATACCGTTTTCTTCTGTCGAAAACTGTTTTTTCAAAAAGTAAGTCGTAACCGTTTGGCTCCACGCGCCGCGACTGTCCTTTATCCGGTAATTCAAATGGTGTAAGCCTACCGTCCGTACCGATATAATTTTATTGTTTGCGCCGGTAAAGATATTGTTTTGAACGGAGATGGGAACATTCAACTTGTTATCTGCAACGATAATATTATTTTGAAGAGAAATATTATCTACTCCATAAGGATCATATATTATTGAATTGGAAACAAGTACTGTTGATGTACTGGTTGGTCCATTAGCCAATTGATTTATTATACAATATAACCGGAATAAATATCCGGTCTGCGAATAGAAATTTGTTGAATTGCAGTATTTTTTGATTTATAGGAATTAAATCCTCCGGTTCCAATGATTTTAATAGACTTTTCCATCCATCCCGCCGAATTAAAGTCTCCCGCCGACAAATAAATCGTATTACCATCTTGCGCCGCTTTGAATATTCTATTTTTAATTACTTACTAATGTTTCGCATATTCATAAATGGAAAATAAATTATTGGAAATAAGTGCTTAAAAAAATCCGAAAGGATTCTAATCTGGGTAACCCCATGCAAGCGTAGCTTCTATTGGTCAATGAATTAAAAGAACGTGCGAAACATTAGTTATTTTAATTAAAGGAAGAAATAAAAGTTCAATATCTTTATAATTTTTTGACAGTTATCAAATCAAACACCATGAGTCTTGTTTTCAAAGTAACATCCTTTGCAAGATTAAGACTTGCTTTTTCAAAATCTTCATCAGAAAAGAGATATTTGAAATTATTATTTTCATAATATTTCAACACTGGGGATTCATTTATAGCATCTACTATTAAAAAACGAGATGCAATTTTCATATCAGAATCTATTATCCATTTTTTGATAAAATCCAGTATTTCTTCGCTAACAGTGCTTTCTCCTTTTGTTTCTTTCTTACTAAATGACTTAACAACGCCTAATTGACCAATGAGAACAGAGGGAAACCTATTTTTAAATTCTTTAGAATGAGGAATATTTTTTCTGATTTTTTTCTCAGCTTGCTTATCTTTTGTTGTATTTATTAGTTTTCTATTAATACTATCACTTGAAATGGCAAATGCAGCTACAATAATTTTAGGATTTTTTTTCAATAAAAAACAATAACTATTTGCAAACAGATTGTTTTCATATTCGATAAATTCCCTTTGAAAGAAATCATTAACTCCTTCATCTACACATACAAATGGATGACAATATTTAAGTATTTGCTCATCCATTTTATGTAATATGCAATTATCCGTTAAGAATCCCATTTGTATTTTTTAAAAAACTTGGCAGATTCTTGTATATATTTTCTATGTTCATTCATCTCCTTTTTTGAAAATGGTTTCCTGTTAGCATAAGCTTCATCCATTATATTTTGAAGTCTTATAGCTTGTTCTCCTTCCAAAACAGGAATATTTTTATTCATGTAAGCCATAATTAATTTTTTTTGAATTTCTACCACAAAGATAAAGCATTTCCCAAAATTATCCAAATCCGCGTTTATAGGGTATAGACGGGTGCGCTCTTTATATCAAGCAGGACTCGTAATAAACTTTTCCGTCCGCTTATCTTTCGGACTCCAGAATAATTTGGAAGTATCTCCCCATTCAATTAATTCTCCATCTTCCAGAAACAGGGTATAGTCGGAGATACGGGCTGCTTGCGACAGGTTCTGAGTGACAATGATAATCGTCATTTTATCTTTCAAACGGTAGATAGCGTCTTCAATCAGGTTCGTATAAGTCGATTGAAGCTGTGCCGTTGGATTATCCAACAGTAAAACTTCGGGTTGAAGGGCGATGGCTCTTGCCATGCAGAGTTGCTGCTGTTGGCCGCGAGACAGAATCGCCGGATTGCTTTGAAGTCTGTCCTTTACATCATCCCACAATGCGATTTCACGGAGCGTTTCTTCCACAATCCGGTCATTCTCGGTTTGGGAAAGAGAAATATTATTTAATTTGTAACCATACAATACGTTCCGGTAAATATTCATGTTCGGGAAAACATTGGGACTTTGAAAAACCATTCCAATTTTTCTTCTTACGTCTATAACCGGATGATTCATAATATCTTCTCCCTTGAATAAGATTTTACCTTCGATTTTGATTCCCGGATAAATTTCATGCAAACGGTTCAGGGAACGTAACAAAGTACTTTTTCCGGCCATAGTCGGTCCGATGACGGATATAACGCTGCCCGGCTTCAAGGAAACCGAAACTTCTTTCAGGGCATAATTTCCGGGCGTGTATGATACGCTTAGTTTTTCAAGTTCAAGTATGCAATCTTTGTTCATGATAGATAACTTTGCCCAAAAATATAAAAGAAGAAGTAGTTGTTTTGGGAGGAACATACACGAGTACTATTTTCAGGATTGTTTTACCGGCTGTAAAAGATAAAATCATATCCGGTATATTGGTAGCCATATCCAGAGCGGTTGGAATTACATCCCCGCTCATCATTACGGCGCTTGGAGCGCCGGAAATCAATT
>BNTV01000215.1 GCA_025996865.1 Bacteroidia bacterium
CACCAGTCGCCGTACTTGTCTTTCGTCACAATAAAACCGGGCGTCATGTATTTATCCTTCATATAGGAAAGCCATTTTTTCATATACGGATAATGCTTGATAATCGGTTCCGAATTTCCATATTGTTTGTAAAGCATTTCAGCTACAAAGAGGTAAGCGCCGGGCCATGTCATGTTATCGCTATAATAAATCATGTAATAAGGCGGACAAATATCCGATATTTGCCCTTCTTCTGTTTGGGAATCGCGAATATCATCCAACCATTTTGCATAGAATTTTTCATTGTCGAAAAGAAAACTCTCACCGAAACAGCCGATGGTATGGTCGCCCAACCAAGGTTGTCTTTCGTCCCGCTGCGGACAATCCAATGGCATCCCTTTATAATTGCTGCTGATTCCCCACCATGCATTTTTGTGAATTTGATTCAACAGCGGATTGGATGATTCAAAAGTTCCGGTTGTTTCCATTTCATCGTAAACCACCTTCCCCCGAAAGTCGTTCACGGTTGGCTTCGTGGAATAGCCGCTTATTTCAACATAGCGAAATCCATGGGTTACGAAACGCGGTTCCCAAGTTTCGATGCCTGTTCCTTTCAGGGTGTAAACATCGGTTTGCTGCGCGCTGCGAAGGTTTACGGTTTTCAAGCGTCCGTTTGTGTCTAATATTTCGGCAAAACGCAAGGTGATTTTTTGTCCGCGTTTGCCTTGCACTTTCAATGATAACCATCCGGTCATATTTTGCCCCATATCCAGCATAAACGTATCCGCCGCTATTTGTGTAATACTTTCAGGCTCGACAATTTGCATGATTTTCATGTTCGGATTGGTTTGTTCGGAAATTTTTCCGGCAGGTGCATTTACCAGTTGCACTTTCAACCACTTACTGTCTTTGTATCCTGCTTTGTTCCATCCATCCAATTCTTTGGTTGCATCATATATTTCTCCGTCGAAATCGTTGGTGGAGCGAATCGGCCCGTCGGAGGTAACTTTCCATGTATCATCGCTGACAATGGTTTGCGTGCTTCCATCGGTATATTCGATTTCCAATTGGAACAGCATTTTCGGGAAACCGAAATGTTTGTGTTTCTCCGGCTTGGTATTCTGTCGATTGTTGTAAAAATGTCCGGTTCCCAAGATAACTCCCAAAGCGTTTTTACCTGAAACGATACTTTTTGTCACATCCAATACATTGTATTTAACCGTTTTGGTATAGTCGGTTGGAGTGGGCGACAACACATAATCACCGATTTTTTCACCGTTGACATATAATTCATACAAACCCAATCCGACGATATAGACTTTCGCCGATTGTACGGTTTTCCCGGAAGCAAATTCTTTCCTGAAATAACGGGCGGATAACCGGGAGTTTGAAGTTTCCACATCCCAAGGGAAAGCCTTGTCCAAGCCTATCCATTGACCTGCCCAATCTTTTTCGTTCAATGAATCAGTGCCGAACACTGATACAAACGTTAAAAATGCTAACAATATAGCTGTAAATATTTTTTTCATTTTATTTCAAATTGTCTTGTACATAATTTGCCGAAGCATCTGTAATTATCAATACCCAATCGTTTCCGGCTCTATATCCCGAATCGTGAATGAATGTCTGTTTGCCGTTATTAAATTCGCCGATATATTCGGCTTTTCCATCCACCGGACTGTACCACCACGCTTTTTTCTTTGTGCCGGAAATTTTTGTCATATTAATCTCCGTCAAGCGATTGGTATAGTTATACACCAAGATATAATCCTTGCCGCGGGTAGCGATTACCCGGTCGTATTGAATACCGTTATTTCCGGAAATAACCGATTGGTCGGGAATCCGCTCGAAGTAAGGAAAGGCTAATATCAGATTTTTCAGGTATTTCATTTGTTGGCAACCGGTATCGTGAATAGCATCCCACCACGGTTTTTTGGCTCCGTAAGCGGGCGAAACGCCCGGACGATACATCTGCATCGTGGAGTTGTGCCCGTAAGTATGTCCGAATGAGCCTGCAAAAACCGACCAATAGGCGTAACGGCGCACATCTTCGGCTTGCCAGTATCGTTCGGCTGTGTTGTGTAAACCTTGCGGAATATCCTCGTATGAAGGTTCGCCGTCCAGAACCGGTTTTACAGGAGCGACGGCAAGACTGCGTTCAACGAATCGCCAACTGTCTTCTTCCGTATTTTCTTCTATCGGATAAGCACCATCCCCGTTGCGCTGTCCGTAACGGCGGTGTCCCGATTGAAACATATTGAAATCCAACCAATCGTCATTGTTAAACCAAGTAGCGGACATCGTGCGACCGAGCGGATGGTAAGTCATCAAGTGACCGGAGTCATTGGCTTTGATAGTTTTTGCAAGCGTCCGCCAAACATCCGCATTGGAATCGCCGCGCACATCTCCGCCGATAATCCAAATGATATTCGGATATTTTTTGTAACGGTTGGCCAGAAATTCTCCATATTTTTTCGCCTCATCGTTCGACATTTTTCCTGCTTTTACATTACCGCCCCATACACAAACGATACCAATATAAATGCCGCGATTTTGTGCACTTTCCACCATATAATCAATGTGTTTCCAATAATTATATTCACCGGCTTTATCTATATTTTTGAAATCAAAACCGTTAGGTAAAGCGAAATGTCCATAGGCATTGGTTGCCGGAATGGAATGTAAAACGGAAATTTGAATGACGTTGTAGCCGTTTTTCGCCGTTTCACCAATGAAATAACCTGCCTCATCCCGATTTAAACGCGAAGGCAACAACCAAGCCGTTTCGCCCAACCAGAAAAAAGGTTTGCCGTTTTCGTGTTGCAGAAAACGGTGATTTTCGCTCACTTGGAGTTTTCCATTGCTCCAAGGTCGAGTTACTTTCTTCTCTTCTTCTTGTGCGTAAACAAAAGTTGTGAGTAAGAATAAACCCATAATTATAAACTGCAACTGTTTCATATTCCTATATTTATTTGTTTTTCACTATACTGTGCTGTACTATCCTGTTTTCTATACAAAGGAACATAATTTTTTTCACATAGCATCATTCAAAAATATGTTATGAAACACATTTTAATTTTAGTAGAATTTTGACGGATAATCGACTTTTTTACGATTATCTATTCAAAATTCACTATATTTGAAGACAAAAAATTGAAAGATGAAAATTTACATTAACAGTCAAGTGTTTGAGATTGATAAAATTCAAAATTCGGAAATAAATGAAGTTTCCGGAATCCTGGCCGATGCGTTTAAAACGAATCCTGCATATTCTCTTATATTCAAAGCGAAAAAGGAAGAGGGTCTGCTTTGGTTATTCAAAACGGCTCTTTTTATCAATAATTATAAGCGTAAACTGACAAGTGTTGTAAAAGAAAAGAATACAAATAAAATAATTGGAACATTCACTTTCATACCACCGGAAGGTGTACAAAATGGGATTGCTATCTATTTGAAAATCGGAATTATAAAGTTTATATTGAAATTTGGAATAAATTCATTGGTAAGAATGCTTAAATTAGATAGTTTAAACAAAAACAGATTGACGAAATCAATAAAGTCCGCTGAATATTATTATTTGTCAATGGTGGCAATTCGCAAAGAATACAGAGGCGCAGGAATTGGAACTTCTGCTTTAAAGTTTGCTATTGAGGAACTTATCGCTTCTAATCCTGCCTGTAATTTAATCGGATTAACTACTCAACTACCTGAAAACGTAATATTTTATTCGCGATTAGGTTTTGATAAAATAGATGAGGGCTATGTTGATTTCAAAAAAGACAGATATTATAATTACAATATGCAAATGGCGAATTGAAAATTCTGTTGTAGGAGCCGGTGCAATAATTACAAAAGATATGCCTGCCAATAGCATAGCATACGGTGTAAATCAATTTAAAGCAAAAAAGAGCCGCAAACTCAAAAGAGTAAATCTATCCGGTTAAACCGTAAATAGATGGCAAGGTGCTAAAAGCGGTCACTTTTATTATTGACGGATACAGGCTGTTTAAGTAATCTGTTTTATTGTACCACGCAGGGTTCATACCTTCGTTTTTCTCGCAGTGTAAAATATATTCTGTTTAATAATTTTCTTGCAATACGGATAATTGCCTGATTGGGTTTCATCCGTTTACAGTATTGGAATCAAGCCGACATAACCGGCCAGTTTGTCTGTATTGTGAAAACGGTTGATGTCTTCAATTTCCGTCAAAAGCATCATTCCCGTTAGCAAGCCTGCGCCCGGAACGCTTGACAATAATTTCATGTTTTCTTCGTAAGTTTCACTGCGTGAAAGTGTTCGGATATGTTTGGTTACTTCCTTCAGTATTATCTGTAAGGCATACTTCACCGAGGACTCTTCAAAGGGGATTTCGCTTAGCCATTGCATGTAATTT
>BNTV01000216.1 GCA_025996865.1 Bacteroidia bacterium
ATAAAAATAACATAAATCAAAAAGCATGAAAAAAAAAGATGAACTATCATTTTTCCAAGTACTTCTACTGTTCGTTGCATTCCTGATTTACGAAATTGTCAAAATTGTCAACGAATTAATTTCCTTTGTACTGTCTTTCGCTAAAAAAAGTTGACTCACAAAAGAGTTAATTATGCATTTACACACAAAAAAACAACGACAGTATTTTAAAGAAGTGATTAGGTTACATTATGAAAAAGGCTATGGAGAAGATCGCATTTCGCGCATTTTACCGATAGGTCATTCTACGGTTTCAAGATGGATTGCTATCTTTGCAGCGGAAAAAGGTAAAAAAACTGTTCAAATGCACAAGACTAATCCACAAAAACAGCCGTCCACTTCCACCACTCAGGTTAAGGATATCCAATCCCTTCAGGCGGAGGTTTCCCGTTTGCAGGCACAGCTTAAGCACGAGCGGTTACGATCGGATGCATACGAAGAGATGATCCGAGTGGCAGAGTCCAAGTTCAATATCGCAATAAGAAAAAAAGCTGGCGTCAAACGGTAGAGAACCTGCATGCAAAGAACGCAAGGGAATATCCGATAGACGGTCTTTGCATGCTGTTTGGCGTAAGCAAGCAGGCATATTACAAGCACGATGAACATGCGGTTCTTCTGAAAGTCGCACAGGAGGAGTTCGTGTTACAGTACATCTATGGCATACGGAAAAAAGATCCCGGCATAGGCGGAATGAAGCTCTGGTACATGTACCGGAAAGCGTTTGGCAGCAACAGTCCGGTAGGTCGCGACCGCTTTGAAGATATCGTTGACAAGTATGGTCTCAAGGTCAGGACAAGGGTAAGGAAGCCCAGAACAACGGACTCCACACACGGATTACCTGTCTATCCAAACCTCATAAGTGATTTTATCCCCGATGCACCCAACCGGTTATGGGTAAGTGATATAACCTATATCACCATCTGGCTGAATGAATACGCTTTAGCTAACGAAAATGGTGGCTATCTTGTGTTTGGGGTAAGAGAATCCTCCCCGCATAAGATATGTGGCTCAGTGGCTTGGGAAGGTTTAGAAGGGAAATTGGTACAGGATATTTACCGTGATTTGAAAATCAGGGTTCAGACAGAGGTTCTTTTTGAAAACGGTAAAAGGGTGTTAATCTTGAAAATTCCTTCTCGCCCCATAGGGAAGCCGCTTTATTTTGAAGATGTTGCTTTAATGCGGGTTGGGGAAAGTCTGACAAGGATGTCTGACGAAATGTATTTGTCTATCATTCAAGGACAAGAGCCGGATTTCTCAGCCAAAATATGTGAAGGATTATCTTTGTCTGATTTGAACGATACCGCTCTCGCAAAAATGAAAAGAATGTATGCCGACAGGCAAAGCAATGAGGCCTTTCTCCAAATCAGTGACGAACAAATGATTTCAGACTTGAAACTGTCAATCAATGGCAAATTGACGTTTGCAGCATTAATTTTACTGGGAAAAGCAGAAAAAATAGACCAATATCTGCCCCAAAGCAGGATTGTTTGGGAATTTAGAAATACGGAAACGCAGATCCATTACGACCGGAGAGAAGTCGTTGAAGCGCCTTTCCTTCTGGGAATTGACACAGCATGGGAATTGGTTGACCAACCTACGTTAAATTTGAATCATCCACTGCAATTAGGGCCGTACATATATAACATATATGACTTCAACGAATCCGTTGTAAGAGGGGAACGCTATGTTATCAAAGAAATTGAGCATCTGTTGAAATCGCTTCAAGGGAATGCAAAAAAAATAGGAACTTTGAAAAATGATACCTCCCATTCTTTAAATTTAAACCAACTAAAGTATCTTATTGATAAATTAGTGGAAGATAAAATACTTAAAGCGGAAGGCATAAACAAAGGTCGCACATACAGTATTGAAAAAGAATATGAAATTTTGCGTGATGATTTGTTGATTACAACAATTCTTAACAAACTGAAAGAACAATATGGATAATTATTTTCCAGTTCTTGATATTAACACTTCATTTTTGATATTTTTATTTTAATGGCTTGATTTATGTCAAGGAGCAGTTCTTGATATTTTTTAAATTTTCAATTAAAAATAAAAGTATTATTTTTTATATACTTGAAAATTAGCAAATTAAATTCTATTCAGTTCTTGATATTAACATTTCATTCTTGATATTTTTATTTTATCGGTTTTCATCCTGTAAACCTCTGCCTGTTTGTAATGGTAGATTTCCTTTATCCTGCAATGGAACAGGATATTACTTTTCCGTAAAGCATTCAGCAAGCCTAATGCCAGCAACTCACTTTCCATGATGCGCCGCATCCATGTTTCAAAAACTTCTTTGTCTATATGCATAATAATTATTTATAAAATTCCGATGATGAAATAACTTTGATTGGAAGGGTCTTTGAGGATAATCTCCTTTTCCCGCATAAACCTGATGTAACTTTTTGCCGTCCGCTCTTTTACGTCAAGCAATTCCTGCAACTGTCCGCATAATTCCACGTAGGTAAGGAATTGCTTCCGGGTGAAAATATCCTTCGCAATGGAAACCAGTTCGTCTTCCTTGCGTTTTTCCCTGGCTTCTTTGGGCTTTTCGCCCAGGTAAGCGTGCATTCCGGCATCCCTGTCCCATGCAAATTGCATGATTGGGACGTCAAGCGGGCTGCCGTCACGCACTTTCAGGGCTTTAACCACCGATACGGCAGGGTCGTTATCCTGTTCGATAGAAAGGATGGCAACCGCTTTACTTCATAGGCGCTTAAATGTTGCACCTGTTTTTCAGAACTCTCCATTCCCGTTTTATCCATGTCGAAAAGCAGGACGATATGTTTAAACCGGTAGGAGAGTTTATGACCAGGAATATTACCCGCCTGCAAAAACCGTATCTCCTTTCATTACCGGATGATAATCGTTGTCGCCTGATAATCCCAAATGCAATTCATGGTTGATTGTTTCCATGATTTGAACAAAATCTTTCGTACAATCCAGTCCGGTCAGTTTGCCGACAAAGGCAAAGCAATCGCCAGAACAGTCATCGTTACCGAAATCTTTCAAGCGGTAACAGTCGTGTTTTCGGTCAAGGAAAATATTGCAGGAGGCGTGTTTATCTTCATCGAGCGGGTTCAGGAAATTTTTTCCCGTCTGAAAAGGGACAGGAATAAAATGCCGGAACACAGAGAGGCCTTTGTCCGTTGCCCTTAGTATAGTTTCTTTATTTAATCCCATTTTGAAGCATGTAATTTCGGCGAAACTCCGCTAAATTCTTGAGTTCGCACGTGATTAACCGTTCATTCAATCCCCTTTCAATCTCCGAAAACTTATACAGGCATTTTCCCCGAAGGACAGTATAGCCGATTAAATTTTCTTTCCGTAGCCGTTGCAGCGTTTTTGTACTGATACGGAGAAGGTCGGCGACTTCAAGACTGTCCAGCCAGATTTCTTCTTCCTTGTCCGGAGCGGTTTCTTTTTTCAAAACAAAGTCGGCAATCCTTTCAATTTTTGTTATCAAATCTTTGTATGCCTTGCTGTCAAATGTTATCACTTCCATCATTTGTAAATTTTTGACAAAGGTCTATAACGTGGCAAAATAGATTTGCATAGTATGTATATAGTATGTATTGATTTTTCGTTTCAAATTATTGTGTAAAAGCAATTTACCTCAAATGTTAAAGTTTGTCTCCATTTTTATGGATGATAAAAACACGATTGCTATATTGTTGTTTTGTAGCTGTTTATAGTGATTTTTAAGGCTGTTTTACGTGTGCCGGGAATACATACTTCGATATAGTTGTGCTTTTAAGTGTATGTTAATTAGTAAGATAAAGAACAAAACCTGAAAAAATAAAAGAATGAATTTTATTTTTTCAGGTTTTTCAGGCTGTTGGTTGTTTATCTGGAATTTTCTTTGTGCAAGGTGCAAGCCTATTTATATAATAGGCTTGCACCTTGCACAAAGAAAATAATTTATTTATTATCAAATATTTGGTGGTGTAAAATATAATGCTTAGATTTGAACCCGAAAGCTATGACGGACTAAGACGGACAAATTGATACATTCTAAGGTCAAAAAAGTGCGTTACAAATTCGTTACAGAGGAATTTCACGAAGTATATAACATATTGATTTATACGGAAATATGGATGGTTAGTTCTTACCCCGTCCATACCGCAAACAAGACTGATTATCAGTTAGTTGCAAAATCAACACCCAATTTTACACCCAAGAATGTAAAGTTGGGTGTTTTGTTTTTTATCAGTTGCTTGTAAAAATTTGGGGTGTTTCACTATGGGGTAGAGGATTGGCATCGGCAATTTTTATCAATGAAGAAAAGGCAAATGCTTCGCCTAAAACT
>BNTV01000217.1 GCA_025996865.1 Bacteroidia bacterium
TTATAGAAATAATACGAAAAAATGACAAACTCAATATTAAGCAAATCAGTGAATTATCCAATATTCCCTACCGAACAACTGCAAGATATTTGAAATCCTTAAAAGAAAGAGGATTAATTAAATATATCGGTGCAGATAAAACAGGTGGTTACATAATATATCAAAAATAATAATAAACATTGCACCGGCTCAATTTGTTGATACCACAGAAAGCATAAATGAAGTTGAACTTGCCTCTACTGATTCAATTGTACGAAAAGACAGCATTATTCTTTTGCTTGGACCAAACAAACCACCTTTTGAATATATCGCCAATCTTCAAAAAAATTGTGCGGAACGGAAATATTGAATCTGTAAACCGAATCAGGGAAAACCTATCTTATTGCCCAAATCTGCGAAAAACGTTGCAGACAAGGTAATTCCGTTTTAGTTACCGCATTAACAAATCGGGCATTGATAGAAATTGCCGAAAAAACCGCTTTGGAACAGATGTTAAAAAAAGCAAAATTTACAAAACAAAACTTTCGACCGATGAGGTGAATGAAGTAAAAAACCTTCAATCGCTCAAAGACATTGTCCCAATGTCCAAATTTAATAAATGAAGACAGGATAAACAATGGAAGATAAGTTTTCCCAGCCTTGGAGCTGTGTGATATAACGCTCGAAAAATATTTGCGTATCTAACTAATTATTAGTATTTTTGCACAAAAGAAAGGCGGTGATGTAGTCGCTTTGTATATCTATATGACAAAAGACATGATAAACAGATTCGTTTTTTCTCTGATATATTCTGTGGAAATATCGGGCAAGGATGCGTTGGAATGTACGAAAACGTATCATGATGATTATTGTATAAAGACGATCGAAAAAGTCTTTGCCCTTTATGATGCTTATGACATCCGCATTGAGCAATTAGATATCGACTTGGGAGAAATTTCCCCTTCAGAGATTCCTTCGAGATTATTTGACAGGCTCGATAACGAACTAAGGAAACACATCCGGGAACAGGGACTATTACCGGCATCTCACCAACCTGTCAAATCAGAAAGCCGACTGACGGATCATCCCCTATTTAATTTTCTGTCCTATCTGCAAAGCCCTCACGTACCTTGGTTCTTTTCAGACGAGAAACTATTTGATATCGAATCTCTTGCCTTAACCGCTATAGATATTTGCATGGCAGATAATACGAGTATGCAACAATTAGTCTCGGTTATTTCGCAGAATCAATCGGCCTATTACAGGTTTACACATTTGGTCTCGGCTGCTGTTTTGGATCGTATCGTTCGTAAATACATCGCCATGAACAAGCCATTGCCGACAGATGTTACGGATGAGTACGACAAGATAGGCTATAGGCAGCCTTCCTCTCCAGCTTATTCGAATAAAGAGGCAATCGTCCGTTTCTTTGATATCCTCCTCTACGGTTCCCTATCCTCAGGTAAGAGTGAACAACAATCTGAATATGACATGGAGCAAGAAGAATTTGATGAGCATCTGCTCTACGATTCTCAACCTTTAAGCAAGAATGATCTGCTATCCAAATATGACATGGAGCAGAAAGAATCGGAGGATCGACTGCTCTACGATTCCCAACCTTTAAGCAAGAATGACCAGCTATCCAAATATGACATGGAGCAGAAAGAATCGGAGGAACGTCTGCGCCACAACTCACTCCCTTTAAGCAAGAATGATCAACGATCCGAATATGGCATAGAGCAAATTAAAGAAGATACGTTTACACGTAGTACAAAGCCCAACTTTCCTGTAGCAATGAAGTATATCCCTGTTTTCAATGCAGGAATAGCACTGCTTCATCCTATGCTCCCGTCTTTTTTCAAACGATTGGAATACTTGAATGAAGAAGGTACGTTCAAATCTCCCTACCATCAAGTCAGGGCCGTACATTTGCTGCAGGCGTTTACCGGAGAACAAACCAAACATTATGACCACCTCTTGCACTTAAACAAAATCATTTGTGGTCTCGATATCTCATTCCCCGTTAATCCCCTATTCCGGGCGACTGCTAACGAAAAAGAGGAAATATTGTCTTTATTGGAATCCGTGATTATCCACTGGAAGATATTGAAAGGCACATCGGTAAATGGGTTGCAGGAATCTTTTATTCGCCGGAAGGGAGTCTTGGAAAAGAGTGAGCGCGATTGGATTCTTCGTGTCGAAAACAAAGGGATTGACATCTTGCTAAATGATTTGCCCTGGGCAATCAGCCTGCTTTCACTCCCTTGGAATGATTTCCTGATACACGTTGACTGGAAAAAATAACAAAAACAACTACATATCATGGAAGAATCAATAAACAGTACCTTTATCGGCAAAGAATTGGCTTGGTTTAGCGAAGTGATCATCACTCGTTTGAAACTTTACTTTAATAAAGAAACAACGTATGCCTCTATTGATGAAATTACACCTCCCCCTGCCGATGGTACAAGCGGGTCTTATGATACGTTTATCGTGGAGCAGGGCTTGATCCCTGCCGACCGCATCTGTCTCATGCTGACATTCGTCCCAATTCTCAGGCCGCAATTATTTGATTGTTTTAATATTAAAAACACGGATACGGGACAACGGTTCGTAGAGTTCGGATGCATAGAAGGTGCGCATGCAAGTGGGCTGCTCCCTACATTTGAAACGCTGCTGTTCATTCTGGCAGGAAGCGATATAGGCAAGAAGATTCACTACATCAACTATTTCAACTGTCATCCCCTTTTTCTCGAAAAGAAAATTACCGGTGAAGCATACTCCTCTTCCGATTCGGTGCATAGTTCCGTATTGCTTCCATCTCTCCCCCTAATAGAGAAACTGATTAAAGAAGAAACGTATTCTCCCGGCTTTTCCCAGGAATTTCCTGCCCGACGCCTTACAACACGGCAAAATTGGGATGACTTGGTATTGGATACCCTGACGCTCACCCAAGTCAACGAAATAAAAATATGGGCGAATTTAGGCAAACGAATGTTGGAGGAATGGGAACTGAAAGATAAAATCAAACCCGGATACAGGGCCTTATTCTATGGCCCTTCAGGTACAGGCAAAACATTCACTGCCACCCTGCTGGGTAAATATACAGGTAAAGAAGTTTATTGCATAGATTTATCGATGGTTGTTTCCAAATACATCGGCGAGACGGAGAAAAAACTATCCGCCATATTCGATATGGCCGAGAATAAAGATTGGATCTTGTTCTTCGATGAGGCAGACGCCTTATTCGGGAAACGAACCAATATCAAAGATGCACACGACCGGTATGCCAACCAGGAAGTGTCATATCTATTGCAACGGATAGAAGACTATGATGGGTTGGTACTCCTTTCCTCCAATCTAAAAACGAATATCGACGAAGCCTTCATGCGCCGCTTTCAAAGCATCATCCATTTCTCCATGCCCAATGCGGAACAACGCGAAAGGATCTGGCGCAATACGTTCTCTAAAAAAACCACGTTAGAGCCAATAATAGACTTACAAGCGATCGCACGGAAATACGAACTATCCGGCGGCTCCATTCTGAATGTAGTACGATACTGCTCCCTAATGACTATCAACCGCAACAGTACAGAAATAGCATCTGATGATCTGATAGAAGGCATACGGCGAGAGTTCAGAAAGGAAGGAAAAGTAATTGATTAAGCCGTTAGGCATATATTCATCTACGTATTTCTACGTAGATAATTTACGTAGAAATACGTATTGCTGTTGTTATCAACTTTATCGAACTTTACGGCACAATTATTATATGTAAAGGGATAAACAAATATGAAATCCGAATTACTGCAAAAAATAGCTCCGTCGGCCAAACGTAATCAGTACGATGGCGCGGCGAAGGCTTTCTCTTCTCGGATGAGTATTGTATCCCCGGTCATCCAGGCTGCCCTGGAAGTATCACGGCTCAATAATTCACGCATGTGTACAGCAAAAGACAGTGACCTTATTGCAACACTTTTTGATGAAAAAGATAGGATTGAAGCAAAATTAAAAGAGAGTAATGGCAAAATTACTGATATAAAATGGTATAATGATAAGGACAAGGACAAGGCTATCGAAGAAACATTTTATAATGATAAAGTAATTATAGAAATAATACGAAAAAATGACAAACTCAATATTAAGCAAATCAGTGAATTATCCAATATTCCCTACCGAACAACTGCAAGATATTTGAAATCCTTAAAAGAAAGAGGATTAATTAAATATAT
>BNTV01000218.1 GCA_025996865.1 Bacteroidia bacterium
TTGTTCCGATTACGCATACCTTTCTTTTATGCGTGATGTCCATTTCATTGATAAATCTCCCGCAGGCTAAATGCTGACGTTCAATATCTGCATAATTCGGGTAAACGCCTCTTACCAGGAAGGAACCTGCCTGTTTTTCGAGAACTACATTGTTGACATACAATGGCGCCCAAAGAATGGGAGAAAGGAGTTCGATTTCAGGTATCGAATCCCTCAAAATTTTTAAATCTTTATTGTGGATGTTCCATTCTCTTCCTTTTTGGAATCCTTTGTAGGGTATGCTTGTCTGAGACGAGCCAATAAAACAAGAGTTATTCGCAAATCCGTCAATGCCGCGTACAAATCCTCGTTTCAACCCGTTTCCTACGCCTATCATAAGCGTCAGCATATAAATACCCCAAAACACTCCGAATGCAGTAAAAAAACTTCTTACTTTATTCCGGCTGATGGTTGCCCATATTTCTTCTATTTTATCTAAATCAAACATTGTTTATTCCTCCCTCATTGCTTCTATCGGCATCGTTTTCACTGCTTGACGGGCAGGAAAATATCCTGCCATAGCGCCTGTGATGACTAATAAAACCATAGCGCCTAAAGCTATATTCAAATCGACCGTGGGATTTTGAAATACGGCTAATTCCACGATATCCGGATTATTTTTCAAGAATGAGTTAAATGCTGCATTCACCCCAATGCCCAAAAACAGACCTATATAACCAAATAAAGTCGTAATACACACGGCTTCCAATATAATTCCTTTCAGTATAGAAGCAGGCGTAGCCCCCAATGCTTTCCGGATACCAAATTCTTTGGTTCGTTCTTTTACTGTAATCAACATGATATTGCATACTCCGATCATTCCGGCAAAAAGCGTACTCAGCCCGATAATCCAGATAAAAATAACAATGGCATTAAAAATACTCACTGTTTGTAAATAAGTTCTCAGTTGGTTTGTTAAGTTGACAGCCACTTTATCTGCCGGATCAAACTGATGCATTTCAGCCAGATTGTTGATGATCCGGTCATTGAATTTTTCATTTTTTTCATTGGTATCCAATCCTTTAATGGTAAAAGCCAAACTGGTGAATCCCCAAGATCCGTTAAAAAGCAATTGGGAGGTCGTAAATGGAATGTATGCTTTTTCAATGTCTGTAATCGACTGTTCTTCATAAACGCCTGTAACCGTAAACTTTAATTCATTGATGAGTATTGTTTTCCCTATCGGGTTTTCATTTTTGAATAAAATCTCCCTCAATCTTTTATTGATAATGGTTACCTTTCTTTTCTCTTTCATATCCATATCATTAATAAGCCTTCCTTGATTATCAATGATTTTTATTCCATTGACATGAGAATAGTCCGGATAAATTCCGATACAGTCTCCTGTTGTGTAATTACTTTGAACGCTGATTGTAGCTTTGATTGGAATCAAAGCGGAAAGATATTCTTTTTCATCCGTACGATTCAGCAAGTCATAATCTTTTTGCTCCAGACTTATTTTCCGGTTGTCCGGCAAACCTTTGAATGGAACGGAAGTCAAACGGCCTTGTATTTCTATGATATTTGAAGATCTGTTTTTGAAAACAATTGATAATCCGGTGCGTACACCATTGCTTGTCGCCAAAAGGATAATAAATATGAATATACCCCATGATATGGAAAATCCGGTGAGGAATGTTCTTAATTTGTTCTTTTTAATGGAATCAAATATCTCCAGCCAATTGTCAATATCAAACATAATTTACCTCAATTTCAATTTGTTTTTAACATCCTTTATTTCTTCAATTATTCCATCTTTCAACCGGATGATTCTATCTGTGGCATTTGCTACGTCTTGTTCGTGAGTGACAATAATCATGGTTATTCCCTGTTTGTTTACCTCTCGAAGAATTTGCATCACTTCATTCGAGGTTTGGCTATCCAAAGCGCCGGTGGGTTCGTCTGCCAAAATAATCTTTGGGTTTGCAATCAGCGCTCTTGCAATGGCTACACGTTGTTTTTGTCCTCCGGAAAGTTCGTTAGGCATGTGATGCGCCCAGTCCTTGAGTCCCAAAGTATCCAAGTAATCCAAGGCCATATTGTTTCTTTTTTTGCGGCTGATTCCTTGATAATATAACGGAAGAGCAACATTTTCCATTGCATTCTTGAAACTGATCAAATTGAAGGACTGGAAAATGAAACCGATCATCTTGTTCCGCAATCTGGCAGCCTGGGTTTCGTTCTGGTTTTTTATCAGGCAATTATCTAAATAATAATTACCGGTATCATAGGAGTCCAGTATGCCTAAAATATTCAGCAGCGTTGACTTCCCCGATCCGGAAGCGCCCATAATCGAAACCATTTCCCCTTTGGAAATTTCCAAATCAATCCCTTTCAATACATGCAACGGAGCGCCGGCATAGTATGTCTTGTTTACCTGTTCTAATTTTATCATATATTCAAAATTTACGCTTTCCAATTTTAGTATGCAGGCATACAATAATCTTTCGATAAAGTGTCGTCGATGATATTCATAATTTTTTCCTGATGATCAAAAATGAAAAAATGATCTCCTTTAAAATGATACACATTGAAATTTCCACTTATAAAATCCGACCATCGCTTAACATGTTTGGTACATACAGCCCTGTCTCCGGAAGAAAAAAAGAAACTGGCATCAACAGGCGGTTTTTGCCTTTCTTGATAGACATAGCTTTCCAGCATCTTGAAATCCTTTCTCAGGATAGGAAGATACACTTTCACCAGCGTCGGATTCTCAAAGAACCGGGCATCGGTTCCGCCCAATTTTTCTATTTCCTTCATAAATTTCCGATCATCCAAATCGCTTAGCGGTTCCTTGACCGGAGTATCGGGTGGATTTTTTCCCGACAAAAAAACATGGACAGGCATATCGACATCCTTTTCCCCCAATTGATGCAGCAATTCATAAGCTAATAAACAACCCAGACTGTGTCCGTAGATTGCATATTCTTCCCCTTTGCCGATTGTTTCCAAGACTTGCTGTTGCAAGTCTTCAACTGCTTCATGAATGGTTGTACATAAAGGTTCCGCCATTCTCCGCCCTCTACCGGGCGGATCAAGCGGTATTATTTCTAAATTTCCATCCGAATACTTTCCCCATTTCAGGAAAACCGAACTTGTTGCTCCCGCATAAGGAAAACAGATTAGTTTCATTTTGTCAGTTTAAATTTTAGTCCATCCAACGATAAAAACGTCCTTGTGCTTCACCGTTTTTATCGTTGTATTCTTAATTTTTAAATATTCTCCGACTACGGCATTCACTTCATATTGCTTGGGATTGCCTTGCAGACCCAAACCAAGCATTTTCCCATAAGCCTCTTTGGCAACCCAGAAACGGGCAATCCATTCAGCTTCGTCAGCGCCTTGCTTTTTGATCAGGTTTAATTCCTGCCCGGTAAAAGCGATTTCTTTGAATCCCTGATCCCGGTCTTCAATTTTTTCAATATCAATTCCCACCGGTTGCTCAGCGACAATGACAACGGATTCGCTTTCTTTGTGAGCGATTGATATTTCAATCCCTTTCAATTCATCAGGACCACATAAAGAGGGTTTTCTGTTTTCATTGTATTCTACGGAAATCTCTATGGGGTAAAGAAGCGGATCTTCTTCATCCTTTTGCAAATGCTTCCGAACACCGTCTTTCACGGTAATGCAACGGATCAGATATTCCCGCGCTTTATTCAGATACAATGAACTGTAGTGCTTCTTTTCCTCCGAATTAAGGTATCGGTCACGGAGGAAATCCATGACGGATGCTCTGCTGATAATATTGCCAAGGTAATATACGCCCGTATCCAGGGAATGGGTAAGAACAAATTCCGTCGGTCGAATCACGATATTCATAAGTTTTTTATCGTAGTCAAACCGCCGGTTATGCCAGCCTTTTACCACACACCAAACTTTTCCGTTTCGTTTTATCACAACATTACTGACGGCTTCCTCATCTTTCATTTCTCTGACGACAAGCGTATATTCAAATACGCCTTTCTGATCCTGAATGTCTTGATAGAACTGGATTTCTTCCACACTCATCGGGAATGTAGTTGTATCCTTATCCAAAGCAAAATGGCAGTATGTTCCCAGTAATTGCCCCAGGTTATCCAACATGGAACCCTTTCCTTCGGTTTTGCAGATATGCGCCCGAAGTCCTTTTTTTGTTATTTTAAGGAGTTCTATTACC
>BNTV01000219.1 GCA_025996865.1 Bacteroidia bacterium
TGACACAATAAATTCAAATAAATTTAATGCTTATGAGAAAGAACACAATCCTGTTATTGTTTTTATTTTTGGGACTCAGTCTGTCGGCATTTCCCGATAACCCCAAAGTTTCCCTGAAAATACAAGATAAAAACATGAAAACCGCACTGCAACAGATAGAAAAAGGCAGTGATTGGGTTTTCTTCTATTCGGAAAAAGTCAATGCAATGCTTGATAAAAAAGTAAACATCGATATCAATTCCGAATCCATAGAAACGGTATTAAACAAACTGTTGGAAACAACCAATCTGACGTATGAGATAAAAGGAAATCAAATCTCCATACTGATGAAAGAAACACAGCCCGTTTCCACTAAGTCCATCGAACTGAGCGGAGTAGTCATTTCCGGTACGGACAACGAGCCGGTCATCGGCGTAAGCGTTTTTATAGAAGGAACGGGTATCGGTACTTCGACAGACGCAAATGGCGAATACACACTAACCGTTCCTGCCACCACCCAAGAAGTTACTTTTTCGTATCTTGGCTACGTCACGCAGAAAATAGCAGTGAAAGACCGCAACCTCTTTCGGTTGGTCACACTCTATGAAGACAGCCAATCGTTGGATGAAGTGACGATTGTGGCATTCGGCAAGCAGAAAAAAGAGAGCGTGATAGGCTCCATCACTTCGGTTAATGTGAAAGACCTGAAAGTACCCAGCAGCAACCTGACTACGGCTTTTGCCGGACAAATGGCAGGCATGATAGCCTACCAGCGAAGCGGTGAACCGGGAGCCGACAATGCCGACTTTTTCGTGCGCGGTATCACAACGTTCGGAACCAACCGAAATCCGTTGATTCTTATTGACAATATTGAATTGACCAGTACTGACCTGGCTCGTCTGCAACCGGACGATATCGCCAGTTTTTCGATTATGAAAGACGCAACGGCGACAGCGCTGTACGGAGCGCGCGGAGCTAACGGCGTTATCCTTATTACGACCAAACAGGGAAGTGAAGGATCTGCAAGGGTTTCGTTCAGGATGGAAAAATCGCTTTCCACCCCAACTCGTAAGGTACAACTTGCAGATCCTGTTACGTGGATGAAATTAGCCAACGAAGCGGTGTTAACTCGTGATCCGTTGGGGTCCGTTCCGTTTACGGAAGAGAAAATAGACAACACGATTAATGGTACCGATCCGCTACGCTATCCGGCAGTCGATTGGATGAATATGTTAATACGTGATTATGCTATTTCCGATCGCTACAACCTGAATGTGAGCGGAGGCGGAAGCAATCATCGCTATTATGTAGCCGGATCATTCAACCACGACAACGGCATCCTGAAAGTGGATAAGCGCAACAATTTCAACAACAATATCAACAACAAATCTTATTCGTTACGCTCCAATATTGAGTTGACCCTGACAAAGACAACCAAGATGAACGTTCGTCTTAGCGGCACTTTCGATGATTACAGCGGTCCATTGACCGGCGGAACCGACATGTTTAACAATATTATCAATTCAAATACAGTCTTATTTCCTGCTTATTACCCTCCTACGTCTAAAACGGCCGCCGTCAAACACATCATGTTCGGAAACAAAGACAACCAGTATTACAATCCTTACGCCGAATTGATGCGAGGCTATAAAGAGCGTGACCGTTCCCAGTTGCTTGCTCAAGTTGAGGCGGACCAGAAACTTGATTTTATTACGCAAGGACTTTCGGTAAGAGGTATGTTGAACATTTCACGCCTCTCGCAATTTGCTGTAAATCGCTTTTACACACCGTCTTGGTATGAACTTGTCGATAAAGACGAAGAGACCGGAGAATATAATCTACACAACACCAACACCGGTACCGATTGGCTCGACTACAACGAAGGAGAAAGAGGAGAAAAGATTACCAACTCTACTTTCTACACCGAATTAATGACAAATTATAACCGTACATTCGGAGACCATGGAGTAAGCGGCCTGTTAGTCGCTATCGCACGCCAATCGCTTGATGCTCAAACCGGTAGTTTGCAAATGTCGTTGCCGTACAGGAACCTGGGATTGTCGGGGCGTTTCACGTATTCCTTTACTAACCGCTATTTTCTTGAATTTAACTTCGGATATAACGGTTCGGAGCGTTTTCATAAATCGCACCAGTTCGGATTCTTCCCGTCAGCCGGCCTCGCATGGAACGTTTCCAATGAATCCTTCTGGGAACCTGTAAAAAATACGGTAAACAACCTGAAACTGCGTTATTCCTACGGACTTGTGGGCAACGACCAGATAGGCTCGGCAACCGACCGTTTCTATTACCTCTCGGAAATGAATATGTACGACTACGGGCGTGGATTTACTTTTGGAAATCGACTTGGAGAGCGGCAGAACGGTATCTCAATTTTACGTGAAGCAAATCCGAATTTGGGTTGGGAAATATCTTACAAGTCAAATTATGCAATTGAACTCGGTCTATGGAAAGATTTGACGATTATTGCGGAATATTTCCATGAAAAACGCACCAATATCTTGATGGACAGAAGTTATATACCTCAAACAATGGGCTTGACCTATACTGCCAAGGCAAATGTAGGAGAAGCTTCAGGTAGAGGAACAGATATCAGTCTTGAGTATCAGAAAAGCTGGACAAAAGATTTCTGGACATCCGCACGCGCCAACTTCACGTATGCCACCAGTAAATTTGAAATCTACGACGAACCTGCATACGAGGAAGCATGGCGTTCGAGAGTAGGCAAACCTCTGAGTCAGACGTGGGGATATATTGCAGAACGTTTGTTTGTTGACGACGCTGAAACACTCAGCTCTCCACGTCAGGAAATGACGACCTATAAATATGGAGGAGGCGATATTAAATATACCGATGTCAACCGCGACGGCAAGATAACCGGCGCCGACATGGTGCCCATCGGTCTGCCAACCACGCCTGAGATTGTTTACGGATTCGGTTTATCTACCGGTTACAAGGGTATTGACTTTTCGATATTCTTCCAAGGTCTTACCAACGAATCGTTCTGGATATCCACCTACGACGATAGAGATAAAGGAGTGATAAGTACAGTTCCTTTCCAGAACAATACACAGCTGCTGCAAGCTTATGCCGACAGTCACTGGTCGGAAGATAACGGCAACATCTATGCCATTTGGCCCCGTCTGAGTTACACCATTAACTCAAATAATATTCTGCCAAGCACATGGTTTATGCGCGACGGTACTTTTCTGCGTCTCAAACAGGCGGAAATTGGTTATACAATACCGGGCAATTGGCAGAAAAAACTGCACATAGGAAATCTCAGGTTTTACCTGAGTGGTACCAACCTGTTGCTTTGGAGCCGTTTCAAACTCTGGGATGTGGAAATGGCGGGCAATGGGACGGGATATCCGATCCAGAGAGTTATTAATCTTGGATTAAACCTTACGTTTAATTGATAAATTTATTTTAAATGTCAAAAGTTATGAAAAAAATAGATATAACAATAAAAAATCTTTACAGGCTGTTCGTCATGCTATCTATGGTGATGATGTTTTCCTGTTCCGACTATCTGAACGTAGTTCCCGAAGGCACTGCGACACTCGAAAGCGCTTTCGGTATGCGCCAGCATACACAGCGCTATCTCTATACATGCTATTCCTATCTACCCTCCAATTATCTCGGTTCAAGCATTGACGTAATGGGTGGCGACGAAGCATGGGTGAACGACAATCCTCTATACGATATGGATATACCACGTTCTGCCTCCCTGATTCCAAGAGGATTATTGACTCCCTCGAACAACATTATGTCAACATGGTTACATTATTATACTGCTATTCGCGATTGCAACAATTTTCTATATGGGATTGAGACCCTAAAAGTGCCTGACCTTATGGAATTTGAGCGAATACAATGGATTGCCGAAGTGAAAGCGTTAAAAGCGTATTATCATTTTCTGTTGATGCGCCAATACGGACCTATACCCGTCGTAAGGGAAAATCTTCCGGTATCAACGGATGTTTCCGGCGTACAGGTGTCCCGTCTCTGTTTTTCATTGTCGCAAATTCAGCATTGCAATTGTACAAGGGGCTTGCCGCCATTACCAACACCTGAGCTTTCAGGGCGACGGCAATAGGCAGTGTGATTCTTCCAAGATCGGATGCATCCGAC
>BNTV01000220.1 GCA_025996865.1 Bacteroidia bacterium
CGCAATGATGGCGAAGCCTTCCTCTGTACTTAATCTGCGTTTGCTTGGTTTGTGCATTTCTTTTTTTTGGGCAAAGGTAAGGTGAGCGGGCAAACTGGGCAAGATGCGGAGGAGCGAAGGCTTACAAAACAATACGGAATCATGAGTTACATTTTAATTGAAGAAAACCTGTTCCGGTCATTGATGGGACGGGTGTTAAACCAGCTGGCAGACGTTAAATATCAATTTTCCGAAACGGATTATTGGATGACGGGTAAAGAAGCCTGCGAATTTTTGAATATCTCGCAAGGCTTGCTGAATGCTTTACGAAAAAATAATATCCTGTTCCATTGCAGAATAAAGGAAATCTACCATTACAAACGGGCAGAGGTTTACAGGATGAAAACCGATATGGACAGGGAGCTTGTTGAAAGCGGAGCCATTTTGGGCGATTGCCGGATAATCAATTCGGAGGCAGAGGCGATACAGGTTTCATAGAAAAACGATGCTCATAAAAATATTCGCCTGAAAAGGATAAGCAACTCTGTTTTTACTGTTTGATAATCGGGAAGTTTACCGTTGCCAATCTGATGTTCCAGACTGTTTTTCCATGCCGCTTTCAAAGTCCTGTCGTTATCTTCGTTGACAAGTTGGTCAATGCCTGTAAACGAAAGTCCCTTATAAGCGGTTTTTATCTTAAAAGCATCCACTACCATCTGCCAATCAATGTCTTCCATATACTTGCTCAAATACCATATATCGTAATAATCGCGGGGCGCAGTATAGGAACGCTGTATCAACGCCCGAATTTTTTCGGCAAGCACTTCATGAATGTTGTAAACGGGAACATTCGTCGCATTTTCCGTAAGCCGGTCGCTGTACGGATGGCTGATATTTTTCAATTCCGCATCAAAAATCATTGTTTCATAAAGAATTATCTCTATCTTAATATTTGTAAGCCAACGCGAAGGTTCAGGCGGCTGCTGGTCTTTCCTGTGGTCAGCCCCCCAATATTTTATTCGTGCGGCATAGCCTGTACGTTTATTGTTAAACAGCAATTCTTCAACGGATTGAATGTACAGAGGCATTTCCGTACGATTTTCTACCAGCGATACGATTTGTTGCAACAGTGAGAGGTCGAAAACAAAAGAATCACTGAGGGAAGTAAAATCAAGGTCTTCTGAAAATCTATAATCAGCTATCCTGCATTTCTTTAAACACGTACCACCTTTGAATATGAGGGTTTTACGACATTCGGGAATGGAATATATGGCATCAATGAAATGCCCCAAGACCCAATCTTTGTCTATTGTACTCGTTTTCACGTTTTTTTCGGTAGCCAACCGGTTTATTTCATTTTTACTTATCATGTTCAGTAAGGATTTTGTATGATTGCCCTAATTGCTTCTTTGGATATGTTTAACCTTAAATTCCAGTCGCTTATGATTTCGCCTTTTTTATTCCCGAAAGGGTCAAACAAATTACAGGTACGGTTTACTTTTGTTCGCGCAAATGCAGTAAACGTTTCCAAACTTTTCTTTTCCAACAGTTCAGCTAAAAAGCCGATTCGCTTGATTACTGCTATATTATTGATTTTCTGACAGTAATCTGTCAATTTACCGGCATCTAATGTCGCCTGTGCGAACGCCCGGATAAGCTCTGCATATCCTCCGCTGTACTGTGGTAAATCAAAGCAATCAACAATCGTTTTTTCAAGGTCTGTAACCGGATACTTGTAATTTCCGTATCCGTTGTAAATTATTCCTGTTCTTTTTTGCACAGCTACCTTGATAAAACGATAGTGCGTTCCCATAACAGTTACCGGATTCTTCTTTAATGTAGTTTGAACAAAAATTGTATTGGGGAATTGTTCAGTCAATCCGTACAGGTGCAAAGCAGACCAATAAGCTATCGTTCCGTCCGGAACAATAAATGTGCCGGTTACATGTTCATCCCTGAATGTACTGCGGCAATATTTTCCCCGTTCTATGCGATACACAAAATCTTTCCGGACAAGATTTTCGATAATTTCGTTCAATGTCTTTGTTCCCTTGCCTGTGAAATCCCGGACAGCATCAAGTGTAAACAGCTGTATTTCCTCATTGTCCAGATATTTGAGAAACTCCATCTGCTCTACGGTAAGCGACTTTGTTATTTGGGTACCTTTTGCCATTTTTCATATTTTGTGGTAAAATAAACCCCTGAAAACTGGGGTTTTCTTACTACGATTTATGATGCAAAGATAATACATTTTTTTTGTTATATATAAAAATATTCGTACCTTTACAACGCTCATCTAAATCAGAAGGAGTTTCGAGGCTCGGTTTATCAAGACATAAATCGAGCCTTGCGTTTTAGAAAAGTTCTTTTTTCATATCTTTATGCCTTTTGCAGGCGATGCAATGACAAGCCTGTCGCCCATCGTTTCTTTCACTTCCCTAAATTCTTTGTGTACAATATTTTGCGGTTTTGATTTACCGGTAAACAATGCGTGTATTTGTTCTATGGCGACATGCTTTTCTTCCTCTTTCGGGGGAAACGAATTGCGGCTTTGCCTCATGGCTTTTTGCAGCAGCCGGAGCAAGCACGTTTTCAGGCTCGTCATCCGGCTTTCCTTCGCTTTGCTCAATGGGCTTCAACGACAACTGTATCTGCCGTTCCAGGGCAGTTAAATCGCCTTTCAGTGCTTTCAATTCGTCTTCCCTGCGCCACGTTCCATCTACCACTTCCTTGAGTACCGGAATGTCTTTTGTGATTTTTTCGTTATCGGCCTGATACCTGTTCAGCAGTGCGGGCATGGATTCCAAGGCATGGAGCAAATTCATGGATGCCGTCTTCGGGTCGTTTGCCAATATGCCGTTGTTGTACTTGTACAGTACTTCGCCCCCGCCCTTGGCAAAGAAACGGTTTTGCACCAAATCAAAGCCGTCCCTGTTGCTTGTTTCAGTTTTTACCAACAGGGTAAAACCGTAAAGCGAGCCGACAGGTTCCGGCATTCCGTGCGTTCGCGCATTGTCGGCTATCTCATTCAGTTTCTTGCCAATCAGTTGAGGATTACTACCGGTAACACCGTCCAACAGGACAGGGTTCAGCATGTTTTTATCATTATCGTATTGCACACGGCTTTTGAACGCTTCCATATCTCCGGTTATGCGGTTTATCAAACTGTTGTTCTTTTCAACGGTTTGCAAAATATTTTCCAACTTGTAGCGGGAAGACGATTTACCGCGCATAAACGCTTGACGTTCGCTTTCCAGTCCGGCTACTTTTTTCTCCAAACGAGCCTTTTCCAGCAATTCGGTGTTGCCGGACAGTATGGCGACGTATTCCGAAAAATTCATGCCTGATTTTTCGTCCATACTGCCTTCGTCAATGGTACGCGAACCAAGTGTGTTGCTTTTTAGCTGGCTGATGAACAGCTGTTTGTTGTGAAGCAGACCGAATTTGTAGGCATCGAGCGATTTTTCAACGGCGTAGAAAACGACATCCACCTTGTTGCCTGCATACAGTTTGGCTACTTCATTGTCTTTCGGGCGTTTTCCGTTTTACACTCCTGTATAAAGCGGATTTCATGGGCGGGAATACCATAGTCTTCTACCAATTTTGAAAGCGGGGCGCGAAACAAAAGTGTGCCATCTCCATTTTTGGCAAAATCAACCAGACGAATGGTAAAAGCCTGCTGGTCGGGCGTTGGCGGGATATTGTGCAGGATTTCGTTCTTCTCCGGGCGGTCGATGCCAATATCGGCAGCCGTGCGGTAATCGCATATTTCGTGATAGAAACTGGCCAGTTCCGGCACTTTGATAAAATAGCGGAACCGTTCTTTTTGAGCGATTTCGTTCGTAACCGAAAATTCATAATCAATCGTCTTTTTGGCAAATATCGCCGCCCATGCATCAAAGGTGGTAATGCCCTGCCGTTCCAGTTCTTTAGGGCGCAAATATTTGAACAGCAGATATAATTCGGTCAGGGAATTGGAAATAGTTGTACCCGACAAAAAAGTAGCTCCCAAATCCTTTCCGGTGCGCTCCTGAATGGTGCGGATGGCAAAAAGACGATTGATTATGAATTTTCGGTTACGAACGAAATCGCTCAAAAAGAACGGTTCCGCTATTTTATCAAAGTGCCGGAAC
>BNTV01000221.1 GCA_025996865.1 Bacteroidia bacterium
CTCGCAATGATGGCGAAGCCTTCCTCTGTACTTAATCTGCGTTTGCTTGGTTTGTGCATTTCTTTTTTTTGGGCAAAGGTAAGGTGAGCGGGCAAACTGGGCAAGATGCGGAGGAGCGAAGGCTTACGCTAAAGCAGTAACATAACCTAAAGCGCTTTTCTTCCCGTTATTGTAGGAAAATTGGCTCTTGGCTTCTTTAAATTCTACTTTATCTTCGCTTTCTTTTAGATGGATTAGTATCGTTTCTTTCATTTCCCTAAATTCTTTGTGTACAATATCTTGCGGTTTTGATTTACTGGTAAACAATGCGTGTATTTGTTCTATGGCGACATGCTTTTCTTCCTCTTTAGGAGAAACGAATTGCGGCTTTGCCTCATGGCTTTTTGCGGCAGCCGGAGCAAGCACGTTTTCAGGCTCGTCATCCGGCTTTCCTTCGCTTTGCTCAATGGGCTTCAACGACAACTGTATCTGCCGTTCCAGGGCGGTTAAATCGCCTTTCAGGGCTTTCAGTTCATCTCATTCAGTTTCTTGCCAATCAGTTGAGGATTACTACCGGTAACACCGTCCAAGAGGACAGGGTTCAGCATGTTTTTATCATTATCGTATTGCGCACGGCTTTTGAACGCTTCCATATCTCCGGTTATGCGGTTTATCAAACTGTTGTTCTTTTCTACGGTTTGCAAAATATTTTCCAACTTGTAGCGGGAAGACGATTTACCGCGCATAAACGCTTGACGTTCGCTTTCCAGTCCGGCTACTTTTTTTTCGCGTAGGACACCTCTAAGATAACTACCCAAAAAGCCGGCGGGCTTTTAAAAAAAGATAAGTAATCGATTTTAAAACGCTCGCCAGCTTTTTTAAAAAGACGGCGAGCGTTTGGGTAAAAGCTGGCGAGCGTTTTAAGAAAAGGCGGCGAAGATTCTTCAATAGAATAAATTTAATCTTTAACCCATTATTTAACCTGAATTATTCATACTATCCATAACTCACACCGGGTTTGCTTCAATAATTCGGTAAAAAAAATGGAAATGGTACGGGATTGATAATTTGACAGGCGTTTTTACTGTTAATTATAGTTAAAACAAATGCTTAAAGAGATCATTTTTGCCTGTTTTTTCGCAGAAAGACACAATGAATGGCGGAATGTTAAAAACATTCCGGAAAATATCGGTTTGAATCGAATTACGCAGCTTCCCGCCATCGGGCAAAAAGTTCAAAAGCCATGGACAATAGTTATTTGTAGGGATGTTTGTCGGAAAATTCTATTTTAATTTTTGATTTCATTTGCCTGATATGTACCGGCGCGAGCAATACTTTTTCGCGTAGCGTCAGTATTGACACTTTTTCCAACTCACTGCCTTTGAAGGTTTTTTGTTTTATTTCCAGTAAGATAACGTATGCAGCCGCATATTACCCGCTGCGCATATTTCCATGAAGCGGCTTTGTATGAAAATGTTTTGAAAAAACGAATCGGCTCTCCATGCTTTTTGAACTGATTTTGAGCCATTTCCACCCAGTTTTTAGTCTTCCCGGAGAGCGCTTTGTTGCCTGTCAAACCGGTAATAAACCATACTTGTTGCCTGTCAGCCCATTTCATAAAATTTTGTGATTCAATAAATTGATCTTCGTTCCAGTCCATCAGTTCGTGGCAGCAAAAATGACTGTCGCCGCGCACAACAAACTGCGTGTGTTTCCACGCTTTGCGCAGACGGC
This sequence comes from Bacteroidia bacterium, assembly GCA_025996865.1. Lineage (GTDB taxonomy): Bacteria > Bacteroidota > Bacteroidia > Bacteroidales > Azobacteroidaceae > Azobacteroides. Next base: position 1,714 of record BNTV01000221.1, read on the forward strand.
TGATCAGCCGGCGAAGAATCTTGTAGATATTGGTTGATTTGTTGCGGCGACCGGGACGAAGCAGCCGAAGTATCATTTTGCCCGATATTCCTTCAAAGACAAACAGCGGCATGTAGCAGTATTCTCCGTAACAGTCGTTGAACAATGTGCCCTGCTGTGCGCCGTAAGCATTAAAATTGCTGTCATCACAATCCAGTATGATAACCTTCGGTTCTTTTTTGTATGATTTAATAAATTGTACAGTAAAACATTCGCCAATTTTATATAATTCCCTGTCTGTCACTTGTTTTCTAAACGACTGACCGTGGGTTGAGAACTGAGGGGTGGGGAATCGGGCAAACGACCGGAACAGATTTTTAACAGCGAATCATCGCGCAATAAATCGCAGTCATCGGCATCTTCATAACCTGCCGCAATCTGAAACACTCGCTGCCTTATCATCTCACAGTAAGAATGTTGTACGAGAAATTGACTGCGATTGTCTGTGATACAGTCAGTTAACGACTGCAAAAATCCACTGTCCTTTTCGTGTTCATTCATTAATACCAGTCCCCCCATTGCCGATAAATCGGGGGCTGTAAAACTTGCTTCAACGGCTTTGCCTTGAACGGAACTCAAACAAAATAATGTTTGTTCGGGTGTTGTGTCAATTTTTTTTGTATTTTTGTGCATGAAAAAAGTTTGTTTTTAGTCTTTGTTTTTGACACTACAAAAATACTAATTATTTTGCTGAAATACAAGCAAATAACAAACTTTTTTCTTCTTTAGTGTGAATAATTCAGGCTAAAAAGAATATTCACATTTTTTGTCTTAATATTATTACTTCCTGCACTGGCAAGCGCTCAGTTAACTCAGACCATTCGAGGTATCGTGCAAGACGGCGCTTCGGACGAACCGTTACCTTATGCAACTGTTATGTTGAGGAACACTGATTTTGGAACATCAACCGACAGTTCAGGAAATTTTACTATTAAGAATGTCCCTGTGGGACGTTACGATATAGAAGTAACTTATACAGGTTATGAACCGGCTGTTATCAAAGAAATCTTATTGACAGCTGCTAAAGAAGTTTTCATTGAAATTTCTTTGAAAGAAAACATCAACCAATTGGGAGAAGTTGTTGTCACTCCGAAAATCAATAAAACGCTACCATTGAATAAAATGGCAACCGGAAGCGCCCGCATGTTGAGTGTGGAAGAAGCCAAACGCTACGCCGGAGGATTTGACGACCCGGCTCGTTTAGCCTCTTCCTTCGCAGGTATCGGGAGCAATATGGGAAACAACGGGATTGTAGTCAGAGGGAACGCTCCCAAATTTTTGCAGTGGCGCCTGGAGGAAGTAGAAATTCCCAATCCCAACCATTTTGCCGATGTAACCGGTTTTGGTGGAGGCGGACTTACAGCTTTGAGCAGTCAGGTATTGGGCAACTCCGATTTCTTTACCGGAGCGTTCCCCGCAGAATATGGAAATGCCTTGTCGGGAGTTTTTGATATCAAACTGCGTAACGGGAATAATCAGAAAAGAGAAAATACGCTTCAATTAGGAGCTATTGGAATTGATGTCGCTTCCGAAGGTCCATTCAAAAAAGGAGGAAGATCCTCTTATCTGTTCAACTACCGTTATTCTACTTTAGCTCTTTTAACGTCCTTGATGCCCGATGATGCCGACGGAACACGTTATCAGGATTTATCATTTAAACTGAATTTCCCTACTCAAAAAACGGGAACTTTTTCGGTTTGGGGAATCGGATTGATAGACCGTTCGGGACAAACCGCAGAAACCGATTTCGCGAAATGGGAATATTTGCAAGACAAGGAAGAGCAGGATGTGAAACAATACATGGGAGCTGTCGGTTTGGGTCACAAAATCATGTTCGGTAACGATGCCTTCTTGAAAACAACATTGGCTGCCACTGTCGGCGGATTAGACATGCACACCGAACGGATGAATGATGACATCCGGTTGCTTCCTCAAAATGTGATTCAAAATACAAACCGGAATTTTGTTTTATCTTCTTATCTCAATCAAAAATTCAGCGCCAAACATACCAACAAAACAGGTGTTCAGCTTACAGGTTTGATGTACGACATGCTGTTGAAAAATGCCGAACCCGCAGGGACACCGTTGCAAACGCTTACCGATGAAACCGGTTTTAGCAGTTTACTTTCAGCCTACAGCAACTCTTCCATCAATCTTTCCGAAAAATGGACATTGAATGCAGGAATTACCGGGCAATTCTTCACATTGAACAATCATTACAGTATAGAACCCCGTTTGGGTTTGAAGTGGCAATTCAATCCCGGTAAGAGCTTCGCGCTTTCATACGGAATGCACAGCCGTTTGGAAATGCTGAACTACTATTTCA
>BNTV01000222.1 GCA_025996865.1 Bacteroidia bacterium
CCGGAAAAAATTTATTAATCAATTAAATATGGCCAAATTATTAGAAGGAAAAACTGCGATTGTTACCGGCGCTGCACGCGGAATCGGAAAAGCAATCGCGATCCGGTTTGCCGGTGAAGGTTGTAACATCGCTTTTACGGATTTAGCGATTGATGACAATGCAAAAGCGACTGAAAATGAAATTGCCGCTTTAGGGGTGAAAGTAAAAGCGTATGCTTCCAATGCCGCCAATTTTGACGATACGCATACGGTGGTAAATGAAATCGTGAAAGATTTCGGACGGATTGACATTCTGGTCAACAATGCGGGAATCACCCGTGACGGCCTGATGATGCGCATGTCGGAACAACAATGGGATTCGGTTATCAACGTAAATCTGAAATCGGCTTTCAACTTTATCCACGCGTTAACTCCCGTGATGATGAAACAAAAAGCTGGAAGCATTATCAATATGAGTTCGGTAGTCGGCGTTCACGGAAACGCCGGACAGGCCAATTATTCGGCGTCCAAAGCCGGGATGATTGGGCTGGCAAAATCAATTGCAAAAGAATTAGGCTCGCGGGGAATCCGCGCCAATGCGATTGCTCCGGGATTTATCATCACCGAAATGACTCACCAACTGTCGGACGAAGTACGGGAAGAATGGGTTAAACAAATTCCGTTGAGACGTGGCGGAACGCCCGAAGATGTCGCGGATGCCGCTTTGTTCCTCGCTTCCGATCTTTCCTCGTATGTTACCGGACAAGTCATTCAGGTTGATGGCGGAATGAACACTTAATTAGTTGAGAATTGAGAATTGAAAATGATTAAAAAATTCTCAACTCTCAATTCTCAATTCTCAATTCAATGGAAGTAATCTACGAAGATAATCACTTGATTGCCGTGAACAAGACTTCTTCGGAAATTGTTCAAGGCGATAAAACGGGGGATATTCCGCTTTCCGAAACGGTAAAGCAATGGTTAAAGGATAAATATCAAAAGCCGGGAAATGTTTTCATTGGAGTGACTCACCGCTTGGACCGTCCGGTTTCGGGAGTGACGCTTTTTGCCAAGACAAGTAAAGCCTTGGAACGGATGAACGAAATGTTCCGTCTGGGCGAAATTAAAAAAACGTATTGGGCTATCGTTGCGAATCAGCCACCGGAGCCGGAAGGCGAGTTGGTACATTATTTGGTTCGCAACGAAAAACAAAATAAATCGTATGCTTACGACAGCGAAAAGCAGGGTTCGAAAAAAGCTGTTTTAACTTACCGGTTAATAGCGCATTCGGAAAGGTATTTTTTGTTGGAAATTGACCTGAAAACAGGTCGTCATCATCAAATCCGGTGCCAGTTGGCGAAAATCGGATGTCCGGTCAAGGGTGATTTGAAATACGGATTCAATCGCTCCAATCCCGGCGGGGGAATCTGTTTGCATGCACGGAAAGTGAAGTTTACACATCCCGTTTCGAAAAAGGAGATTGAAATAGAGGCTCCTGTACCGGAGGAAAAAATATGGACGATATTAACGTGATACCGGATAAAATTAGAATTATGGAAGAGATAGTACTATCAAAATATACCGAAGATTTTGTTCGTACCGCCTTGGATTATTGCATTTTGATGGAAAAAATCAAGTCGGACGAAAAGAAATTATTTGTCGATAATATGGCAAAGGTTTTGCCTCTGCTATATTTGAAAGTGTCTGTTATTCCGCCGGTTGCTGAAGATTATGAATCTGATTTGGAAGTAAAAGTCACGGAAGAAATGTATGACCGGGTTCGGGAAAACATCGCTAATCTGCTCGGTGAGGACGATTTATATTTGGAAACGTTTCATCCCGATATTAAATTGAGCGATTCACCCGTTGCCGTAAAAATTTCGGAAGATTTGGCAGATATTTACCAGGATTTGGGTAACTTTATCGCCGTATTTAAAAACGGACAAAAAGAAACCATGAACGACTCGCTGGTTCTCAGCATCCGGAATTTTGAAAAATATTGGGGGCAACGATTAGTAAATGCTTTACGCGCTTTGCATTTCATAAAATATAAAGACAACGATTCTGAAGATTAAAAAGAAGTGGGAAAAAAGATAACAAAAGAAGAAATTTCTAACTTTACTGTTGAAGAATTTCCGGGACAGATTCATGTGATTGATAATCCCGTAGATTCGGAAAAGGCAGTTCACTATTTGTCCCGATTCAAGTTTTTGGGTTTTGATACCGAAACCCGCCCGTCGTTCCAAAGAGGAAACATGCATACCGTTTCATTGGTACAAATTTCCACTTTCGATACTTGTTTTCTGTTTCGTTTGAACGGAAGCGGTTTCCCGTCATCACTCATTGATTTATTATCCAATCCGGAAATACTTAAAATCGGTTTGTCGCTGAAAGATGATTTTTTGAGCATGAGCCGCCTCCTGAAATTTTCCCCGCAAGGATTTGTCGATTTACAGAAAATCGTTCAAAAACACGACATTGAAGAGCTTAGTTTGCAAAAAATCTATGCCATTCTCTTTCAAAAAAAAATATCTAAAAGTCAACGATTGACCAATTGGGAAGCGAAAGAATTGTCCAAAGCCCAGAAAAATTATGCCGCTTTGGATGCTTGGGCTTGCCTGAAAATTTACGAATGCCTATGTCCTACAAAAAAATATACCTGAATCCCGGCAAAGAAGAATCCCTGAAACGGTTTCATCCCTGGGTATTTTCGGGCGCCATTCATCATGCCGAAGATCATCCCGAAGAAGGAGAAATTGTTGAAATTTACGATTCTCAAAAGAAATTTCTGGCGACCGGCCACTGTCAAATCGGTTCGATTGCCGTTCGGGTACTGAGTTTCAAGCAGGAAGAAATCAACAGGGATTTCTGGAAAAAACGTTTTGAAACCGCTTGGACTTTGCGCCAAAGTTTAGGTTTGAACAAACTGTCCTACAACAATACTTACCGTTTAACACACGGCGAAGGCGACAACATGCCGGGTTTGATTACGGACATTTACGGCAAAACGGCTGTGATGCAAGCCCATTCTCCGGGAATGCACCTGGCTCGTATCGAATTGGCGGAGGCCTTGAAAGAAGCGCTGGACAATTGCATCGAAAACATTTACTACAAATCCGAAGGAACGCTTCCTTTCAAAGCCGAATTAGAGGCTGAAGACGGCTATCTCATTGGTGGACAAAATGTTTCGGGTATCGCCTTCGAAAACGGCTTGCAATTCAAAGTCGATTGGGAAAAAGGCCAAAAGACGGGCTTTTTTATTGACCAAAGGGACAACCGGAGTTTATTGGAAAAATACGCCGAAGGACGGAATGTCCTGAATATGTTCTGCTATACCGGCGGTTTTTCGTGCTATGCCTTGCGTGGAGGGGCGAAAAAAGTACATTCGGTCGATAGTTCCGCAAAAGCCATTGATTTGACCAACGAAAACGTAGCATTAAACTTTCCAAACGAAACACGTCACTGTTCTTTTGCGGAAGATGCTTTCAAATATTTGGAAAAAATGGACGCCTCGGCTTACGATTTAATCATTCTTGATCCGCCGGCTTTTGCCAAACATCGTAAAGTATTGAAAAACGCCTTGCAAGGCTACAAGAAATTGAATGCAACAGCCATTGCAAAAATCAAACCGGGAGGAATCATCTTTACTTTTTCCTGTTCGCAAGTTGTTACAAAAGAAGATTTTAGACTTGCAGTATTCAGTGCGGCCGCTCAAACCGGTCGAAATGTTAAAATCCTGCATCAATTGACTCAACAAGCCGATCATCCAATAAATATATATCATCCTGAAGGTGAATATATTAAAGGTCTTATTCTGTTTGTCGAATAGTTTACAAAAGTTAAACATGGTTAAATATATGATTTTTCTCTCAAAGAATTATGTTTTATAACATAAAATACATTACCTTTGTAGTGTGTTTTTCATGGTATTAGATTTAAGGTTAACAATGAAGATTGGTTGTCGTGATGACAACCTTTTCTTTTTGATACACAGTAGATAGATACCCACCGTTTTCAAAAAAACGGTCTCTTTTGGGAACTGTTTCTGAAAAGACCTTT
>BNTV01000223.1 GCA_025996865.1 Bacteroidia bacterium
TCGAACCATAAACGGAAACATACAATTTACTTCCGTAAATAATCATATCTTGTCCGGTATCACCCAGTTTGCCGTCCGTAATATCAAAAGTCGTTGCTCCGGTTTTGAAATCATAATACGATATTCCCGAATTATTTGCACCGAAATATCCTTGATTCAAAATAAATATACCGGATGCAGGTACAATAGGTTCCGGTTTCGGATCATTTTCTTCACAAGCTATAAAAGCAAACAGAAAAAAAATACAGCTAAACGTGATTTTCAATACATTCATACATTTCTTCATTTTCATACAATTTTAAAATTAATAAATAAATTTCATTCCCAAACGAAACGAACGCCCCGGCATCGGATACGAACGGACTACCTCATATTGATTGTCAAACAAATTCAAACACTCCAGCGTAAAGGCAAGCGAATAATCTCGCCGGTGAATCGTTTTCTGCAAATTAAAACCCTGTTCCGTATAAGGTTTCATCCGGTATTCCGGCCGGTCGATACCTGTATAATTTCTTTTTCCGCAATAAATTACGGTATAATTAATATCCAACCAAGGCGTTTCCAACAATAAATAAGCTGTTGCGAAATGTCGCGGCGTATAAGCCATTTGCTGATTGTAGGCGGACTTTGTTGCATTGGTTTTGTCTAATACTTTTTGATAGGTATAAGCGCCTGATAGTTGGGCGGAAAAACCGGATTGAAGTTGGCCTTGCATTTTGAAGTTTAAGTCAAGACCTCGGGTTTCCGTTCGCCCGAAATTTTGAACCGACCAATCAAACAGGCTCCTGCGCGGCAAGGCAACCAGCTTATTCTCAATCTTGATTTGATAAATATCGCCCGAAAAAGAAAGCAGAGAAATCCGCCGGCCCAACGAAGTAGCCAAAGTCAAACCCAAATTGTACTGGTTGGCATTTTCCGGCTGAAGATTGAGCGGCGGAACCCGTGAAAGATGCAAATCTCCGAATGTCGGAAAACGATATGTATTTTTGTAATAAGCGCGAAGCCGCACCGGAAGATTTTCCAAAGGTTTTATCGACAAACCCAAGTACGGAGACCAATGCGAACGGCTTCCCAAAGCATTGCCGGTTTTATTTTTATCGTCTGTAAAATGATGTAACAGACTGCCCGTCAATGTAAAAACCGGATGCTCATATTTTCCGGTCAAAGCGCTCAGCCAATTGGTTCGGGAAGGAAAAGCGTCGGAAAAATTACTCCCGAAATTTCCGTAAATGCCATCATTCGCCCAAGCCACAGACAGTTGCTCCGAAATCCGGTAACGCACAGTTGCATTCAGGAAATATTGTCGCTGATAATAAATATTTTCCTTTTTCCCGTTCTGATTCTCGTCCCCATATTTGATGCTAATATCCGTATAATCAATCGTAGAAAAATTAAATTTAGCATTCGTCTGAAAATCAACAACTTTACTTAAAGGCTGCGTATAATTTGCTTGCAGAAAAGCCGTTTTATCCTTCACGTTCTCGCCGGAATAATCATTATAAACATCCATATAATCAATAGCATCATCAGCGTGATAAATAGCAGGCCCCGGAATATTCCGGTCGGAATGATAATAATAAACTTTGCCGGACAGTTTTCCGCCGTTTGAGAAATGCCCGTAAATATTCGATTCGAGTTTGTAAAGTTCTACCTCAGAGTTCTTTCTTTTTTCTTTGGAAGTAGAATCCGAAAGACCGTAAAATTGTGTAAACGGATAATTTCCTTGCGATTTCAGGTATTCACCTGAAAACCGGACGGAAAAAGTATGATTCAACATGCGTCCCACGGAAAGCGAGGGATTAACGAGTCCGAAAGAACCTGTTTTGAAGCTTGCTTTCAGTTCGGTTTTTTTATCCGGATTTTTCCATTGACTTGGGGTGAGGATATTCAGCACGCCGGCAAAACTCCGTTCATAAGCCGGTTGGAGTAAATCGCCGGTTTCTCCGGTTTGTAAAATAAGGGTTAGTACATTATCTAAAGAAAAGTGACCTAAATCAATTTGACCGGTTTGATAGTCGAAAACAGGAATGCCGTCGTACATCACACCGCTGTAATTTGCACTCAAACTGCGGATGGAAATGGTTTTCAAACCGCCGGTTCCGCCGTAGTCTTTCACTTGAACGCCGCTGAAAAACTTAACAGCATCAGCAACTTGCAAAGCCCCGGTTTTGCTCAAAACATTGGATTGCATGATTTGCAAAGGCGCATTGGCCTTGAACGAAGACGGAACAGTAGCTTTTACTTCCACCTCATTCAAAAGATGTGTTTTTACCGTATCCGGAAATTCCTGAGCAGAAAGAGCGGAAACAAACAATAAGCCAAGCGCCAAGCCGGAAAAATAATAAAAATATTTTTTTAAAACCATAAATAGAAAAATAGTAAATACCTTTTAACTCGAAAGTTTTACCAACATCCATTTTGGCAGGTTTTCTGACTTACTCTTAAACGAAACGCCTTCCCGAAAATAGTTGAGAATGGAGAATTGAAAATTGAAAATCAATTTATTTTCTAATTTAACTCTTTAATTCTCTTTTTTTCAGTGGCTGAGTATTGTTTCGCTTGTCTTTCAAAAACAATTCGTAATTGAAACAGAGCTTACAGCAGCGAGACTGTCCGGGATTTTCACCCGGTTCCCTTTTCGTGTTTTCCCTGAATAGAAAAAACACCACCAAAATTTTTTGAGGTTCCTAGCAGATTCGAACTGCTGTCGACGGTTTTGCAGACCGGCGCCTAACCACTCGGCCAAGGAACCTTTTTCAATTGAGAGCGCAAAGTTATTACTTTTTTTCCATTTATACAAATAAATTTTAAAAAATTATGTGGAGACACGCTCCCGCGCACCTCCACACACGATATACACGTAAAAATATACCCACACAGGCGCGAATGAATTTGCGCCTGTCGAATATATACCATTATTCCGGCCAAACCTTGGGTAGAGACGCCCAATTGGGCGTCTCTACGAGGGCATGAAACGCCATCATCTTGTTTACAATTACGCTGCCCCTCCATTGCTGTAAGCGTTTCAACAGAGGGGTTAGCTCAGGTCACAATCATTCTGACACACAGCGGACAGGCAAGCCGAACGTCCGATAGCTGTTGAACGCTGGGTTCGCCGCAATGCTATTGAAGTTCAAGAAGAAGCCGGCAGAAGGGCTGCCCGACGATGACGACCATGCAAAGCCGTTCGTACCCGCGTAGGTCAACACACCCGCCGAATAGTTACGCAACCCGGAAGCGGGGAAGTACGGAGTGTTTGACTTTCGCAACTGCACTCCGTTGGTAAAAGGAGTGGTGCCGTCTGCATTCACGGCGGTAGAAACAGCAGGCCAAGTGGCGGCGCCAACATTACCGTAATCGCCCGCGTCTCCAAGCTCAGCCGATGTCGGCATGCGCCAGCGTTTACCCTTTGGAGCCCAACCCCTCTCTGTTAAATACTTGCATATATCGCCTACTTCGTTGATAGTGTCATGGACGTTTGGTTCGATCAGGTATTTAGCATCACGAGAATAAGCGCCGGGATCAGACGCAACGTGAGGAATAGCAATCCAAGCCGGAGCAGCGGTAATAGGCTCGCCTCCCATCGGATAAATTACCGTATTACCTTGAGTATATGGACCTTCAGGCGAGATACCTGTAAGGCTACCCCACTGGAAATAAACCCCCTGATACTGCTCTTTGCTCTTATCGTCGCTGTCGGCAAACGTCAGGTGCTTAAGCGCAGCATCATAATAGATATTTGAACCTGCCCAGTGCAAACGAAGCAGCTCTTCCTGTTCAACTGTATCGTAAGGACTTACCGTAACACCCTTAAATTCGATGGGTTTTTTGCCAAACAGTTCAAACTGGAACGTATATTGCCGTTCCATTTCAAAGGCGATGGAAGATTTATATGCATCGCCCACAATGGCCGGAACAGGAACGGCATAAGTCCTGTCTGTCGCACCGGTGCCATCTTCCTTATAGGTAATCTCGATATAAAACAGAGAAGAAGGGTCTGCGCCGGTTACCAGGGTTGCATTCTTC
>BNTV01000224.1 GCA_025996865.1 Bacteroidia bacterium
CTTTTTGGTCTCTTTGTGCTTTAAAATGCAAAATACAAGATTCCTCATCAGGGAAATTTTTAGTAAAATCAAAAATATTCATACCTCTTTTTGCTTGAAATTATAGAACAAAGATAATGAAAATCAGTGAATTATACAAATACTTAACTAACTTTTTTTGTAACTTTTTTCAACGCCAACGACCGATATTTTTAACATGGGACGTTATGAGGATAATCATAATAATAAATGATTCCGCCAAGAATAATAAAGGATTTATAGTCACTAAAAGTCCGCTTGCCAAAATATAATTCAACAAATTCATTACTTGAACGTTTCGTTCATTGTAAGTTAAGGTTATTGTTCCCATAACTTCTGTTTTTTTACTGCATCACAAAAATAATACTTTTCTTTCCATAAAACTCCCCAAATAATAAAAATACTTGAAAATATTGCCATTGAATAAATAACTTTTATTAATTTTGTAGCAATTCCAAAAAGACATAGCGTTGTTTGTTTTGGAAGGACTTAATTTGATTAACGTAAGCGTTTTAAGATATTATACTTGCTTTAGAATTCGCCAAATTTTCTAACAAAACAATAAGGGACAAGTATGATAGGCAACAAACGCTTGCGCTTTGTCTGTATATGATTAATTTATATATAGATATGAGCGTAGGTGCTGTTGTTTATTTGTTCCTTGGTGTTTGGCGATACCTCTAAAGCAAATAAGACATTAAACAGTTCCTGCGCTTTCGTATTTTAAAACAATTTAACAACAAGTCTTTTGATGGAACTGGAAGACAAGAAAATGAAAATGAAAAAACACTTTGTTCAAATTGGGGAGTGCTTTAAAAAGAGCTGGAAATGGTTAAACTTAACAACAATCGCAAACTGGGCAAGTATATTCGGTCTAATAATAAGCATAGTCAGCCTAATTTCAGTTTGGCAAATCAATCGCACATTGGAAAAAACTAAAAGGGACCTGATTCTTAATTCAGCTATAATTCAATTTAATGCCGGTAATTATAATATCGCTTTCAAAGAATTTTTTGATGCAAAAGATGTCTTAGAGAATAATGATACAACCGGATATTGTTTGTTTTTAGAAAAAGGGAAAAAAATTAATGATATCAAAATGTTGGAACAGGCAGACTCATTGCACCCTAAACTGCATCAAAATGAAGCTTGTACACTGCTACCCGATTCAATTAGAAATAAGCACATTCAAAAATAAAAATTAATATGAAAAATAAAAATATACAACAAATATTCATCTTATTATTGCTATTTATTTGTAACACATTTATTTATGGTCAAGTCACAGAAAGTGAATCCGTCAAGGCATATCGCTCATTATTAAATAATTTCACTACAGCAAATTACGATACAGCGAAGTCCTACGAATCCACAAAGAAATATGAAGAACACTTTCCAGAAATGAAGAACTTACACGATAAGACTGTTGAATGTTCTAAATTAAAAACGGAGGCTGATAGCTTATCGAATCAAGATAGTATAAAGGCTTATGAAATATATTTGAAGATTTATGAACTGAATCCCTCAGATTCCACAGCCAAGTCTTATTATAATAAATATATAAAACTGAAACAAGATTCCATAAACGGCTTAAAGCGGGAGATTGTCAATAAAGAGAAGAATAGAAAACAACAAACAGACAGTATTAACCAACGGAATGATAGTATTATATGCCACTTAAACCAACAGTTAAAATCAAATGATAGCATTATATGCCACTTAAACCAACAGTTGCAAGATACAAGCAAACTGTTAAATGACACGAGGTATATCAACTCGGAATTAACAGACAGATTAGATTCCGTAAGGAACGAACAAAAAACAACAAAATGGGAAAAGAAAAGACTGAATGATTTTCGCAATTTCATAAAAGCTGAATACGACTATTATAACATGGAGAAAAAGGCAAATTCTTCATTAGCCGAAGCGGCATACAATTCTTTCAATGAGAATAAGATAGATTCCGCCCTATCGGCTCTTAATGATACTATTATAAATAATGCCGAAAAAAAAATTAATTCAGAGGCACACGCATATTTACGTATCTTAAAAGCCCAACTTCTCGAATTCGTGTTTGATTTTGAGAAATCGGAAGCTAACTACAAAAAAGCAGATTCCATTTCTCATTCGTTTGAATGTAGAATTCCACTTATTACGTTCTATTATAGACAAAAAAGAGACAAGGATGCAAATGAACGTTATGGCGAGTGGAAAAAATTAATTAAAGGTGAAGAGGGAAAGCTTTATCAAGGCCAACTGAAAATTCTTAAAAATTTGAATAAATTTAACAAGAAGTTTTTAAACCCGTTTGAGGCTAAAAATACATCAATACCTGATTCTGCAAAAATGGAAGCCTATTTTATTTCGGGTAATTTACTGTTGAAAGAAAAATCGCTAAGCAAGGCAGAAAAATACTTGCGTAAAGCGAAGGAAATAGAAGAAAAGTTACAAATGGACAGTATATATAAAGCAAAGCTTTATTATGCTTTGGGTAAGGCGATAAGTGAAGATCCCAAAAAAATCCCCGACAAAAAAGATTTCTATGAGGGGGCTTTGCGTTTTTTTGGAAAAGACTCCTTAAAATACATGCCGGAAAGAGCTGAAGTATGTGATAGTATAGGTAAACTGCTATTAAGCGATAATTATAAAAAAGCTAAGAAGAAGGAGAACGAAAACGACAATTATTACGAAGTGGCAGAAGATTATTTTCGTAAATCATTAAAAATCTATGAGCAGTTGGCAGGTAGCGAACCACAAACATACAATAGATATGAGTGTGATTATGTGGCTAATCTCTATAATAAGTTGGGCGTTGCCCAAAGTAAGAATTCAAAGTGGGCTGAGGCGGATATTTCATTTAAAGAATCTTTAACCCATTATAGATATTTATTCGCTAATTATCAGGCACATAAGGAAGAAGCAAAAGTTATAATCAATAGAGCTATAAATTATTACGCACAAAATAAAAAAGACGCTGATAAAAAAAAGATAGAAAATTGGGTGTGTAGTGCGATTATTATCTTGTCAGAATGTAATATTGCCTATTCTGGTGAATATGTAAAAATGGGAATTGGAGTTGTGGAAGAATATTTACATAAAACACTATATGAAGATGATTATGGAGAAAAACAGATTAATTTTAATTCTTATGAACGAAAAACAGATAAGATAAAGCCTGAACTCATATATGATTGATATATACAGGCTATTTTTTTGATTTTGCCTATCGCGGAGCGATTCCATTATTGTAGCCAATGAATAATTCCCCGCCTCCCCCAAACCGCGGGGCGGTTTCTGGATTATAATGCAACCGCTCCGCGGTTGGGGTGCGTGTTATGATTTATCTCTACTACAATAATGGAATCGCTCCGCGATAAAAAAACCTTGCGGAATTTAGCAAACCATTCTCCTACTTTTAAACCAACCTATTTATCAGCGGTTTATACATTGCTCTGGAATCACTCTGTAAATCGGAGAGTGTAAGTAATTTAAACCCGTTGTCTTCGTAGAATTTGATAGTACGTTGCGCCTTGTGGTCGTTTATTGCATCAACCGTTATAAATTGGCATCCGGTTTTATTATTTGTAGAAAAACTCTTGCCTAATGAATATAAAATAAATTTTTACCCGAAGTAATGACCGAAAAACTTCGTTCGCTACTTTCCCGACAACAGCCACGCGATTTTTACGATTTGTGGTATTTATCGGAATATGAAAATTTGGAAATGAGCGATTATATCGTTGAATTTGAAGCAAAAGCCAAACACAAAAGGTTGAATCCCGACAGTCTTGAAAATCGCCTTGACCAACTCCTGCCCGTTTTCAAAGTGCGATGGGAAAAATCAATGAGCGAGCAGATAAAAGATTTGCCGCTCAACGAACAAGGCAAAAGAGTTTACCCACAAAACTATGCATGGACAGGCAATTTTCAAGAAAATTTTTGCACAGTAAGAGATTTTGATGGCAATTATTTTCATATTGATTTGCAGGGAAATAGGAT
>BNTV01000225.1 GCA_025996865.1 Bacteroidia bacterium
AGCGGAATTGTTTTTTTGCTGTTTTTTGTTCTAAAAACAATGTGATAAAGAATTTGATTATAAGCGGACATAACTGTTTTGATTTTAATAAGTTATTGGTTGTATTTTTCTGTTTGCAAATGTAGTTGTTTTTTATAAAATAGCAATGCTTTTGAAGTAAATAAGTTCAACTCCTATCGGAGTTGAGGGGATGATGAGGGGTTGCTCTACCCCGGGCTGCGCTTCGCTTGCCGCGGGGTTACCCAAATAGAAGACCTTACGGTCTTCCGGGTTCAGCACCTCAATTTAATATTTAGCCAAATTTTTGAAGTAAAAAAACTAAAAAAACCACTGTCATAGCAACTCTTGCCATGACAGCGGTTTTTTAACACCTGTTCCAATTTCTATTCTGCGTATGTAAATTTCAGACCCATGAAATTGTAACCGCCGGATTCAAAAGTGTATTTTATTTTGTGGATTCCCTGCGACAATTTCAGGACGGCGGGTCGGGAAACGTCCGGATTTCGCTCGTAATACCAACGCCAGTCGCCCCAATTATCATTATTCACCAAACTATACACAGCTGTTTTCACACCGTCAACTTCAAGTGAATACCTGCCTCCATCGCCATTATTCACGGACAAGTTCAAATCGAGCGCATAATTGCCGGCATCAACCACCTTTACGGTGAACATCAGCCATTCGCCTTCATTGTTATAACCCAGATTCGACCCGCCTTCTATATCAACGCCGGGACTGTTGTTATCACCCAGGTTCCTTCGGTAGTCGTAGTTTCCTCCCTGGTTGACGTTGTCGGTGTCGTGATAGCCGACGCCTTCGCCGCCCAAATCAAAGTCTCTCGCCTGAATCTCACATGGAGATGCTATGGAAAAAACATTTGATTTGTTTGTAATATTCTCGACAACTACCGGGGGCAGGCGAAATGTGTCTATCGCCGACGGCTCGGGCAGAAACAGGGTAGAATAGCTTAATTCGGATCCGGACTGATAATCAATCAGGTATGAGTTTTCCGTACCAGCCGGTTCAACTTTTGACACTAACACACCATTCCTGTTGGTATAAAACAACTCGTAAAAAGCGCCGGGTACCCCCTCCCATCCAATAGCGATTCCATTGCCAAATTCGGTTTTCGCTTTTATTTTTGCATTTTGAAGCGTCGCCTGGTAAGAATCGCCATAAGCATTTGCCGAAACTTCAACCGGTTCGGATTCGTTGCCGAATTTGTCGAGGCAAAACAGTTGGAAAGAATACCTGTTAGCTCCCGTCAGTCCTTCATAGAAAAAACTGAAAACGCCGCTTTGGTAATCAATATCAACCTCTTTGGATTCGTTGTTATCCAAACGAACCATCCGAAGCCCTTTTATCCGGTCGGATTTAATATTGACTTCAATCTGAACCCGGTTTTTCCCTGCCCTGGCAGTGGCGCTGTTCATGGAAGGAATGGTGACGGTTACCGGTATTGATTTATGGACTGTTCCTTGCGTAACGACGATATTGGTTGTTCCCACACCAACGGCTTCGACAAGTCCGTTAGCCGTTACCGTAGCAATTCCCGTATCTTCGCTCGACCATTCAAACTCGTCGGCAGTCGGGCTTGCCGTAAGCTGTTGCTTATCTCCGAAAAATAATTTTAAGGAAGCATCGTTCACATAAAAAACCTTATCGAAAGAATACCTGTCGCCCCCCGTATCTTCGCTGCATCCGGCTAAGTATCCGGCTACAAAAAGGACAACGATCCATTTGATTATAAAAATTCTCTTCATTGTTTTTAGCATTAGGCGTTATTTTTTAAGTTCAACTCGCAGTTCTTCTTTCATCTCATAGAGCGTAGCATCACCGGCTTTTCGATAATTGTACCGCAACTGAAACGTTTTGAATTTCCTGAAACCGTCGTCATCAATAAAATAGATGTTCGGATAATCGGGATCGCCGTCTATCTGCTCCACATACAAGTGTTTGAAAGGTTTGACCGTAACATGGTTCCGGTCATCGACTTCCAGAATGATACTTCTGCCGTTTATGAGCGCCGTATCGGCCTGAAAGGTTTCGTTGCCGGCCATTACCCGCACGCTGTTGTGTGTCAAGGGGAACACGGATTTAGTTCCCATCACGTTTGAAACGCCGAGCATCCCCCGCATCGAATAGCTGGTAGCAAACGATGACGATGATTGGAGGGCATAGCTGTTTTTCAGTAATACCCTGTACAGGATATCCGATTTGGTCGGATTGGCCTCATATACCGAATAATTATCAATTTTGAGCGAAATGAAATAAATCGAATCGGGCGATAAGCCTTCGGGGCGCATCCTGATTTTCATACGACCGCTTCTTTCCCCGGCGGGAACGGTGATGCTGTAGTTATCAATCGTGTATTTGTCCGCCGGAAGAATGTTGGCGTATTTATTTTCTTCCACATCGTAATTCCCTTTATTGTATCTGTCGAACAGATCATTATCCAATTTCAGGTTGATCAGGATGTCTTTGTCTGTGGGCGTAGTTCCCCCGCAGGAAACCGATACGTATCCTGTCGACTCCGGTTCTTCCAGATCGTGTACCGCCGTAAAGACATTGTAATTGTCGGCGCTGACCAGGGCGAATACTTTTTTGTACAACTCGCTTTTGTACGCATTCTCATCGTCGTTGCAAGAAACCGTACACAGCAGAAAAACAAATATCAGTATGCCGAATAAATAATTTATGTGTTTCATTTTATATATTCTTTGAATTAAAACTCTTGTTATTATTTTACCCTTCCCTTTTAGTTTTTAACTTTTAACTTTTAGTTTTTAGTTTTTAACTAAACATCAGTCGTCCCAACCGGGATTCTGGTCAAATGAAGGCAAACGCCTGACTTCATCCTTGGGTATGGGCAGAAAATTCATTTTCTTATCTACGACGCGTCCGCCGACCCGAACCGAACCGATAATCACCCGCTGATAAAAAGAATCCTTGTCTGCTTCACCGTTCATTCCGGATACAGGCTCATTTTCCGTTGCTTCGTATATACCCCATCTACGCACATCGTAATACCTGCGGTTTTCGTGCATAAATTCGACCATACGTTCCTGTTCGATGAGCGCCTGAACCGTTTTTTGGGCGCTCGCTTCGGCGTCGTTCATCCCCGGCAGACCGGCGCGGTGACGAACCTGATTGAACGCTTTCCTGATTTCATCCGGGTTGCGTGTAAGCGTATATGTTTCTTCGTTTAACTCGACCGTATGCGTGGATGTCAGGTTATTCAAGGCCTCGGCGTAGGAGAGAAGTGTCTCGGCATAGCGGATAATTCCGAATGCTTTCGGCATTCGCCGGCTGTTATCGCCACTCCATGCGTCCTGGGGATGAATGCCCTTTTTGCTGACATAACCGGTAGCAGGATAAATACCGCCATTGTGCGAACCTCCCTTTCCATTGGCCGAATTATAATAATAGGTAACCGTTAAATCGTGCTGTCCGGAAGTGGTCGTTGACGAACATGGCCAGAAACATTCGCTGAATCCTATCGAAGCATAAAAACGCGCTTCCCGGTTGACATACATGTTAAACACGCCGGCGTTCAGCCTGTAACCCGAAAACATAGTGATGGATTCGGTAAATCCGCTTTCGGAATACGGATATTCGGGACTGGACGATTGAATAGGACGGCCATCGACCATTCTGAAAGCATCAACTACTTTCTGGGTGACACATAACTCACTCCATCCGTCATTTGCAATAGGGAAGGCGCGCCGTCCCATCTCGGCGATTTCACCCGACGGACGTCCCCATACATACTCCGGATTAATGGACGCTACCGCCTCGCCGTCAAACATTTCGGAAAAAGAGCGATACGGATCAATGCCGGCTGCACCGACCGGAAAATCAGCATAATAATCGGGATCATCGGTGACGTTTTGCGGCAGTTCCGGCGTATTGGAATCGGCTGTTACCGTGAACAGCTTGAAGAGTTGGCCTCCGCCGGTATCCTTCATGTCCATGACACGTTTAGCGGCGGCAGCGG
>BNTV01000226.1 GCA_025996865.1 Bacteroidia bacterium
CCTCAGCCACTTTCTTCATCCAGACATACAGATGCCTTCCGTACGGTGGATTAAGCCAACAGAAGCCATTATTTGAGCTTGTATGCCAATCCTGAGACAGCGCGTCATCGCTTTCAGTGAAATAATCACTACATTTATGATTAGACTTGTCGGCTGCCAGATCTATTGTGAATTTATATTCACGATTCAACTCGCCAAACAGCCACTGCGGCGTGGAATATGTCATTACTGATGAAGACATTAGTGTATTTATGGCGCTATTAGTCATTGTATACAAATGTTTCCTGTACTGGGTATATTGGTTTGAATTTATGCTCGGACGCATATCTAATCTCTACGCCTTTGTTTTTACAGAATCCAGCAGCCTGGTTGGTAATTTCCATCAGCAGATAGGCAGTCAGTTCACTCGAAATCTCGTAAGATTTTGGACAGGCTTCTGGCTGGGCTGCATTAATACTATACAGTAGCTCTTGTACTAAATGTAGGCATTCATGAGCCATCTCGCCGTGAGTTGTATGGTCTGAGAATGCAACAAGATAACACCTATGAGCTATTGATTTATCCTCGCTACTTTGCAATGCGCCATCAAATCTACAGAACGCAAGTGAATTTTGTATATCTTTGCAATCTATTGGAATATCCAGCATATCGCTAACCTCTTTCACTTCGGCTTCATTCTCAAAATCAAACGTGGCATACATTACGTATGCATTCCTAAGTAGTAGTTTATGTATTTCGTACTTCATTTATTTTATAAGTTTATCAGCCATAACCATCGCCGTGGCAATTACTCCGCCACACGCAATAGCTATAACCAATTTAAAGAAAAACTCTATGGCATCATCGCCATTATCTATCATCCAGTCTATAAATCTATTCAACATGACAGTTCTATCGTTGTAAATCCATATATAATCTTAGACATCTCATTTCTTGCATCCTCCATTCCGTACTTGCATATATAATCAGATATATCTTTGGTGGATTTATCTTCAAGAACTACGTATGGAATATTATATTCGTGCTTAATCTTCTCAGACTGAGCAATACCAGTCCTGTCATTATCAAAGAATAGAATAATGTGTTTAAATCTCTTCTTTAAGTCGGCGAAGATAGGTCTCGGCAGGAATGTAGTCTCGGAAGATGCAGCCACAGAGCTATATCCAAGCTCTTTAAGAGACATTACATCTTTGAGTGATTTAGTTATGATTAGCACATTGCCTGTCTCTGGAAGCTGCTCGTATCCCTGTACATCATTGCCATTCTGCTCAGACTTCCACTTGGATATTTTAGATGCTTTTGGCCTATACGCCTTAAACGACTTGCCATATTTATACACATAGATTGGATTGTCAACCGTATGCTTCCAGCCGCCTCTACCATTTACAAGTAGCATGGCAGCCGGTTCTACGTTATACTCTATGAGCGTTTCTGGAGTTATCCCCCAGTGGGCCCACAGATTAAAGTCAGTCTTAGCCCAAGTCCTGGATATAAAGTCAAGACTATTCTTAAAGTCGGCAATCTTGCTCTTCGTCGCTATTGGCGCTACTTCACGCTTCATTAAAGCCATGAATAGCTCTACGTTTCCACCTTCCCCAGTCGCCCAGTCACGAAATAAGATATTGTCGCTCTTGTTTGATTTGTATATAGAGAATGATGGATTCTCATCCTTCCTGTATGGACAGTTGATGGCCCTGCCGAGCTTCACTCCAGGGATGAGCTGTTCGTATATAGACAACTGCTCTTGGGTCGTAAGCCTTGATCTTAGGCCTGGGCTTGTAAGGGCAATGAAGTTTCTTGCTTCGTTACTTGATGATCCCATTATTTCAATAGATTAATTCCATTATTATCAAATGCCTCTCTATCCATATTCCAGATATTATTCTGTTTATGCCATTGGATGTCCTCAATCCAGCCATTCAGTCTCAGTGTAGCATCATCAAGTTCGTATTCATCAATACTAAACACCTTAACATCGGCGGTCTGCTTTTCTATAGCTATAATGGCAGTATTGATTGTCCAGTCAAGAGGATTTTCCTTTAATATATGTTCTATATACCAAACTACTGCCATGCGATAGAAAGCTATTTGAGTAATATGGCCATACTTATCAGCCGAATCCCTGAAATTAGCTACGTCTGATGTAGATTTTAAGTCAATCACCCATACAGTCTTAGTCTCAGGAATAAACTTTATTCTATCAATAAGCGATTTGCACTCAGCGCCACTTGGATGAACCCAATTGATATGAAACTCACTAAACCATGGATGGCTAAAGTCTTCATCCAATAAATCCCTGGCCGCTGTATGATCGTGGATGGATTGAGTATATCTTTTGAGTGTCTCTAATGTTTTTTGATCTACGGGAAGCATGCTGCTACTATGTAGCATATTCTCCTTAACATACTCAGCTATCTCGTTCGCAGCCTCTATAGCCTTGACCTCTACCTCTTTAGGCGATAGTTTAGATGTATTATAACATTCTTTATAGATAGTCGTGAGTAGATCTACCTCCCCGCTAAAATTTTCCTGAATAAGTCTTTCAGCGAGCTTGCGTTGATTTGGTGACTTATTTGGGCTTTCTGCGTATTGAAGGTAGTATTCGCTAAAGAAGTCTGCGTGCTCCAAGATATACTTGTGAATCATCGTTCCTTCTTTAAGGAATGACATGTTTAGCTCCCGCGGATTATCCAGCTCTCGCTTATATGCCATTGGTGATTCCCTGAATATTTTGATTAGTGAGTGGTTTAGTCTCGACTTATCATCATAATAAGGAATTAATACTGCTTGTCTTTTTATTTTCATGTATTCGTATTATTAAATATACTTGTCTGTCTTGGGTCTTCTGTTGCAGTGCTTTTAGACGCAACCATATCTTCTATTAAATTATTGTGCGCAAAGTCATTAGTGAACTGCAATACGCATGGCTTACCAGCATCTCTATTCTTTCATGATGTTGTTCGTCAGGCTCTTTATCCTAACGCTAATAATTGAATTATTATTAGATCAGACTATATCTTCATCGGTTCTCGATGTCGGGATTTCGTGTTCTGGTTATCGCTTTGCTGCTCACAGATTAGTCGTTGCACCTTTCCTTTACCTTTACGCAATTTAAGGACTTGGCTCAGTATTCCCATCTCAGGGTTCACTGAATTAACCCGATTTTTTAATGCAGATTCCTCTGCAAATGCCCACTTAAACCCACCAGCACTCTTACAAACGCCATGCAAGGCTTTGGATATGCTTGTCCTGTCTATTCTCAGTAGAGTAGAGGCCTCTTGTATAGATTGATACATTTTAGTATCGCCATCCCTATCCACAGAGACCACCTTCTTTCTTGACAGCTTGCCGTTTTTATCGTAGTCGATGTGAGTTATTTTCTTACCGAGTTTACTACTACTAAATTTTTTACGAGAGCTTTCTGACCATTTTATTCCATAATTTCCATTTATGGGGCACGCCTTATTGTATAGAGGCAGCTCGCCTTCTCTTCTAATAAATAATTTTTCAAACATCACCATATCAAGCTTATTGCCGCATAGGCATAAAACGGTACATTCGAATGAGTCTTGACCATATAGATCAAAATCTTTCTGCATTGATATATTAAAGTGCTCCCCATTTCGAAAGAGCCATTTATGCTGTCTAATTCTATGATTTATATTAGTAGAGGATCCTATGTACGAAAATCCCGTCTTGTTATTGTGTATTTTATAAACTCCGTATTTTTTCATATCTTTAGGCAATGAATAAAGACTTTATCTTTTGTCGGTATTCCGTATGGCCCATACTCGGTTATCCCAAGACCGGCAGGCATGTGTACTACCCATACATAGTCAGAATATTGATACATACTATCCGATGACGATAAATCCGCCTTTAGTGGATAGTGAACCTGTTTGTTTAGTATTCTGACTGTAGATTCTATATCTCGGTTTAATTGAGATAGCTGTAAAATGA
>BNTV01000227.1 GCA_025996865.1 Bacteroidia bacterium
GTAATTACCGATGCCTTCCACACTGCCTGTTTTCCCGTAATTATAGCGAAGTTTCAGGAAAGTCAAAGCATCCATGTTTTTCAGGAATTCTTCATTTGAAAGAACCCAACCACCCGAAACGGAGTAGAAGTTTTTCCACCGCTGGTCGGGATATAATTTGGAAGAACCATCGCGGCGGCCGAGAAATTCGACAAGATATTTGTCTTTATAATTGTAATTTAACCGGGTAATATACGACAGGAAAGCCCATGAGCTCTGTCCACCTTCGGCGCCATTGTTTGTGCCGCTTACCATGACATCAAGATCTATCAGGTCGGAACCTGCATACAAGGGGCCTTGATTTCTCGAAGCAAGAATCTTTTTATAATTTTCCTCTTCGGTAGTCATACCAATCATCGCCGAAACTTGGTGATCTTCCGCAAAACGGTTTTCATAATTAACGAAGCCGCCAAGCGTTACACTCGTCCATGCCAGCGCTTCTTCTTTCAATGAGCCTGGAGACTGCCGGTTGGTTGTAGGCACATCCGCCCAGTCGTAATATTGAATTTTGCTTACTAATGTCTGTATGTTCTTTTCAACTTTTTTATATGCTCCTGTGCCAGAAACAGACAAGCCCGGAAGGAATTGCGAAAGGTCGAAGTTCGCTTTCATATTGGAGCGGAAAGTGGTAAATCCCGTTTTTATCTGCCCGCCGTCAACAAGTCCGCCCACCGGATTCCTGTTTCCGAAAGTATCGTAAAAATGACCGTTTTCGTTATAAACCGGCCAAAACCAGGGGTCGTAATAACCGGCTCCAACATCGGTATTGGGCGTTGTGATATTGCGGATTTCATACGACATTCCGCCTTCTAATTTCAGCACTTTGGTAGCTTGATAATCCATATTTAAACGCCCGGTGTATTTTTTCTCGCCGTCGTCGGCCACTTTCAACTGCGACTGGTTATCGGCAAAACCGAGTGAAGCCATGTAACCGAACTTGTCGTCTGCTCCCGAAATACTTACCGTATGTTTCTGAGAATTGGCTTTTCCATACAAAACATCCATCAGATACTGGTTGGGTTCTTTCAAATGAAGAATTCCTGAAAAACATGGATGCTTTGACTTTCCTGAAACTTCGCTATAATTACGGGAAAACAGGCAGTGTGGAAGGCATCGGTAATTACGAGCGTTACGCCACAATCAGCACCGGCAACGCCTATTTCGGCAGTACGCTGGCAGCCCAGCCCTCGTTAAATCTCGGCGGAATGACTTCCGCAACGCGTACGTGGGAAACCATTGTCAGTCACGATGCCGGCTTGGATTTTGGATTTTTCAACAATAAACTTTCCGGCGCTTTCGATTACTTCAAAAAGACAAATGAAGGCATGTTTATTTCCGTAACCTACCCTTCCGTACTGGGCGCCTCGGCTCCGAAGTCGAACAATGGTAAATTTGAAGCCAGAGGTTGGGAGTTTGCATTGAACTGGAAGGATAAAATAGGTCATGTCAATTATAACATCGGCGGTTTTCTGTCGGATGCCTGGTCGGAAGTCGTAGAACTGGAAAACAACGAAAACGTGCCCAATCCGGGTAAAAACTCCAACCGTTTGGTAGGAAAACCGAGGGACGCCATTTATATTTACAAGACCGACGGTATTTTCCAGACGCAGGCTGAGGCGGATGCCTATTACGATAAATATTACTGGACGGACGCTTCGCATACCGCTGTAAAGCCGGGTAACATTATTCCTGCGCCAAGGGAAACCGGAACAAACCGTCTTCGTCCGGGTACCCGGAAACTGGTCGATTTGGACGGCGATGGCGCTATTACCACCAAAGACCTCGATTATGCAGGCGATGCCGCTCCGCGTCTGACATTCGGATTCAAAGCAGGTGCAGAATGGAAAGGCATTGATTTTCAAGCGTTTTTTCAGGGTGTAGGCAAACAGGTCGTATTGCGTACCGGTAATATCTATGCCCCCTGGGTAACCAATTACGTGCTTCAGAACAGTACTTTTATGGGCAAGATGTGGTCGGATATTAATATTCCAAGCCTTTTGCATGAAAACGAAAATCTTATCAATGCCAATACCGGCGCACAATATACGATTGCTTCGCGCGATAATGCCTTTAATAACTGGAACTACCAGAACAAAGACGTAAGCGTGCAACATTCCACTTACATTCGTTTGAAATCGCTGATTGTCGGCTATACGATTCCGAAAGTGCTGACTAAAAAAGTAACTTTAAACAAGGTCCGGGTTTATTTCTCCGGCGACGATCTCTGGGAATTGACTAAAATCAAGGATGGTTATGATCCCGAATATGGTGAAGGTTCAAACAATACTTTTCCGTTCAGCCGCCTTCTTTCGGTGGGTTTGGATATAACATTTTAATGATAAATTGATATATATATAGAATAAGAATATGAAAACAATAAAATATAATCTAATCAAACTGTTCGTCATGCTTGCCATGATTCAGACATTTTCTTGTAGCGACTTTCTTGACAAAGAACCACTGTCGCAAGGTACCGAAGCTATCTTTTTCAAAACGCCCGACCATTTTAATCAAGCAGCCAATGCACTGTACAATTTGGAAGGATGGAAAGACTACAATGGAGACGCCAATTATAAAATGGATCAAGGTATGGATATTTCGAGCTTTTCCGCCAACGGCGGCGGCTCAGCGATAGAAAGCGACTGGCATTGGGACAGGCCCTATTCCTACATCCGCAATTGCAATATTTTGCTTTCGAAAGCCGAAGAATACACAGGCGACAAAACAGCCATCAATGCCGCAGTCGGAACTGCATACTTTTTCCGTGCATGGCAACATTTTTACCTGTTGCAGTATTTTGGCGGAGTACCCATCGTTGACCATGTGCTTGATGTAAACGACCCGGTACTTATGGGACAGAGAAACAGCCGTTACGAAGTGGCCAACCTGATTATCTCGGATTTGCGGAAAGCCGTTCCGTTGCTGCCACAGGAAAAAAATATTGCAGCAACAGATAAAGGCAAAGTCAGTCAGGAAGCGGCAAAATCTTTTCTTGCAAGGGTATTATTGTATGAAGCTACATGGGAAAAATATACTGTCGGTATAGGCTATGACTTGGATGGAGACGGCGCTTCAGCCGGCGCAGGAAAAGCCAAACCGGAAGGATACCCTTCAATAACCGATATGTTGACCGAAGCAAAAAAATGGTCGGGGGAGGTAATCTCCGAAGCCGAAGCAGGTACATTTGCGCTTTGGAACGAATGCGATTCGCTGAGTTATTACTACCTTTTCAATATTGACGACAAGGCTGGAAACATATCCAATTTCAGAGGAGCAGGTAAAACGACCAATAAAGAATTCATATTCAGTGTAAAATATGATTATGATGTGAAAAAAGCGGATGTAAACCTGGGTATTACCATCGCCCACTGGTATGGTTCCGGAATTAGCGCCTATTTGAGTGAAATGTTCCCTTGTCGTAACGGTTTACCCATTTATATAAGTCATGATGGAGCAACAAGAGAAAAAAATCCTGATTTTCTTGGATTTGAACATTTTAATGACGAATTTAGAAACCGTGATTACCGCTTTATTGGTTGTACCTATTTACCAGACAGAAAAGAATGGATGAGTACTCCGGAGTATGGGTTTCCTTTAACGGCAACCGGCAAACCTTACCCTGATCCTGTTTATCCGAAAGCAGAATATGATCCGGGCGATCCTGCCTATAATAGTAAAGTCGCTGTGTTTACCCCTACGCTATACGGTGGTACGCACAATAATTACGGCAGCAGGAAATATATGCCGGAAGGCGCCAACAGACCAACAAATACGGAATCGCCCGGATCATATTCTGCTTTCGGATAAACAGGATCAGGGTAAGGTTTGCCGGTTGCCGTTAAAGGAAACCCATACTCCGGAGTACTCATCCATTC
>BNTV01000228.1 GCA_025996865.1 Bacteroidia bacterium
AACCGGACACGTCCAAGCGACAACAGGAATTGACAAATGCCTATCCCCAGGCATTACATCAACATGCCGTTTCAACATGCTTTGCCGGAGGTGAATTTCAGTTCGAGAAAATGAATTTCTTTGAACGCGCAATTATCAAGCGTATCGCTAAAACGGACAAAAGCGTTTCGGACATAAACAGCGATAATATAGATAGATTTGTACAGGAAATCAACAAGTAAGGAATCATGAGTCAATTATTATTGGAACTACTATAAAGGGGGAAATTAATTCCATTAATAATCAATATCAATACGAGAGAACAATTAACCGATTTACTGAAAATAACAAAGTATAAAAAGGATTTGACAAAATAATAAAATTAAAATAAAGTAAAAAAATGAAAAATGAACAAATATCAATTATTGATTTAATCATCGAAGCTGAAAAGGGTTTTAGAAAATTAAAACCTGCACCCGGTACGGAAGAATAACCGTCGAGGCAATTTATTACAAATGAGTAAATAATATAAAAAAGGAGGTCTTTATGATTAAGTACATTGACAGTAAAAAGATGGGGCGGGGACGGCACGGCTGGTTGGACAGCCATTTTCACTTTTCCTTTGCCGAATATTGTAATCCCGACAATGTCCGTTTCGGGGTACTTCGCGTCTTGAACGACGATATTGTCCAGGCGGGTGAAGGATTCGGCACGCACCCGCACCGCGATATGGAAATCATATCGTATGTTATCAAAGGTGAACTTTCCCACAAGGACAGTATGGGCAACACCCACACGCTGACCCGCGGGCAATCCCAGTATATGAGCGCGGGAACGGGCATAACCCACAGCGAATACAACCATACGGACGGCGAACTCCGGTTTGCCCAGATATGGCTCTTCCCCGACAGGAACGGTTACAAGCCCAATTACGGCGATTACCGTTTTAAACTGGAAGACAGGCTTGACAAATGGCTGCCGATAGCGACATCTTATGACAATACCGCAAACGCCGCTCCCATAAAAATACACGCCGACATCAATATGTACGCCACTATCCTTTCAAAAGGGAAACAGATAGATTTCCGGGTAAGCAGCGACCGCCAGGCCTATTTGGTGCTGTTCGAGGGCGAAGCGGACGTGAACGGCATCCGCATGAATATTCGGGATGCTTTGGAAATTGTGAAAGAGGACATCACAATCACGGCAGAGCAGGAAGCACATTTCTTAATTATAGAAATGGCCTTTGATCCGGATAGACCGGATTGCTTCTCCGATTAAGGCTGTCTTACTTATTTTCCCCGCGTATCTGTACCCGCCGTATTTTCCCACTGATGGTTTTCGGCAATTCCTCAACAAATTCGATGATGCGCGGATATTTATAAGGAGCCGTTATTGTTTTCACGTAATCCTGAATTTCCTTGATTAAATCGGGACCGGCTTTCGTTTTGTATTGAGCAGCCAAAATAATGGTTGCCTTCACCACTTGTCCGCGGACTTCATCGGGAACGCCGGTAATCGCACATTCCACAACAGCCGGGTGGGTCATCAAAGCGCTTTCCACTTCAAACGGGCCGATCCGGTAACCCGAACTTTTAATTACATCGTCATTACGACCGACAAACCAGTAGTATCCGTCCTCGTCGCGCCAGGCAATATCGCCGGTGTAATACACATTGTCGTGGTAAACGTGGTTCGTCAATTCCGGGTCGCGGTAATAACCCATAAACAATCCGACCGGTTTGATACGATCGGTACGGAAAATAACTTCGCCTTGTTCGCCGTCTTCGGCGCTTCGTCCGTCGGCGGTAAGTAAATCCATATCGTAGGCCGGACTGGGTATTCCCATGGAACCGGGTTTGGGTTCCATCCACGGATAGTTCGCTATTGAGATGGTCGTTTCCGTTTGTCCGAAACCTTCCATCATTTTGATGCCGGTGGCTTTGTGGAACGTTTCGTACACGAAAGGATTGAGCGGTTCTCCAGCTACTTCGCAATACCTTAGCGACGAGAGGTCGTATTTTGTGATGTCTTCCAGAATCAGAAAGCGGTAAATCGTAGGCGGCGCACAGAATGAAGTCACTTTGTAGTCTTGCATTACCCGCAACATATCGGCCGGGATGAATTTTTCGTGGTCATAGACGAAAATACAGGCGCCCATAATCCATTGCCCATACAGCTTTCCCCAAGCGGCTTTCGCCCAACCCGTATCGGCTACGGTGAGGTGCAAATCGTTTTCTTTCAGATTTTGCCAATATCCTGAGGTGATGATGTGCCCCAAAGGATAGATGTAATTGTGAATCACCATCTTCGGTTCTCCGGTAGTGCCGGAAGTGAAATACAGGAGCATGATGTCGTCATTGTTGCCCGGATTTTCGGGTTTGACAAAAGGCTTGGCTTCCTCCAGACCTTTCTTGAAATCCGACCAACCGGCAGGAATTTCCGGCCCTATGGAAATCCGTTGTTTCAATGTCGGGCATTCCGGCAAAGCGCTGTCAACATTCTGGGTTACCAAATCTTCGCCAACACAAACGATTGCTTTGATATCTGCAGCATTACAACGATATACAATGTCTTTTTTCGTCAACAGATGTGTGGCGGGAATGGCTACCGCACCGATTTTATGCAAACCGAGGATCGCAAACCAATACCAATAGCGACGTTTGAGAATCAGCATGACCATGTCTCCTTTTCCGATTCCGAGCGATTGAAAATAAGAAGCGGCTGCGTCGCTTTTTTCTTTTATATCTTTGAATGTGAAACAAATATGTTCGCCTTTGTCATTCACCCAGTTGAGGGCTTTTTTGTCGGGCTGAATTCTTGCCCATTCGTCGGCGATATCGTAGGCGAAATTGAAATTTTCCGGTACGTTTATTTTGAAATTGGCTTTAAAATCTTCCTGATTCTTAAAGACTTGCTGATTGATGTATTTTTCTACCATAATATAAAAAGTGGGGAAAAAGGTGAAAGATAAAATGCAAAGAGCAAAAGATGAAAACCGTTCTTTCACCTTTCACCTTTTTCCTAAAGTATAATTGCTAAAAATTTTACTGGTTTATTATCCAATGCTTTCATTCCATGCGGGCTGGACGAATCGAAATAAATCGAATCGCCGGGGTCGAGAATCAAATCCTTCTGGTTGATCCGGAACAGCAGACGTCCCTCCAATACGTAATTAAATTCCTCGCTTTCATGTGAATTGAGGTGAATTTCCCGGTCATTCGGTTCAACCGTCACTTCAAAAGGCTCAGCATTCGGGTGTACATAGCCGCTTGCCAAAGCCTGATATTTGTAGGCTTTGTTCCGTTCGACCGATTTTCCTTTTCCATAACGAGTGAGGAAATAGGTTTTCATGCGAGGTTCTTCGCCCGAAATCAAAGTCGAAGTATCAATGTTAAAATGTTGAGCTACATCGAAAAGGAAACTCATGGGGATATCGGTTTCACCGGCTTCGTAAAGTTGGATTTCTTCCGGCGTCCGGTTGCTTTGCTTTGCCATTTCTTCGATTGAGAGATCCAGGGAATCCCTTAAACCTTTCAGTCGCTCGGCAATTTGTTTGATTTGTTCGTTCATTGTATTGTGAAATTATTGTCGGTGCAAATTTACATGAAAAAATTTAAATTTTATATCAAATAATACGGTTAAATTTTTTTGGCTGACTCAAAAGTCTGCTTCCGTCATTAAATATTATCAGGGCAACCGCATCAAAATAGCACCGTAATTCTTCTACAATTTTGCTTCCGTCTGTTACGCCGGAAGGCGTAAAATTTTGATAACCCCGTACAAGCGAAGCGCAGTGCGGGGTAGATGGCTACTCCCCTTCCCAGCAACCCCGTAAGTGGGTTGAACGGGGTTGATTAAAAACCTTACAGTCTTCCTTGTCATCATAAATTTGATGCGGTTGCCTTGAAATATTATTCCGGTATTACATTTA
>BNTV01000229.1 GCA_025996865.1 Bacteroidia bacterium
TAACCGTTCCGTCGTCGAGACGGTGGTCGCCGGGTCCCTGTGTTGAGCGCATAAGACCTTTGATTACATAATAGTTGTTCAAATGCTTTGTCATAACCGCTTCGCCTCCGCCCGGAGCGCGGACAGGTCCCCAATCGGCTCCATATCCGCCCAAAGCGGCTGAGCGAACGTCGGGTACATAAGTCGGCCATTGACCGCCGTTCCATGTATAACCAAAGAAGAAAGGTACTGCGTAAGGTCCCATTTCCTGTTTCCAGTCGAGTTGGAATTTAATGAAAGGTTCGCCGGGGAAAGTGGCAATCGCATATTTATCGTTGATCAGAATCGTTGAAAAATGGATTCTTGCTACATCTTTCTCAAAACGGCTGGCCAAATCCAAAGAATCGGTTTTCAACAGGATGCTTGGTTTTTCGTTGGGATTGGGATAAAGTTCTTTTGCTAAGACAACAGCTTCTATACCGAGCAATTTACCCATACGACCCACCATATCGAAGAATTTTTCCGGTTCGGAGCCATCTGTCGGGGTTTTGAAGAGCGAGCATTGATTACCGGCTCCGCCTTGCACAAACAGACAATTAACTTTGTTATCGAAAGCATTTTCGACATATTTTGTGGCATAACCTACGAAATCTGCCGAAACAACGGAACGTACATCTACCAACGCATCCGGATGGCAAGCAAAATTCATAATCATCGCGCGGGGGTCGCCCTTCGCATCGTCGATGCGGATGACGCCGACAGACGGATCCACAGGCCCGAACGGAATACGTTCTTTATTCAGATAGCGGAAATGTTCTTCCGGATCGGCGTACCAAGCTTCGCGGGCATGGCCGTCGTCGCGGATAACCAGCCGGTTGAACGTCAATTGTGGAGTAGGACGATTTCCGCCCGATATTTTAGCTTCAAACATATTGTCGGAAGCTTCTTTGATGATGCTTGTCAGTTTTTCTTCGATCGTATTCCGGTCTGTCGCTCCCGAATGGGTATGTGAAGGGCAAAAATACAATTCGTCCAAATCATAATCATTTTTTAGTTTGTTGAGTAGTGCAGGATTGGTATATCCACCTAAATCGAAGGAAAGAAAAGCTATGCGGGTATCCTGTATTTGCAGAATCAAACTTCGTGCATATATCGGATCATGAACTGTACGGCCGTTTTGGGGGGTTGTCGGCGAAATATCTATTTTAGCCGTACCTGCTTTTAACCGGTTGTCGGTTTGAATTACTTTTTTGATTGTGCCGTCGGCATTATAATACAGTTTGTCAACGCAGATTGAACGTGTCCAGTCGTTGAATTTACCATTTTTCTTTGAAAGTTCGCTGTTATGGTAGAAAGAATACCATTGACCCTTGTATTCCACAATAGAGCCGTGGTTGGTATAGCTGTCGGTTGGATCCATGTAAATTCCCTTGTATTCCCAAGGGCCGAGAGGACTTTTGCTGGTAGCGTATCTCATTCTGTTATCTCCTTTTACTCCTTCCTTATCATTACCTTCGTCGTGATTGTCGGAGTAAGAAAGGTAATAAATACCGTTTCTTTTGTGAACCCAAGTCGCTTCGTGGAAATCCACCAGACCTTCCATTGGAGTGAGTTCTCCGTCGATTTCGTACATATTGTCTTTCATTCTGGCGCCGAAGCATTTGCCACCGCCTCCGTAATAGAAGTAGGCTTTTCCGTTGGTATCCACAAATACGCAAGGATCGATCTCTCCGCTTTCAGGAAGTCCGAGCATTGGATGGTCAAGTACTTTGAATCCTGAAGCAGGTTTGTCGCTTACGGCAACTCCGATTTTCCAGTTTTTACCCCAGGGATCTTCGCTTGGATGTGGAAAATAAAAATAATATTTACCGTTTTTATAAGCACAGTCGGGCGCCCACATAAATTTGGCGTCGTTTCTAAGGGGTTTGCCCCAGGGAACCTGACTTGCGCGCAGAATTTCGCCGTGGTCGGTCCAGTTTACCATGTCGTCGGTCGAGAAAACATGATATTCGTCCATCAGGTCGCAACCGCGCGGAGGATCAATGTCGTGCGAAGCATAAACATACAACCTTCCATCCGCCCAGACATGCGCCGACGGGTCGGCTGTGTACATGTGTTTGATGAAAGGGTTATCCTGTCCGAATGCGACAGAAGAAAAAAGGAGCAGAAAAAAAAATATCCGTTTCATATAATGAGAAATTAAGAATAATATGTTTTCATGATTATCAAGTTGCAAACTTACTTATCTATCATTAACAAAACAATTAATATTAGACTTAATTTCATTTTATTTTTTTATTAAGCGGTTTTTTAAGATATTTATTATGTAAAAAAATTAACTTTGTATCATTAAAAATTTCATAAACTCATATAATATTAGATTAACATGAAAAACAAAAATTTATTGAAGTTGCTATCTTTGTTGACCGGCTTGTTTTTAGTATCGTGTCATTCATCCGAACCGCCATACAAAAACGCTTCCTTGCCGATTGAAAAAAGAGTTAAGGATTTGTTGTCCAGAATGACGCTGGAAGAAAAAGCCGCTCAATTGGACATGTTGTCGGCGAATGACATCTTGAGCGATGCTGAAAATTTCAATGAAGAACGGTTTGTCCACTTTATTGATTCGATGTGTATCGGTTCCATTCATGATTTTTACCCGAAAACAGCCGCTTTGTCGAACGAGATTCAACGGCGAGCGGTGGAAAACAGTCGCTTGGGTATTCCTATTTTATTTATCGAAGAAGGGCTGCATGGCTATTGCGGGGTCGGTTCAACCAATTTCCCTGTTCCAATTGGAAGTGCAAGTTCTTGGGATACTACGCTGATATATAATATAGGAAGGGTAATCGCTACGGAAACCCGCGCTCACGGCGTGCATTTTATGCTTTGTCCCAATCTTGATTTGGCTCGCGAACCGCGTTGGGGAAGAACAGAAGAAACCTACGGCGAAGATGTTTATCTCAATTCGAGAATAGCCGTCAATATGGTAAAAGGTATGCAGGGCGCCGACTTGAAAGACAATGACGCCGTTGCCGCAGAACCGAAACATTTCGGTATTCACGGTATTCCGGAAAACGGAAGCAATACGGCTCCTGTATTTATCGGGGAAAGAGAAGCTCGCTCTACTCACCTGTATGTTTTTGAAAAGGCTGTAACAGAGGGAAAAGCGCGTGGAATTATGGCAGCTTACCACGATATAGACGGAATCCCCTGTATTTCAAGCTCTTGGCTTTTGACGGATTTACTGAGGAAAGAATGGGGGTTTGAGGGAATGGTGGTAACCGATTTGGGCGCTATTCGCCGCTTGGTTGCACCGCATTATACGGCGGCCGATCC
Source organism: Bacteroidia bacterium (assembly GCA_025996865.1). Lineage (GTDB taxonomy): Bacteria > Bacteroidota > Bacteroidia > Bacteroidales > Azobacteroidaceae > Azobacteroides. Next base: position 3,319 of record BNTV01000229.1, read on the forward strand.
GAAAGAGGCTGTAACTCAGGCCATCAATGCGGGACTTGATATGCAGTTTTACGATTTTGACCACGATGTATTCCAAACAGCAGTAGTTGAAGCAGCTAAGGACGGCTCAATTCCCAAGGACAAACTTGACCGGGCTGTTTCGGCCGTTTTGAGGCTGAAATTTGAATTGGGTCTTTTTGAAAATCCTTATACCGACGAATCGCTTATCGCGAATGTTTTTCATAGCGAAAAACATCAGGAACTCGCTTTGGAAGCGGGTCGCAAGTCGATTATCCTGTTGAAGAACGAAAACAATGTCCTTCCGTTGAGCAAAAATATTAAAAAGTTAGCTTTGATAGGAAATCTTGCAAATACTTCTTCAATAGGTGGATACGGACCGAGAGAAGCAAAAGGAATTACCGTTTACGAAGCATTAAAAAAGAAATATGGAGATAATATACAGATAAATTTAATCCAAACCGGAATTTCCAACCAGTACGCAACGGTTTCTTCCGAATGGCTATCCAATACGGTAAAACCGGAACAGAAAGGCGTTTATGTAGAATATTTCAACAATACCGATCTTTCGGGACATCCGATATATACTGCCG
>BNTV01000230.1 GCA_025996865.1 Bacteroidia bacterium
TATTTTTTTATCATATTTTGAAGCAATTTCTTTTCCAAGCGCTGATTGACCGGGAAATAATTGATTTGCGACTGATCGTCCGATTACGATATTGTTTGGATTATTCCAGTCAAAATCCTGATTGGAAACCGGTTTTTCCCCATTGCCGGATGTATATCCGAATACGCCGAAAAAATCTTCGGGACCAATAGGGTTTTTATAGTCTTCAAAAACAGTATAAGGAATCCAAATTTGTGCATAAGTATTTACAGTAACGAACGATGCGTCTTTTACTACGCCGCATACGCGGAAAGATTTAAAGTTCAGGTTTATTGTTTTTCCGGTAGCTTCCGTTGTTCCAAACAATCTGCGAGATAGCGACTCCGAAATTACGGCTGTCGCAATGCCCGATTGAAAATCGGCTTCCGTAAACGGTTTTCCGTCTGTAAAACGAAAAGGAAAAACCGACCAGAATGCCGTATTTACACGTTTTGTGGTGACCGGTCGCGATTCGTTACTTCCGGCTATTTGCAATTCATCAGTAACGTTGTATAGTTTATTTACAACGGCAATTGCTTTTGCATTTTTTAGAGGCATGAGGCAAGTTTCGATGAGTTTCAGGGAAAGTGATGCGCTTGTGTAGGCATCGTCATTGTTTTTTGTTTTTATTGTGCCTGATTTTATAATCAGCATCCGGTCGCGGTTTGTTTCCGGATAGATGTTTGCGATTTTCAGGTAAAATACGATGGCTAAAACCATTACAATCATAATCGACAGACCTGTGCCGAGAATGTATATGGAACTGAACAGTTTTTCCTGTTTAATCAGATTCCATGCTTGTTTGAAGTAGATTCGCAGTTTCATAAGTCAATACGGCTTTGCGGGGCGAACGGATTCGGGCATCTTCGAGCATGCGTTTCGTTTCGGCTAAACTTTTTCGAAAGATGTTCATTTCCAATTCTTTGACTTTCAAATCGGCTTCGGATAAGGACTGTTCGTTTTTGTATTTTTCTTTATCTTCGTTCAATTGTAGTTTGCTGACCTTGTAGTTGAGTTCTACTTGCCGTACTTTGTCGGTTGTTCCGGCGCCGAGGCTGTCGAGATAGCGTTCGTTCCGGAGTTCTACTTCCTTGCGGTTTAATTCCATGTCGGAAACTTTCAGTTTCATTTCCATTTCCGAAAGTTTATTCCGGTTGTTGATTCGTAATTGTTTTCGTTGTTCTCTTCGTTGTTCTTCTTTTGAAATAGCCCTGTCCATGCATTTTATTTTTGTTGTTTTTGGAAGCAAATCCTGTGCCATAAAGTTAAATGATTGATTGATAAAGATTAATTGAAATTTGAAGTGTTCGATTCCGGACAGTGCTGTTCGGTTTTTGAACACAGAATTAAAGGAAGGAGAATTAGACAGAAAATCAGTATATGCAAATTTTGCATATACTGCTATAGATGGCAAACGGTAAGACTTTTCAAAACAAAGCATTGAGTAATGACGAAGCCAGCGGCTAATCCGCAAACAAATAGCTGTACAATTTGCAGGAACAGCGAAGAAAAATATTATGTTAACATTTTTTTAAGTTTTTACGAGTAAAAAATGCGTAAAGATGTTGTACATTTGTAACGCTAATACATAAAAATTGTGAGATATATAAATTTTGAAAATATTAATGTAAATCCAGAGTGGTGTTTTAAAAATGTTCGTTCTGTTGAGCAATGGACACATGGATACCATCGGTATCCTGCTAAGTTTTTGCCGAACATTGTCAAGAAACTTATTGAAGATTACGCTATCAATAATGGGACAATAGCAGATTTATTTGCAGGTTGTGGTACGACATTGGTTGAAGCCAAAATTCATGGTCTTGCTTCTATCGGAACAGATATAAATCCTGTTGCTCAACTCATTACAAAAATAAAAACGAATCCAATATGTCCAACTTTATTAGAAGAAACATTTAAATATTTAACAGAATCCTTCTCTCTATTTAATGCGGAAACATACAAAAACATTGAACTTCATGAAAGAATTGATTATTGGTTTAGACCGGAAGAAAAACAAAAAATAGCGTTTTTGTATGAACAAATATTACTGATAAATGACGAAAATTCAAAAAACTTCTTTTTAGTCTGCTTATCTCATATATTAAAAAATTGTTCACGTTGGTTACAATCTAGTACCAAACCGCAAATAGACCCCAAGAAAAATATATCCGAACCTTTTTATATATTTGAATTGCATTGCAAAAAAATGATTGCGAAGAATGCTGAATTTTATAAAGAATTACTATACAAGAATTTTATCAATACTCCTTGTGAGATTAAATTAGAAGATGCTCGAAACACTTCAATTGAATCTGATTCTATTGGTACAATTATTACGTCTCCACCTTATGTAACTTCTTATGAATATGCCGATATTCATCAATTAACGGGATAATGGTATGATTATTTTACAGATTTACAGAAATTTAGAAGAGAATTTATCGGAACTTTCTATTCTTCAAACCGAAACAAACAGACAAATTCAAGATTAGGACAAAGAATAGTTGGCGAATTAGAAAAAAAGGATGACAGAACCGCTTGCGAAGTTGCTAATTATTTTAATGATATGGAAGCTGTTGGAGAAGAAATGTATCGAATTTTAAAAAAAGGAGGACATGCTTGCATTGAATTGGAGATACAACTTACAAAGATGTGAAAATAAAATCAGCGGAAGTTTTTTTTGAAATCTTAAAATTAACTGGATTCAAAAAAGAGGAAATTATAAAACGCAGTATTCCAAATAAATTGATGCCTACTATTAGAGATAAAAACACAGGAAAATTTACTAAATTAGACAATGCTAATAGTAAGTTAGTTTATCCGGAAGAATATATTTTAGTGGTAAAAAAATAACAATATGGAAAATAAAACATTCAAAATACGTCCGTATGCCCGGTTGCTAACCATGCTTGGCGAGCAATTGATCAAGAACGAACAAATCGCTCTGGCAGAATTGATAAAAAATGCATACGATGCTGATGCCGATTGGGTAAAAATCAATTTTCTTGGGTTCGGAGATAAATTTAAAATTTTACCGGAATCAAAAATCATTATTGAAGATAATGGTAGCGGCATGACTTTGAATGTGATTGAAAAGAGTTGGATGAATCCCGCTACTCCAAATAAAAAAGCCAGAGCAGGAGAAGAGCGTAAGTCTGATAAAAAGAAGAGAGTAATACAAGGCGAAAAAGGAATTGGTCGTTTTGCCATATTGAAATTAGGACGTAACATAACTATTACAACACGACCACAAAATAATAATGAAGAATATGTAATCAACTATGATTTATCAGCTTATGATGATGATTTTTTAACCGTTGATGGAACAGAAAAAGAACTTTATATTGACGATATTTCTATAAATGTAACTTTTCAACCCCCAACCCAAATTGTAGGCAAGACAGTGATTGTGAATAATCAAAAATATGATAACGACAATGACAAAGGAACGCGAATTGAAATATCAAATCTTAAAGGAGAATGGAGCGAAAAGAAAATAGAAGAAGTAAATAACGAATCTCAAAAATTACAATCCATTTTCGATAAAATTTTTGAGAAGCAAACAAATGATAAATTTGAAATAGGATTTGAAATAAACAATAATCGTGTAAATATTGCGGACAAAACAATTGAGCAATTATCTAACTTATTTGAATACAATGCTGTATTAAAAATAACAGATGGTAAATACAAAGAAAAAGATAAAGTATTTGAACTAAAAATTAATAACACTCCAATTAAATTAGAATTAAGCGATGCTTTAATTTCAGGATTATCTATTTTTAAAGAACATTTTGTAAGTGCT
>BNTV01000231.1 GCA_025996865.1 Bacteroidia bacterium
TGGTATTAATCGGGCCCAACATTCCGCATGCGTGGAGAGGCGAAATAATACAAGGCAATCATGTCGTAACGATTCAGTTTCACAACCAATTATTAGATTTCCCTATTTTGAACAAAAAAATGTTTGCAAATATAGTGAAAAATAATGAAACGCAAAAAAAAATTGTGTGCTTTTAGTTCAAAATAATATCATAAATCAGCAGAATAAGATTAAAAAGATTGTTGGCTTTGTCTTTACCTTTGTATTGTTAAAATAAAATATAAATAATAAACACTTTAAAATTTAATGAATATGAATACAATTTCAAAGACTTGGCGCGGCTTAGGACTGCTACTCGCATTGATTTTCTCCTGCTATTCGAGCGCTCAAGCCGAAGATAAGTTATTGGCAGACAACGCCAAACATCTTTTTGATACGTTCAACTATGTTGTCGGTACGCAAACCATTGAGCCTGCCTATAAGTTTACATCGGAAAGCTCGTTGGTGGAAACCGCTCAGGCGATAGTGGACATGGGTAGCAATACGCTGAAAATTTCGTTGGAACCGGGTAAGTACGGTTTGTCCGTATCCAATTATAATTACAGTCACGAACTTTTTATCAAAGATGCTTCCTACAAAAAAGTATTGCGGGATATGGATTTCCAATATTACTTGTTTTGGGTGTATGCCCCGAAAGTGCCCGACTTTATGGACGGAATGACACAACAGGAATTGGATGACGAATACGAAAACATGTACAAACTTGCAGAATACCTCTTGCAAACTTGCAACGGAACCGGAAAATCCTTTTATCTGGGTCATTGGGAAGGCGATTGGCATCTGCTTAACGGATATGACGTCAGCCTGATAACGGCAGATGCAACAAGAAAGGAAAGTATGACTGCCTGGTACAACATCCGGCAACAAGCGGTGGACGATGCGAAAAGCGCCAATCCCGGATCCGATGTTTCGGTGTATCACTATTGCGAAGTGAATCGGGTAAAGGAAGCTATGGATGGGAAAGAGCGTATTGCCAACACAATTTTGCCGAATATCAACGTCGATTATGTTTCCTATTCTTGTTATGATGCTTTAGACGGCACCTTGTCCGCGAAATTGAATTATATCGAAAGTAAGCTGACAGCCAAACCCGGCATTACCGGCAAACGGGTGTTTATCGGTGAATATGGATTTCCCATTATCTACAAAAACATCGCCACCAACACCGCGGCACAACAGAACAATAAATCGCAAGCGTTTATAAAATCTGCCCTTCAATGGGGTTGTCCCTTTATTTTGTATTGGGAAATGTATAATAATGAAGTAGTGAGTGGCGTACAAAACGGTTTTTGGTTGATTGACAATAATAATGTGAAACAGCCGATCTATGATACACATAAGAATTTTTACACGGCAATGAAGAGATGGGTGTCCAATTTTAAGACGACCAACGGACGTGTACCTACTCAAGCGGAATATCTGACGCAAGCTGCATCGTTGTTTTGAATAAATAGTGTCTGTTTATGAAGTTAAAAAAATATGAACATAATCCGGTGTTATCGCCTAATCCCGCTAACAAATGGGAGAATTTAGTCACTTGCAATCCGGGCGCATGGTATGAGAACGGCAAGTTTTACATGCTCTATCGGGCTGCGGGCGATGATCCGGAACATTTCATACATATTGGTTTAGCTGAGAGCAACGACGGATTCCACTTTCTTCGTTCTCAGGACACTCCCGTCTTGTCGCCCGACCGGAACAGTTTCGATGGCGGCTCGGTGGAAGATCCACGGATTGTAAAGTTCGGCGACGAGTTTTACATGACGTATGCTTTCCGTCCCTATCCGCCGCGACAATATTGGAAAAACGAATACGATGCCGTTCATTGTTACCGGCACAACGAATTTACGCCCAATTGCCTCAAAAGCAATATCGGAAACACCGCTTTGGCTGTATCGAAAGATTTGAAGCATTTTAAAAAAGTAGGTCGCTTGACGGAACCTTCGTTGGACGATAGGGATGTGATACTGTTTCCCGAAAAGATAAATGGTAAATTTTATATGTTGCACCGTCCCAAAGATTATGTCGGTGCGGAATATGGAACCGAACAACCGTCTATCTGGATTAAATCGTCCGATGATTTGATGACCTGGAATGTTCCAAGCAAGTTATTGATTAAAAGCGAAGAACAATGGGAAATCAAAGTGGGTGGCAACACACCGCCTATCCGCACAACAGAAGGCTGGTTGTTGTTGTATCACGGTGTGGACGAAAAATACACGTATCGCATCGGTGCCTGTCTGCTTGATTTGGATGACCCGACCAAAGTTCTGTACCGCACCCAAGATTTCATTATGGAACCGGAAACGGATTTTGAAAAGAAGGGCTTGTATCAATGGGGTGTTGTATTTCCCACCGGTAGCGTATTGGTAGATGATACTTTATATGTTTACTATGGAGCTTCCGACCAATGGTGTTGTGTAGCCACCGCGAATATTCACGAATTGTTGGCTTTTATTAAAAGCAATACAAAAAACAAACAAGTATGAATGCACAAATAAATTGGATAGATATTAGCATCATTAGTGCTTTCATTGTTTTCATCCTTTGGTGGGCATTGAAACACAAAAAGAGTGCGAACGCCGGAGAGTATTTTTTGGCAGGGAAAAGTCAGAATTGGTTTATTATCGGCTTGTCGGTGTTTGCGTCCAGTATCAGCACATCCACCTTAATCGGACATTCGGGCGAAGGATTTATCAGCGGAATAGCGGTCTATAATTATAATTTAGGGGCGGTTTTCGTTATTATTTTTGTGGCTTTGTTTTTCCTGCCGTTTTATATTCAATCGGGTATTTACACGATTCCTGAATATCTCGGAAGGCGTTTCGATAACCGTTCCCGCAAATATTTTTCCCTTATTACCATTATCGGGAATGTATTTTTGGATGCTGCCGCTGCACTTTATACTGGTGCCTTATTGATTAGCGTGATTTTCCCCGGCATTCCCTTGCTGTATGTCGTGCTGTTTATGGCACTGATTACAGGGATTTATACGATTATCGGCGGACTTTCGTCCGTCATCAATGCGGAGTTGATACAGTCCATTATATTGATTATCGGTTCTATAATTCTGTCCGTTTTCTGTTTTCAAACGATAGGCGGTTGGGATGAATTTATGATGCGGTTTAACGATGGTGTATGGCTCAAACTGATTCGTCCGGCGAGCGATACCACGATGCCTTGGTTGGCTTTGATAGTTACACTACCTATTTTGGGCTTTTATTTTTGGGGAAATAATCAGATGATAGTGCAACGGGTATTATCGGCAAAGTCGCTGAATGCAGGGCGGATAGGTTTTCTGTTTGTTGCCTTTCTGTACATTTTTACCTTGTTTATTTTCATTATGCCCGGATTGGTGGCGCGAGGCATTGATTTGTTTGGAGTGGGTGATGCGCTTCCCAATGAAATTATAGACGGCACAACGCTTCGAGAAACGTATGGCATTGACAGCAACGAAGTTTATCCTCGCTTGATAGTCAAAATTATGCCGGTCGGTTTGATTGGAATTATCGTTGCAGCAATGATTTCAGCCTTGTCTTCCGCCTTGAGTGCGACTATGAACTCAGCATCCACGCTGTTTACAATGGATTTTTACCGTTCTTGGTATCCGAACGCCGATTCAAAAAAACTGGTGCGCGTAGGGAAAATATCCTCGTTTGTTATTTTGGTTATTGCAGTTATTTGGGCACCATTTGTCGCTAAGTTTGCTTCTTTGGTGGC
>BNTV01000232.1 GCA_025996865.1 Bacteroidia bacterium
TCACCCGGAGCGTCCCCAGATTGTCATCCACTTTTATCTTCCCGTGGAAATTCACTTCAAGCAAGCCGCCGATGCGAACCCGATATACCTTCGTCCGTCCCGTTACATGGTACATGTCGGTATAGTTTCGCTCCTTCCGCATTTTGGTGATTTCCTGCAAGCCGCCCTCGTCAAACACCGGAACGTCCAACGGCATATCCGGTTTTTTAGACATGTTCAACTTTGCAGCCTGGGCGTTGGCGCTGCCCGCAAAGGTTCCCGCTTCGGACAAGGGATGCTCGTAGGGCGATTTCTCGTTGTCTATGGTGTGGTAGTATTGCTGAAAGGTGTTGGCAATCAGCTTGGTGCAGATTCTTACTTCTTTCAGGTCCAAATCGTAGGTCAGTTTGACCGTCGGTAAAGTCCGGTGTTCGCCGAATACAAGGCTGTCGCCCGAAAAGAAAAACTTTTCGCCGTACATCCAGGCTAACCGTTTCAAATATTGCCAGTCCGTTTCCTTGTACTGCATGGAAAACTTAATCGGGTTGGCGTACTTGGGCTGGTTGGTCATTTTCAGGTTTAGTAACCCTTTGGTTACTTCGCCGACAATGCTCGACAGGTAAGTTTCGGAATAGGTTTGCAGCATCTTGCCCCGTTCCAGTTCGACGGTAGGCGAGGCGGCATAGATATGCATCCATCCGTGGTCGCCCTTGTCCAGTTCGATTTGCACATCGGTAATCAACCCGATGAAACCGTAGGCGTTTCCTGCATCGTCTCCTTCCTGGATGTCTATCTGTATCTTCTCGTTAATGAGCGAGGTTCTCTGCATGGGGGACGAAAGCACGGTTTCCCCCATCTGTTCCATATCCAGTACGATTTTTACCCGATGGTGGTCATTGAACATCTGTTCCATTTCCAAACTCACGAATCCAATCGGCTTGGGATTCAGTTTCTCAATAGTTAGTATTGCAATTGTCTGTTTCATAAGCGCAAGTATTTTAATTTTTAGTTTTTAACTTTTAGTTTCCAAAACGATCCGGTAATTGAACGAATCGGGCGACTTGCGGTGAAGCATTACCAGCAAATCGGTCTGCATCTCCCGAACAATTTGTTCGCAGCCGGGACTTGGCGTGAGGCTTATGTCAATCGTGCGGATTAGTCCTTCCTTGGGTTTGGGGCTGACAGCCACGCCGCGCAAAACATTTACCCGCGTTACCTTTGCTCCCAACTCGCAACTGCAAAAATTGGCCACATCCTCATGAGTAAGGATTTGATCACGAGCGGTTAATACGTAACGGAAAGCGTCTATCCGGCCGCTTGCGCCCGCTTCGGATTTACCGCCGCGTGTTTCGGTTAGCAGGCGGCAGGAATCCTTTACGAGGAAAACAGAGGATTGGGGCGTCAGTATTTTCCCGGCTCGCAAGCCGTTGGCCAGTTCGCAACAGGTAGCCCAGTATTCTACAAATACCGTTTCATTTTTGCTTACCTGGTTCAGCAACAGGTAGCTGGGCATGGACAGACTGCCCATTTGGCTCTGTTCGTATTTGGTGGCTATCTGCTTCAAGCCTTCCTGCATGCCGGAAATGAGGTTCCGCATGTTGTCGGCATTCAGGGATGAAAACGCTGCCGATTCGTCGCGCAGCACATCAATCATCCGTTCGAGGGATTCTCCCGCGTTGCGGCGGTCGAAACGTTCCACGCCTCCCCGCTTGAGGCTGTAAAAACCCGGATTCATGTTTCCGCCGGCAGTATAAGGTACCGGCTTGTACTCGTAACCGTGCGAATCGCTGATTTTTTCGATCGAGACAAAATGTTCCCGGTTTTCAACCCGCATCGGGATAATGTCCGGCCTGGCTTCGGACAGGTTGTGGGATGTTGAGTAGCGTGTTTTATTGGCTACCGGAAACGTGTTGAGGTGAACAACCGTATCGTGAATGTCTTCTGCGGTGATATACGGGGGTAAAACGACCTTTATCCAGTAGCAGGGTTCGAGTGTTTCGGTGATGTGTTCGGGGAAAAACGGGCTTATTTCTTCGGGGAACGGTTTTTTCCGAAGCGTTTCGAGACGGACGCTGTTCGTAACGGTCAGGTATTGTATCCGGTACAGGTCGGAGATATTGGCGTCCGTTTCATTCAACAGGCTGTGTCCGGGAGAGAAAGATTCGTTTTCGAATGATTCGCCGTCTTCTTCGGGAATGGACGGAAGTCCTGTTTTCATTTCGAGTTTCTGTCCGTCAATACTCCACCGGCTGTACGGTAAATTGCCGTATTTTTCGTACTTGCCGACTGCATGGGGAAAATCCATGAAGAAAGAAAGTCCTTCCAGCGACTCTGTTTCGGGATGCAAATTCATCGCAATCCACAGGGTATTGTTGGTTTTTTCATTCAGGATACGGGCTTGGGCAATCCGCGTTTTCGAGCCGTTTTCTTCAATACGGTGAAAAATACGTTCGGTAACTAAATATTTGATTTTGCCGGATACCAGCCGGATGCGGGCTAAAGGAACGAAAGAAAGGGTTTTGATTTCCTGTTTTTGCAATTCCTGCGGGATTTTTTTATCTAAGAAAACGGTTTTCCGGTCGATATACGCGACGGGGTCGGTGGGATATACTTGCGCAATGGCATGAGCCGGACGCGGATTAATCATTACGCTTGGAGTCAGGGCGCCGGCCAGCGATTCAAGCATCCGGACATGGACATCTTCTATTTCATTGTAAACATCATAAAGCATGGAGGCCAAGCCCTGCATCATCAACTTGACCAACGGGTCGAGGTCTTCGACCGACTCTACTCCCCAGAATGCAGCTACGCGATTGTACATTTGCTGGAGAATGGCTTCCTTTGATTTGTTGATTGTGGACATAATTACAATTTATTGCTCCAAATATACATCAATATTTTTTTATTCGCAAAGTTTTTTGAAAAAATTTGTAATGAAAAATAATTTTATTACATATAAATCCCTATTTTTATGCATTTATTTTCAAATCTGACTCTTTATGTCGATTTCGGATATAAAGATAAACATTTTCAGCGCTTACGGAAAAAAATGGAATACGCCAAGGCATCAGATAACCGATACTCATGTAGTTATATGTATGAGTTTTAAATGAAGCATTTTATTATCATGGTTTCAAAATTCAATTTTGTAGCTGATATTTGGAATAACAATTGATTCCCGGTTTTCATCCACCGTTTTTGTTTTGAAATTGTATCTGTGTCCGTAAAATTCTTTATAGCCTGTGGCATTCAACATCTTAATGGCAAATTCGTGTGCCCGGTTCTTTTTGTTTATCTTGTAACTCACTGTGAAATGCGCTAAAAAGGCAGGAGAAAGTTGCTTTGAAAATGCTTGTGTTTCATTGTAAACGGCATCTTCTTCCATCAATGAAGAGACATTATCAACCGGCGAATACCGGTCTCCACCCTGATAAGAAAGGCGCATATTGGCATTGAAAATATTTTGTTTGTATTTCCCGACCATCCATTCTTTTCCGATTAAGAAATTGGCAAGGAAATTGCGGTTAAAACGGGTATTCCTCCAAATCCCGTCTCCTCCGCGATAACGGGATTCAAATAAGGAACCGGTCAACATGAAATAATATCCCTGTGACATAAATTTTTCAAATGTGATGTCAATAC
>BNTV01000233.1 GCA_025996865.1 Bacteroidia bacterium
AGCTAACCCTGCCGCAGGGTACTAATCGTGAAATAGACGAATATATATCCATTCAGGATGAATTTCCAAAAACCTATAAACTCGGTCAGGATGGAATAATCTACAAATTCTTCATTGAAACGGGCTATCAAGTGGTTTAAAAACCGGTTTCGTCTATCCAATCTCAAAGCTTCAGGTTCCACTATTTCTTTGTATCCCTCATATTCAGCAAATACTTTTGAGAAATCAGCAATCTCCTCGTCGCTCAAATTTTTAATGAAATAGGTGCTGTCTGCCCCTTCCTTCCATGAGAAAATATCTTTTACCGAATGGAGTTGCATTAGGTAATCGGCAAGCAGTTGATCGAAAAACAACAAATAGGCTTTGAATTGCAATCTTTGGGCTTTTCGTAGATCCGTTTCATTATCGGCAATTCCTTCCTGACCGAGTTTATAGGTTTTTGGAAATTCATCCTGAATGGATATATATTCGTCTATTTCACGATTAGTACCCTGCGGCAGGGTTAGCTTCATTTCCGTACCTGCTCTCTCCCTGACAAGGGCTTCCGAATCTGTTTGTGAAAAACCGATTTCCGGCTTAAAAGATAATAGTCCCCTCGTAATGATTATATCATTCAATGATTCTTCTTTTGATTTTTCAAAGTCATTATAAAATCGAAACGCATAGTCATTATTTACCAATCGAATAGATTCGGAATCAGATACTGAAATGATTTTATCTTTCATATCCTCATCCTTAACCATGAAGTGCAGGTGTCGTACATTTATTACTCCGTCAATACTCATAATCAGATTCATTATATCCGAGGGATTCAACTGTGTCTTTTTGTCAACCGGAATAGCCGGACTTATATAGTCGCTTACCCTTTTGCCTATTTCTATGATAATTGGTTCGTATTTAATAGCAGGATTAATTTCAACATCCACACAAATTCCCACATACACCTTCTTCAATATCTTTATGTCTGTAATATTTTCGCAAAGATTTCGCTGTTTAAGCAAACTGTTCCGAATATAATGCCTGCAAAATCTTTCCATATCATTTTCGTATGTTGCTTGGCTTACAAATTCTCCGTTTGGTTTTTTTCCGAACGTTGTCCTGTATTTTTTGAGGAAATTCATCTCTTCCATATCTACAGTAACGTTGTAAAAGCCTTTTAACTTCACATTCTTTCCTCCGGGTAAACATTCTTTCGGAACGGTAAGAATATTATCTTCCTGTTTTTCTATCCAGGCATTGCGTACCATTGGAATATGCTCCAATATCCATTTCCGAAAATCTTCTTTGGTAATGGGGCTGGATGAAAGAATTTGATCGGCAGGGATGAATGTGTCCTGTATTTCCGGTCCTTTTCCCATACGAGGAGTAAGAATGTCTTTTATATTAAAAGAAGTGCGATAACCCAAATCGGTAAGAGCATAACAGAGTAGTTCAAGGGTGGTAATTCCCGGATCATGGATATTATGGTCTGTCCAAAGTTTGTTACCCAACTTTGTGATATAATCTATCCCGTACCGCCTCAGGTTTTCGTAATTGAGGGCATCCGTTTTAATCCGGTTCTTATTTATTATATACTCTTCCATTATTTTCCTTTGATTAGATGGTTTTTAGAAGTAGTTAGTATTGCATTCTGCTTGGAGGGGATTATCGTGTCATCGTCATCAATGTTTTTACTTCCCATGGATACTTTCAAATCATCCACGAAGTCCACATAAGGACGCTTCTCTATAAAATAGATAATCTGCGATTTGGACAAGGTCTTGAAGAAATCAATAGTATTTGTATCCTCCTTAGTCCAGGGTGATAAAAAAGTTTTCAACTCTTCATGCAGAAGGTTCTGATAATAAGAGGTGTCGCTACATTCTTTCGTGAATGTAACCTTACAATCGACCTTGATTTCCTCATACTCCGCATTTTGAACGAAAATAGTTGCGGACTGTGAGCAGCGGGACTCGATAAATTCCTTAATATCATACAGGAGTTGGAGGGTTACCTTTGGCTTATAGATGTCTTTCTGCTGAATAATTCGACAATCGGGAAGCAAAACAATCAGGATATCCCCCGGTGAATAGATTGCATTGGGGTTGATATTTGGAATACACTTCACCTTGAATATGGAAGGGAAGTTCTCCAATATCAAACGCTCATAATCCCAAACATTCCATGCACGGTCTTTATGCCTCAGCCGTTCGCTGACACGTGTATAGAATGTCCTCTTCTCTTCTATCGCTCTCCCCCCGTAGGAAGGGTAAGGCTGGGAGACTGATTTCACCCCTTGAATAGTTGTGAGAGGTTTAGAAATGGTATTGGGGGAAAGTCCTTTTTCGAGATGAGCCAAATCGTTGTCCTGATTAATAAATGCAGCGTCCAGTACCTGGGTCGTAATATTTTCTATTGAGGGAAACGCATCACTGTTCTCATTAAACGCTACCTTCAGCCAAACTTTATCTTCCGGTAAAATAGTATGTGGGGTAAAAGCTTCGGGAGGGATACTCAAAGAAACGATGCCACTGCCGGTAAAACGATTGGTTGAATCACTTATAATTTTTGATTTCTCGAATATTCTCCATTCGTTATTTGCCAGATAATACCAATCCGGATAACTATCAATTATTTTATCCGGATTATTCCCATAGGCGCGTAGGCGAATGTAAAGAGTTAAAATGACCGGCGCATCCATATTGTCAAGACCAATCAGCAGTTCCCCTTCGTTTTCGATGTTTTTGAACAGCGTATCATTCACATTCCCTTTTACATGCCCCAAAGGATGTATCCGGAAGAGTGTGTCAATATTTGCCTCTACTGTATAATCCAAACTTATAGCACTAATTTCCGGTGTATAGGTCTGATTGGGGCATGTTGCGGTCGCGTCTGTTTTTGTAGCTTTGGCGATTGCAACATCTGCATAGAGATTTTGATAAACAGAATATCCTAAATCATTTTGTAATTTCCTTTCGGCATATCCCAATTCCGAATTTGCTTTCCATTTGTTGATAGTTAGTTTTTCAGGATCAGAAAATTCGTCGACAGGCTTTTCCGGATAACCCTGATAATGAGTACTAAAAGAGGGTTTTCCTTTCCATTTTATATTTATTTTTACAGTTCCTTCTTTTAAATATGAATTAAATATATTTTTATTATAGATACGCAGCGTGGAGTCTTTAACCGGTCTTATTCCAAACGGGAAAAAGACTTGTTCATGATTCACAACACCATAATCGTTTCGAAGCAAAAAATCTTTTGTTCCCTTAACCGATACTTTGATTTTTGGAATCGTTAAATCAAAATTAGCCTTACCATTCTTATAAATAAGTCGTATGACAGGATAATCCGTATCAAAACCTGCTTGATGTATAGACTCATTATAGGCAACAACAGGAGGTTGCTGTTCAACAATGCGAATCATATTTTTATCAAATACAGCTTCTTCCCAACCACTTTCAGAGGAATACTCAACGTCGAAATAAGAGGACATATCTGCAAATTCTGTTATCGTTATATCCCTTATGCCATCTTTTAAATGAAGCAGAGGTGATGCTATAGCAAATCCATATCGGGCAGTTTCATTGCAGATTGCTCCCAGAAAAGTATCCGTAAGACCGGAGTCCCGGT
>BNTV01000234.1 GCA_025996865.1 Bacteroidia bacterium
CGGTAGGTTGCGCCGTTTTCGCCTACAACTACTTGGATATAGACTGGCAGGAAGCCGCTCACGGACGTGCGCCGGCATTGGCCACAGCCGCTAAACGGCTCAATCCCGATAAAATGGTTTTCACCTATCAAGGCGACGGCGACCTGGCAGCCATCGGAACGGCCGAAACCATCCACGCTTGCAACCGCGGAGAAAATATCGTAATCGTCTTTGTCAACAACGCCATTTACGGGATGACCGGCGGACAGATGGCGCCCACCACTTTATTGGAAATGGCAACGGCTACTTGTCCCTATGGACGAAATGTTGAATTGAACGGTTATCCGTTGAAAATAAGCGATATGTTGGCATTGTTGGATGGAACCTGCTTAGTGACTCGTCAGGCTGTACATACGGCAGCGGCTATTAAGAAAGGGAAAAAAATGCTTCGCAAAGCCTTCGAAAATTCGATGGCCGGAAAAGGAACTTCTATTGTTGAATTTGTGTCCTCCTGTTCATCAGGATGGAAAATGACTCCCGACCAAGCCAATCACTGGATGGCGGAACACATGTTTCAAAAATACCCGTTGGGGGACTTAAAAGATATTTGATTATGAAGCACGAAATAATTATAGCCGGATTCGGCGGACAAGGCGTTCTTTCCATGGGGAAAATTCTGGCCTATTCGGGATTAATGGAAAATAAGGAAGTTACCTGGTTTCCATCCTACGGACCCGAACAAAGAGGCGGAACAGCCAATGTGACCGTCATTCTCAGCGATGACAAAATATCTTCGCCGGTATTAAATGACTATGACATAGCAATTATCCTCAATCAGCCTTCGCTGGATAAATTCGAGGACAAAGTGAAACCCGGCGGAATCTTGATTTACGACGGTTACGGAATCAGTAAACCGCCTACGCGCAAAGACATCCGGATTTTCGAGACCGACGCAATGAATACCGCCGTCAATGAAGGAAATGCCAAAGCGTTTAACATGATTGTCCTGGGCGGCATGTTGAAAACAACTCCGATGGTAACATTGGAAAGCGTGATGAAGGGTTTGAAAAAATCGCTTCCCGAAAGGAATCATAAGTTCTTGCCTATGAATGAAAAAGCAATTTTGAGAGGAATGGAAATCATCAAGGCAGTCTAAGAACCGCTATGCAAATGCGGCAAATCATATTATTCATACTAATAGTCCTTCCGTTACGGATTTTCGGACAGGATACTATTCCTGTTTTGCATACCGAAGCCGTAACGGAGACGCTGTTTCCTCCAGATTCAATCAATCGCGTCGAAAATGAAACAACCGTATTGAGCGATTCTTCCGTTCAACGCGATTTGTCTGTATTTGCGCCCGTCGCTTCATCCATTGACACGACTCAAAGGATTAATTTCTGGACGATTACCCCTCAAACCGGCGAAATGATTCCGGCCATACCCGACACCATGCTGACGGATTATTTCAACCGCACCAATGCGGATGGCTTGGGCGTTTCCGTGGCTTATTTGGGAAATTTGGGTTTGCCGATGGAATCCCGTGTGTTTTTTGAGCGGGAAGACCGTTCCGAATTCCTGTTTTTCGACCCTTTTTGGGCTTATGCCAAACGTCCGGATAAGTTCCAATTTATCAACACGAAAGTTCCTTATACGAATATTTCTTACCAAACAGCCGGTAGCCGGCAAAGCAAGGAAGAACGGTTACAAGCCCTGCTTTCCGTCAATTTCGGTAAAAAACTGAATGTTGGAGTTGATGTGGATTATCTCTATGCCAGAGGTGTTTACAATTCCCAAGCTGCCAAGCATACCGATTGGGTTCTCTTCAGCAATTACATCGCCGACCGGCATCGTTTGCATCTTTTCATCAATCCTTCAGCCTATTCCAATGCCGAAAATGGCGGTTTGGACAATGACAATTGGATTTCGCATCCCGACCAATTGGACAGCCGTCCCACGCAACCCAGGGAGTATGGCACAAGGTTCGGTAATACATGGAATTACAACAAAGGTAGCCGGTATTTTCTAAATTACCGGTATAATCTTGGATTTGAAAGAGATAGCACATTTATTCCGGTGTCAAGCATCATCTATACCTTTGATTATACCGAGAAAAGCCATCGTTTTTATACCGAAGATACGACAAGGGTTAATGCTTTCTATCAGCATGCAGACTTTTTGAACCCTTTGAGAGATAATAAGTTAACAAATGATTCGACATCTTATCGATCGCTCGGGAACACTTTTGCGCTTTCACTCCGCGAAGGATTCAGCAATTGGGCGAAATTCGATTTGACGGCCTTTGTCACACAGGAATTCAGGCGTTTCACCATGATGGGTACGGCTCTTGATTCCATTAAAACAGCAACCGATACAACCATTGTTTTTCCTTCGCACGAAAAAAATCTTAACACTCTTTATATCGGTGGCGAATTAGCCAAACGAACCGGTAAAATATTGCGTTACCATGCTTATGGAAGACTTGGTTTAGCCGGTTACAATGCCGGGGACCTTCATTTATCGGGAAATATCGAAACCCGGATTCCGTTTTTGAAAGATACGGCTTCCGTAACGGCCAAAGCCTATTTTAAAAGTTTGTCACCGACTTTTTATGAAAATAATTATATCAGCCGCTATTTAAAATGGGAAAATAATTTCGAAAAAGTAGGAAAGACTTATATGGGCGGCGAAATAAATATTCCCCAAACCAAAACAAAATTTGGGGTGGGTGTGGAAAACCTTACCAATTATATCTATTTTGACAAAGACGGTTATCCGAAACAATACAGCGACAATATTCAGATTATTGCCGCTACTTTGCAACAAAATTTTCGGTTGAGCGCTTTGAATTGGGACAATCAGCTGGTGTATCAAACCTCAAGTAATCAGGATATTATTCCCTTACCGGATTTATGTATTTATTCAAACCTGTACATCCAATTCAAGATTGCCCAAGTCCTTACCATTCAAATGGGAATCAATGCGCATTACTGGACAAAATACAAATCACCGACTTATGAACCGTCAACGCAACAGTTCAAGTTGCAGGACGAAGTGGAAGTCGGCAATTATCCGCTAATCAACGGATATGTCAATGCTCACCTGAAACAAACCCGTTTTTTCATCGAATATTACAATTTGGGGCCTATGTTTATCACTCCCTCGAATTATTTCTCAATGCCTCATTATCCGGTCAATCCGCCGGGGATACGGATGGGGCTTTCGGTGGATTGGAATAATTAAATGACGAAACCGGACTTTTTGGTCAGCCCCTGCACCCTGTTTTTAATAACCTGAGTTCGGGATAATAATTTCTTTCACCATTTCACAATCTTTTTCGCAACCATGCCTTTTTCGGTTTTTATTTGTACAAAATAAATCCCTGCCGGCAAATGCGATACATCCAATGTAGTTTGTTGCGTACTAAATAAATGAATACCAGTTATATCAAAAAATGAAACCTGCTGAATTCTCAATTCCCCATTCTCAATTCTCAATTCCCCCTTGGTTGGGTTGGGGTAAATGGAAACAGTGTTTAATCCCTGTGTTGCAGGCGGCGTTGCAATGGCAGTGAGGTCGGCAACATTTATATAAGATGCGGTCAATT
>BNTV01000235.1 GCA_025996865.1 Bacteroidia bacterium
CATTTGAGTAGCTACTTTGTGTTTGTCGGCCAACCGGGTCAGCAGACGAGATTCATAAACCGAATGGGTTAACGGTTTTTGTACATAAACGTGTTTTCCCAGGGTAATACCTGTGGCCGCAATGATCGCATGCGTATGGTCGGCTGTTGCGACAATTACCGCGTCAATTGATTTGCCCATTTCATCGTACATTTTCCGCCAATCTTTGTACTGTTTTGCTTTGGGATTTTCGTCAAATGTCCCTTTTGCATACCTCCAATCCACGTCGCACAGTGCGACAATGTTTTCCGTACCTTTTACGGCATTAATGTTGGTATGCCCCATTCCACCGATACCCACGGCAGCGATATTCAGTTTATCGCTCGGTGCTGTTTGTCCGCTATACCTTTTGCCCATTGCTACACCCGGAATAATTGTCATTCCAATAGCAGCGGCGCCACTTTTTTGAAGAAAAGCTCTTCTTGACATTGAGTTCGACATAATAAAGATTTTAAATATTACTAATGAATAATTTGTTTAAAACAATGGCCTCAAAGTTACTATAATTAATTAATATTATGAAATAAAAATATCATTTTTTTTATTTTACGAAACCAAATGTTCCAAAATATCTGCCGACTTAGCGATTTCTTTATCGCTAAGACTGTAATTTTTCATTTTTCCGGTCAAAAACTGGTCATAAGCGCTCATGTCAATTAATCCGTGACCGGAAAGGTTGAAAAGAATCGTACACGGTTTGCCTTCTTCTTTGGCTTTGTTGGCAATGCGGATGGCCGAAGCGATGGCATGCGTCGATTCGGGAGCCGGAATGGTTCCTTCCGTTTTTGCGAATAAGCGTCCGGCTTCGAACGATTCCAATTGAGGAATGTCGTCCACATCAACATAACCGTCTTTGCGTAACTGGCTGACAATGGTACCGGCTCCGTGATAACGCAATCCGCCTGCATGGATGTCGGCCGGTTGGAAATCGTGGCCTAAGGTGTACATCGGGAGCAATGGCGTCAACCCTACGGTGTCGCCAAAATCATATTCAAATTTTCCGCGACTCAGTTTCGGACAACTTTCCGGTTCGGCCGCTATTATCCGTATGTCTTTGCCTTCTTGGAGTTTATGACGCAGGAAAGGGAAGGTAATTCCCGAAAAATTGGAACCGCCTCCGAAACAACCGATTACTACATCGGGATATTCTCCCGCCATTTCCATTTGTTTTTCGGCTTCCAATCCTGTAATGGTTTGATGAAGAATAACATGGTTTAACACGGAGCCTAAACTGTACCGGGTACCGGGATCTAATACGGCTTTTTCTACCGCTTCGGAAATAGCAATACCCAAACTGCCCGAATTATGCGGATCACGCGCCAAAATTTTCTTTCCTGCTTCGGTCAGATTACTGGGAGAAGCCACCACTTGCGCACCCCAAGTCTGCATCATAATGCGACGATAGGGTTTTTGGTTGTAGCTGACTTTCACCATGAAAACGTCTAAATCCAAACCGAAAACGCTGCATGCAAAAGACAGCGCAGTACCCCACTGACCGGCGCCGGTTTCAGTGGTAAGGTGTTTTATTCCATATTTTTTATTGTAATAGGCCTGGGGCAATGCAGAGTTCAATTTGTGAGAACCGACAGGGCTAACGCCTTCATTCTTGAAATAAATATGTGCCGGCGTATCCAATGCTTTTTCCAAACCTGTTGCGCGAACCAAGGGCGTTGGCCGCCATATTTTGTATAATTCTCTGACTTCATCGGGAATCTCTATCCATCGTTCCTGCGACAATTCCTGATCAATTAACTCCCTGACGAAAATCGGTTCCAGATCTTCCGGATTAAGCGGCTGCTTAGTTGCCGGATTAAGAGGAGGTAACGGTTTGTTTACCATGTCTGCTACGATATTGTACCAAGCGGTAGGAATATCGTTCTCGTTCAATAAAAACTTCTTTGTTGCCATTTTAATAGAATTAAAGTGAAATTTCGTGCAAAGTAATGGAAAAAAATTGATTTT
Source organism: Bacteroidia bacterium (assembly GCA_025996865.1). Classification (GTDB taxonomy): domain Bacteria; phylum Bacteroidota; class Bacteroidia; order Bacteroidales; family Azobacteroidaceae; genus Azobacteroides. The sequence goes on from BNTV01000235.1 coordinate 2,002, forward strand.
TCCTATTAAAAAAAATGTTAAATATTTTCAACTTCATGCTTTAATTCGGGTAAATGCCTTTTAATTATTGTCCAAACAATCGCATTGTCAATATTGTCGTAAGAATGAATAAGTCGATTACTCAAATCTACTATTTGTTTTGCGTTTTCAATTTCAAATACTTTGCTTTCTTTTTTCAATTTACCAATCGCCTCACCAATTATCGCCAACTGTCTTTCTACTGCACTTTGAGTTTTAAAGTCTTTTTCGTAATCAGCAAAAGTAGAAGTATCTTTTGTAAAGTTTTCAATCAAAGAAATAGCGTGCTGAATATCAAATAAATATTTGTCGGTTTTGTTCATCGTATATTAATTTTCTGGTTTTATTGATTTCATTTATTAAAAACGGATTTTTTAGAGAATTTTCCGTAAGTAAATCGACTTTGCGGCCGAATAGTTTTTCCAAATTATCCCAGAGGGATATCAGCATTTCACCTTTTTCTTCCGGAGGTAATTCTCTGGTTTCTAATAAAATATCTATGTCACTTATATCTTTGTTAAAACGTGGTGTAAGAGCAGATCCGAAAATATAAAATCTTCTTACAGCTTTGTTTTCATCAAGCAATAACAGTAAATCATCTTTGTATTTTTCTATTTCCAACATCGAAAATATTTTTTACAAAAATACTGTTTTTTTAGATACAAAACAAACAAAATCGACATTGATTTGGAAGAAGAGGCTGTCTCAAAAGAGTATCTTGTTTGTTTTTTGTTGTTCCGCCTCCACCTGCGCCCGCGATTTACTATGCGTCACAATATAAACTCCCACGAAAACCAATACTGCGGCAAGCCCTTTCTTCCAACCGAAAACATCCATACCAACAGCTACCGCAACAAGCGAAGACACAATCGGTTGAACATAATTGTACATGCTGACGATGGTGGGCCGTAAGTACTTTTGTCCGATAGGAATCATAAAGTAACTGAAAAAGGTCGCAAGTCCAACTATATACAGGATTTCCAACCATATTTTCAGGGGCAAGGCTTTGTAATCAATGGCGCTTATGTCGCGCCAACAAACCGGTAAGCTGCAAATAAACGCAAAGAGAAACATCCATTTCATCAAGGTAACGGCACGATACCGCATAATCAGGTTTTTAAATGCTGTCAGATAAATGACAAACGACAGGGTACTGAGTATGCAAAACAAATTTCCTGCAAAACTGGCGCCGCCTCTATCCATATTATTGTTGAATATCAGTAGTAAAGCGCCCGATGCTCCAATAAAAACCCCGATGGCTTTTTGCCACGTAATCGGCTCTTTAAGGAAAAAAGCAGCCAAAGTCATGGTCAGTATCGGGGCAACGGTAGTTATCACCGAAGCATCAATGGGAGAGGTCATGGAAAGACCTATCCCGAAAAGCACCTGATTGACGGAAATACCTGCCAGCGACGCTCCGAAAAGCAGGAGTAAATCCCGGCGCGACACTTTTTCTCTATGCGCGAATACAGAGGCTATCCAAAAAAGGAGAGCTGCTCCCGCTATCCGGAAAAACGC
>BNTV01000236.1 GCA_025996865.1 Bacteroidia bacterium
GCTCTTTTTTGTATCCGTTCCGGTTGTTTAACAGGTGGTTATACGCAATTACCGACAAATCTGGAAATTTGAAATCATAAATGTACTGCGCAAATCCCTTGTCAATCTGCTGTTTGATAAACGAATTAACCACCGCATACGATTTGCCTGAACCCGGAGTACCCAATACTATGCTTGCCCGAAACGGATTGACTACGTTTATCCAGCCCCTGTTCCATTTCTTACGATAAAAAAAGCGGCTCGGCAGATTAACCGAATACTCGTTTTCCATCAGGCGTGTTTCCTGCATAAAACTTTCATTTTCGAGATTGAAAACGTCGTCCATCAGGCTATTCTTTAGTAAACGACTCATCCATAAACCCGCCATCAGCAGACAAATATACCCGCCGCTCATCGTCAGGATATAAAAGCCGGTGTTCGCGGCAAGCGGCAAGGGCGAAGACCGCAGCCACCAATTGTCTGAACCTTGATTCACTTGATTAAAGGATTGTTAGGATTTTGTTTGGCGAACAATCATGTTAATCTTTTAATCCTAAAAATCATGGTTCAGACAATTACGCCGATGTCGATACCCCACTCCTTGACAGATTCATAACAAAACCAATAAATATTGATTATCACGAATAAGATACTGATGGCTCGCATAAATTCCATAATCTTTGCCAAGCCCCTTAAATCATCTTCATTTTGCATGTTGTATAATTTTAATTAGTTAATACTGAATTGTTTTACATTTGCCGTCCGTAACGGCGTTTTTTCTTTTTACTTTTCTTTTTCAGCGGACGTATATCGTCCGTATCAGGGCCGGACGAAAAGATGGAGAACAAACTGCCCAATCCGTCCACCACACCGTCAATAGCGCTATGGGATGGATGGTTGTCTGCTTGCGCCGGTTGGCGGGTATCGGTTACGATTTCTTGGGTGTCCGTATCTATGCTGCCCGTTTGTTCGCCTTCAAAACGTTCATTGAGGACATTTGCCGAAAACTCCTTACCCAAACGGGAGCCGTTCAATACACACCGCTCGTTGTGGTCGATAAAGGTTGCCCCATAGATGCGCCCCTCTTCATTTTTCCGCAGCACAAGGTCGATGCCTTTTTCCTGCAATGCCGCCCGGAACCCGCTCTCATTGCGTGAATTTCTCAAAGCATCGCCTACCGCAATACGTGTCTTTTCCCTAAAGCCGTGCTGTTTGATTTGTTCTTTGGATTTTTCAAAGTGTTTCTCCAAAGCATCGTAGCCGACACTTTTCCCGAAAAGGGAAGATTTGAGCGGCGTACCGGCTTTGTTCCCGCTTTCGTCCAAAGCGGAATAAACCAGTCCCCGGTAGGGCTTGCCGTGCAACTCGCCTTTCACTTCATCTACACCTGTATTATAGATGGAGAGTAGCGCCCGATATTCGCCCATTGTCTGAAAATGATACATTGAGGCGGCTGGTTTGATAACCGCGGCAATCTGCCGTTTCAAATTGCCTTTGGAAATGTCTATCGGCGAAAACTGCCACCCTTCGCCCTGTTTCTTTCCATCAACCAGATGCAGATTGTATTGCTGTTCCAACTGCCGTGAAATTTCCGTGCAACGTTTCCGCTCGAAACTGTCCTTTATCAGTTTGCCCCCGCTGTCCACCCGGAGCGATACGATATGAATATGTTCGCGCTCAATGTCTGAATGCTTGAAAACAACATAAGGCTGTCCGCCATAGCCCAGCTTTTCCATATATTCCCGCCCGATGTTCGAGAGTTGTTCATCGCTTAATTTATCTTCGGGGTGCGGATTGATGGAAATATGTATGACGGGTTTTGCCGTGGGCAGGTGTTCGGGCGAAGGCATCCACCGCAGAAAATCTTCCATCAGGGCAGGCACATTGAATTTGCCACCGACGGGAACGTGTACCAAATGGCTTGCCAAAATCTTTCCTGCACCTTCGTCCACCTTCTCCTGATTGTAGGAAAGTGCGCCGTAAAGACTGTTCCCGATGTTTATTTTTGCAACCATTTTTTTTCAATTACGAATTACGAATTAAAAATTACGAATTATTTTGATGTTCAAACCTGACTGCCAAATCAATGATTTTTTGATTTAATGCGACAAATTCGCGTGTCAAACCCTCCAGTTTGTAGAGTAAAGCGAGTGTCTTTTTCTCTGAAAAATGGCTGTGCAACTCCTTTACAACCTGATTGTAATTGACGCCTACCGCGCGGAACTGTGCGTAAAATTCGGTCAGCCGGGTTACAAATTCCATTGCTGCACGGTCGGTTTTCACTACCCGGAACTCTTCCAAAAAGACACGTGCGGCGATAAACCGTGCGTGTGTCGGAATGCCCGACTGCTCAAAAAGAGCGAGGTAACGGGCGTGTTGGACGGCTGTAAAGTTTACCTTGCTATTTGCCATCGTTGCAAATAAAATCTGTCATGAAAGGACAGATAAATAAAAAGCGGGAAACCCGCTAAAGGCAGATGAAATGCTCTGAAAAATTTCATGCTGCAAAGTTACGCCGCATTGCATTTGCTTCAACCATACACTTTAACGCCACAATGACCATATCGGCGCCACTCATACCACACCCCTCTGAAAAGTGGTGTGAACGGGAAATTTATAACGTTCCTTTGCTGCATGTTTGAATGTCCGGTTGGTCGGTTGGTCAGTTGGTCGGCTGATTGACTGAATGACTGATAAACCGGTCGGTTCTTTGATTGATGTTTAGGTTGATGCTTTGACCGGCATTATTTTCAACCGTATGAAAGACCGTATGAACGTTCAATCATTCAATCATTCAAACGTATTAACGTTCAAACATTAATACGGCTATTCGGATGAATGATAAAACATTAAAAAATTCATACGATTAAATGATTGATAAGACAGGCAAATGGATATACAGCCGATTGATTGGCTGATTATACTTTACGCGGCAAGCTTTTGTGCATTGAACTTATCAAAAAGTTGGAACTTCAGAGTCAATAAATTTTTCAATTCCGATTCATATTTTATGCAGACCGTATCAAAAAACTCGCGGATAGCCTCGTGAAATATAAGAGGCGTTTCATAATACTTTCCATAGAGAATTTTCTTTTTGGTAAACTTCCACAATCGTTCAATAATATTCAGGTTCGGGGAATAGGGTGGTAGAAATAACAACTTTATATTCAATGTTTCCGCCGCCTCTTTAACCGCCTTGCAATGTTGATATTTGGCATTGTCCAACACTATTTTTATCGGTTTGCAAGGATGTGTTTCCCTGAGCTGATGAAGGAAGCTAATAATTACACTTGCATCAATAAAAGTGGTGTTTATCAGTGTTATCACCTCCTTTGTCATGGCATTGACAGCTCCAAGTACATTGATTCGATTTCTGCCGGCAGAAGCTTTGACAAACTTTCTTGCCAAAGACCACACTTTACAGATAAAGGGAGCCAAAACAAAATGAGCCGCATCGCAAAAGAAAAGGTAACATTCCCCTTTTTCAGCTTCTTTAATAGCCGGTTCCAGTGTTTCTTCCTTCCATTTACGCTGTTCTTCCGGATTGGCTTTAGC
>BNTV01000237.1 GCA_025996865.1 Bacteroidia bacterium
GGTGAATTTTTCGGATCCATTGTAACCGTAGCCAAATTCAAGGAAATAACGTTCGTCGAAATCGTAGGTCAAACGTCCCGAATTGCCGACATTCCTTTCGGGCAGGGTCTCAAACAGGGTGCCGCCGCTGACCGCAAACAGATTTTCCTGCACCATCAGTACGGTCATGGCGCCTATGGAATGTTTGTCGAATGTACGGTTCCAGTTCGCACGGGCTTCCATATAATACTTGGTGGAAGTATTGCGGGCAGCGTCATTTGAGCCAAGCGTGTTGGTGCCCTGACCCGGGTTGAGGTTGGCCAGCTTATATACTTCCGTAATCTGGTTATAAGACTCTACCCCATAAAAAAACGGCACGTAGCTTCTTTTGTTGCCATACTTGCTCCACGTACTGGCGGATATCTTGGCCTGGAATTTCAGTCCCTCGGTGATAAAATCCAGATCCTGTAGCAGGGTAGCCTGCGCGGTAACGGTACTTTCATCCCGCGTTTCATATCCCCTCACCATTTCGGCGTAAGGGTTCATTTTCAAACCTGTTCCGCTAATATCGACATTTCCGAACAGCGTGTGTTCAGTCCAGAGATTGTTTTCGTCGGGTGCATATACGGAAGGAAAATCAACGGGATTGGCTTCTATCACCATATTGAAGATATCGCCGGCCGAGGTGGCGGGACCCGTATATTTCTCGTACCTCGCCTGCATGCGGGTATCCAGGGTCGTGGAGGATGACAGTTTGAAGATAACGTTGTTTCGGAGATTGAACCGGTCAATATTGATATTGTTGTTGAAATTGTTACGGGGCTCGACTTTCAGCAGGCCGGTTTCGTTGTCATAACCTGCCGATACAAAGTAGTTCGCAATTTTTCCACCGCCCGAAATATTCAGGTTTGCCTTGGTGTTGACGGTCTGTTTGTTGAACAGCATGTCATACCAGTTTACGTTGGGGTAAATCATCGGATTCTCGCCAAGCATGGTGGACTGTATTTTCTGCTCTTTGTAAAAGGCTCCCTGTATGGGGTCGCGTGATACGCGCGCCTGATTGTACAGCTGCATGTATTCCACGCCGCCAATCATTTCGGGGAGCGCGGTAGGTGTGGTAACATTGACATCGACACGCGCATTGATTTTCACTTTGCTGCCTTCCTGCCCGCTCTTGGTGGTAATCAGGATGATGCCGTTGGCGCCGCGTGATCCGTAGAGCACCGCCGCCGAAGCATCTTTGAGGATAGAAAAGCTTTCAATGTCGTCCGGCTGCATGCGCGCCAAATCATCTGAGGTGGATTCAAATCCGTCAATCAGTATCAGAGGCGATGTAGCGTAGCCGAAGGTGGTAACGCCGCGCACGAAGAACTGGGCATTGTCGGCACCCGGCTCGCCGCTGGTCTGGTACGAAATCAAGCCCGGAATCTTACCGGCAAAAGCGGTGGTCAGGTTGGAAGCCGGCACCCGCAGGTCGGAGGCTTTGACCGTCTCAATAGAAGCTACCACGCTGCTCTTTTTCTGCTTGCCGAAAGCGACAATGGTTACTTCGTCCAGTTCATTGGCATTCGGCTTGAGTACAAATAAAAGGTCTTTTCCCTCAAATTCAAGTGTTTTACTTTCCATTCCGATAAAGGATGCCTGCAATTTGGTGCCGATGGGTACATTGTCTATCACAAAAATCCCTTTTTCGTCGGCAAATGCACCTCGTGTACTGCCCATCACCAGAATGGTGGCGCCGGGTATGTCCGCTCCGTTGTCGTCAACAACACGACCTTTCGCCTGATTCGTTACCTGGGAAAAGGATACCATGCTGAACACGGTTAGCAGCAAAAAACATGCTATTCCCCTTAAAATTAATAGTTTTTTGTTTTTCATTCTTTAGCATTTTTATATGGTTGTTATATATCAAATATATTATACATAATATTGTTAAGTTAATTTTATGTAAGTATTACTGTAAATTTCCCCAAACATTTTGAAATAAATCGGGACGAGTAACGAAAAGAAACTTATCGTAATCATCCTCAAATTGCGTATAAACCGGTTTGCCTTTTTCGAGCGAAAACTCGGGATAAGTCCGCGCTTCCAAGATTTGCAATTCCGATTTTTGATAATTTTCGTTCGCTGTCCATTCGATTTTTCCGCCGACGACAAGCGGGAACCATGCGATGCCTTTGTGCGAACGCACGGCATCGTATTCAAAGCCATAATTGCGGTCGCACCACGCGCCGAAAGTCAACGGAACCTCCGGGTTGGCGCTGATGGTAGCGTGTACCCATCCGGGAGGCACAATGATAAGGTCGCCCGGATTGCCGTGAACGGCAAAACAACGTCCGGGGTTGTCGCCGCCCAATTCCTGCATGTAGATAATCGCTTCGCCCTGCCAAATTTCATACACTTCCGGCGTGGAATAATTATGGGCAAAAGCCGAGCGGACATGAATGTGTCCCTGACTTCTGACCGGCTCGTTGCCGATAGTTCCGGCAGCGTAAGTTACAACGCCGTAAAGCAAATGCAAGTCATTCAATTTTTCCCGGTGGATTTTCTTTCCGACATCCATCGCAATGGCATAGACAATTTCCGGACCTGTGCTGTTTGGGTCTAACAGACTTTTCCGGATAGAATCCAATGTTCTCAATTCCGTTTGGTGACCAAAACAATCCTCGCCGTACTCAAATCCAAGAGGTTGAGTCATTGGTCGTATATCAAATCCCGGTGCAAATATCTTTTCCCTCATTCAATATCCTCCAATTTTATATTTTTTGTTTCCTTGACAAAAAACAGGTAAAAGAAAAAAGCAGCGATACAAATTGCCATGAATAGCAAAAAGGTGTTCACTGTTCCCAACGAAGAAAGAACAACGGGAAACAAGAATGCGACAGCAAAACAAGCCACCCAGAGAAACATGGTCGATATAGAAACACCAATACCTCTGTATTTATTGGGGAAAATTTCCGAAATCAGCACCCAGGTAACAGTCCCTAAGGATATGGCAAAAGCGGCGATATAAACGAGTATGCAGGTCAATATCCAATACCCGGCAACGTTGTTGGTAAGGATAAGCGCTAAAACGCCCAGCGAAATTGCCATGCAAGCCGAGCCTGTCAGCAACAAGGGTTTACGTCCCAACTTGTCAATCAAAAACATGGAACCAACGGTAAACAGGAAATTGATACAACCAATCAAAACGGTTTGAAACAGTGAGGAATCCGCACTGAAACCCAAAGTATCAAAAATGACCGGAGCGTAATACATGATAACATTAATTCCGGTAATTTGCTGAAAGACTGCGAGGAAAATGCCGATAGTCAGCGCTGTTCCCGATTTGTAGCGGAGTACGTCTTTGAGTGTGTTTTTCTCTTTTTTAGTGTTCAGAGATTGCCGAATGGCATCATATTCGCGAACAGCGTTTTCTTCGCCGGTAATTTTTTTCAATACAGACAAGCCTTCTTCATTTTTCCCGACCATCAATAACCAACGGGGAC
>BNTV01000238.1 GCA_025996865.1 Bacteroidia bacterium
AGATTTACACAAACAATTGGAAGCGGCTGTCTCTCAATTTTTCGGAACGGAAGACGCTATTTTATACGCCGCTTGTTTCGATGCCAATGGAGGCGTTTTCGAACCGCTTCTCGAAGAAAACGATGCGATTATCTCCGACGCTTTGAATCACGCATCCATCATCGACGGAGTCCGTCTGTCTAAAGCCGTTCGTTACCGCTATGCCAACGCCAATCTGGACGACTTGGAAGAAAAACTGAAAGAAGCTCAGAAACAACGTTTTCGCTTGATTGTTACCGATGGCGTTTTTTCGATGGACGGAAATGTCGCACCAATGACTCAAATTTACGAACTGGCTCAGAAATACGACGCCCTGATTATGGTTGATGAATCCCATTCGGCAGGCGTTGTCGGAAATACCGGTCATGGTGTAACCGAATTATTCAACCTGAGAAGCAAAATCGACATTATAACCGGAACATTGGGAAAAGCATTCGGAGGCGCTATCGGCGGTTTCACTACGGGAAGGAAAGAAATTATCGACATGCTTCGTCAACGCTCGCGTCCGTATCTTTTCTCCAATTCGCTTCCGCCTGCGGTAGTAGGCGCCGGTATTTACACTTTCAATTTCTTGGATAAATCCACTGAATTGCAGGATAAACTACATGAAAATACCGTTTATTTCAGGGAAAAAATGCTCAATGCCGGATTCGATATTAAACCGACACAATCGGCTATTTGCGCGGTGATGCTGTATGATGCAAAACTGTCGCAGGAAATGGCGAGATTGCTATTGGATGAAGGTATCTATGTCACAGGATTTTATTATCCGGTTGTTCCCCAAGGACAGGCTCGGATCCGGATACAGATTTCGGCAGCGCACGAACGCGAACATTTGGACAAGTGCATCGCCGCATTTATCAAAACAGGAAACGCATTGGGAGTATTATGAAAGCATTGGTAAAAAAATACGCGGAAAAGGGAATATGGCTCGAAGACGTTCCGATTCCGGAAAGCGGCAAGGACGATGTTTTAATCAAGATAAAGAAAAATGCCGTTTGCGGTACCGATCTCCACATTTACGAATGGAACGAATGGGCGCAGAATACCATAAAAACCCCGATGACGATTGGCCATGAATATGTGGGCGAAATTGTCGATAAAGGTGCAAATATCAAACATTTGAATATAGGAGAACGGGTGACCGGCGAAGGCCATACCTATTGCGGACATTGCCGTAATTGCCGGAGAGGCAAACTTCACGTATGCGAAAATTCCACCGGAGTTGGTGTCAACCGCGACGGAGCGATGGCGGAATACCTGTCGTTACCTGCAACGAACGTCATTCAGCTTGATTCACGCATTACCGACGATATGGCCGCTATCATGGATCCTTTCGGAAACGCCACTCACACAGCCTTTTCCTTTCCTCTTCTCGGAGAAGACGTGCTGATTACCGGCGCAGGCTTAATCGGCTCTTTAGCTACGGCAATTACCCGTTTTGCGGGTGCAAGGTATGTAGTTGTTACCGATTTGAGCGATTACCGGCTCGAAATTGCCAAAAAAATGGGCGCTACGCTTACGGTCAATCCCGCGAAGGGGGAGAAAGTGGCCGACACCATGAAAACGCTCAATATCAAGGGATTTGACGTGGGTTTGGAAATGTCCGGTGCACCGAAAGCGTTCAACGAGATGCTTGATTGCATGTACAACGGCTCCAATGTTTCCCTGCTTGGGATTTTGCCCGACGGAGGTGGAATCAATTGGAGTAAAGTCATATTCAAAGCGCTTACGCTGAAAGGAATATATGGTCGCGAAATGTGGGAAACCTGGTACAAAATGCAGCAGATGCTGATAGCCGGTATCGATATTTCGCCGATTATTACCCATCGCTTTCCAATTGATGATTTTCAAAAAGGTTTCGACGTAATGGAAAGCGGTCTGTGCGGAAAAGTATTGCTGGAATGGGGTTAGGAGCTGCCTACCCCCTGCCTATATCGACAATATCCGCAAAGTATTCAACAAATCCCGGTTGATCGGCTTGTCTTTCTTAACTGCTTTGGAAAAAGGCACATAAACAATCGTGTCATCCTGTACCCCCATCATCACATTGCGCTGATCTTCCATCAATGCGTCAATGGCGGCGGCGCCCATACGGCTTGCCAAAATCCGGTCGGAGGCAGTTGGCGAGCCTCCCCGCTGAATATGGCCGAGAATCGTCACCCGAACATCGTACTGCGGATACTCTTTTTTCACCCTTTCGGCCATGCCTATGGCGCCTCCGGTAATTTCGCTTTCGGCCACCAAAACGATACTGCTGTTTTTGGTTTTGCGGAATCCGTTTTTTATCAGTTCTTCCAATTGATCAACTTCCGTCCATATTTCCGGAATGATGGCAGCTTCCGCTCCCGAAGCAAGAGCGCCGTTTAATGCAAGGAAACCGGCGTCGCGCCCCATCACTTCGATAAAGAACAACCGTTCGTGTGAAGAAGCCGTATCCCTGATTTTATCGACGGCCTGCATAATCGTATTCAGCGCCGTGTCATAACCGATGGTTGTATCCGTACCGTAAAGATCATTGTCGATGGTTCCCGGCAAGCCGACAACCGGAATGTTATATTCCTGTGCAAAAATACGCGCTCCGGTCAAAGAGCCGTCCCCACCAATGACTACTAAAGCGTCGATTCCTTCTTTTTGAAGTGTTTCATAAGCGGTTCGGCGGCCTTCGGGTTCGCGAAATTCCACACAGCGAGCCGTTTTCAAAATCGTTCCGCCTTGTTGGATAATATTGCTTACGTTGTTTGTCTTGAAAGGAAGAATTTCACCGGTTATCAAGCCTTTGTATCCTCTGTATATACCTTTGACTTCCAAATCGTTATAAATTGAAGCTCTGGTTACCGCCCTGATAGCGGCGTTCATTCCGGGAGCATCACCTCCTGAGGTAAGCAGTCCCACACATTTGATATTTGCCATAATGCCTAATTTCTTAAAATCGTTGCAAATTTACGATTTCTTTTTGATTTCTATTGGATTGTTGTTGTTTTTTTCCAATAAAACAAGGGAATAGTTTTGTTGCCGGTAGTGGTTGAAAATAAGTACCCGTTCGGGTTTTCGGGAAATTTCTTTATTGAGGATGCAAGAATCCGGGAAATTTCCCCGGCGAATAGCATGAGCAGCCAAAGCCAATGCAAAACTGCCGGAAGTCATGTATTCCCCGCAAAGTGGTTTATATGAAACCCTTTGTACGGTAGCAGGAAATATTTTTTCCGTTAACGGATGATAAATCCGGTCATCATCGGGATTTCCGTTTAAACCCAAGACGAGCGTGTCGATTGAATCCGGAGATAAATGGTTATCGTTCAAAAAAGTAATGATTGAGTCGGTCATATTTTCGAAAAGGGACCCGGGAAGATAAAATGTTTTTGCCGTTTTAATACATGCGTATGTATGGGCGTCGGGTTTTGCGCTAAGGACAA
>BNTV01000239.1 GCA_025996865.1 Bacteroidia bacterium
GGTAACGAATCAAGCGAAAGGTCATGTCGTTGACGACAACGGAGAGGACATACCCGGCGCCACCATTCTGGTGATGGGCAGTACGCGAGGTGCATTTGCCGACGAAAAAGGGATTTTTGTGATAGACAATGTACCCATCGGCACCAAATTGCAGGCATCCTTTATCGGAATGGAAAGTAAAACACTTGAGTTTGAGGGAAAAGACCTTTTATTTATACTCAAGCCGAATGCCAATGAACTGGACGAAGTAACCATTGTCGCTTTTGGTAAGCAAAAGAAGGAAAGCGTGATTTCGTCCATCTCTACCGTCAACATCAAGGATTTGAAAGTGCCGAGCAGCAATCTTACTACGGCTTTCTCCGGACGTGTGGCGGGATTGATTTCCTATCAGCAGAGCGGTGAACCCGGACAGGACAATGCCAATTTCTTCATCCGCGGTATTACCACTTTCGGCGCCGACTCCAAGAAAGACCCGCTCATCCTGATTGACGGAATGGAACTGACCACCAATGATTTGGCGCGGCTGAATACCGACGACATTGCCAGTTTCTCCATCATGAAAGACGCCACCGCTACCGCGCTTTACGGTGCACGTGGCGCCAACGGAGTTATTCTGGTAACCACCAGGGAAGGAACCGAAGGCTCGACACGTATCAATGTGCGCATTGAAAATTCCTTTTCCAGTCCGACAGAAAGAATTCAAACGGCCGACCCTGTAACCTTTATGCGGATGCAAAACGAATCGGTGCTGACACGCAACCCCACAGCTGCCGCCCTCTACACGCCCGAAAAAATCCGGATGACGGAAGAGGGGAGATATCCGGATATTTTTCCGGCTACGGACTGGTACAAAACCATGTTCAAAAATGTCATCAGCAACCAGCGCGCCAACCTGAGTGTCAGCGGCGGCGGGAAAGTAGCACGTTACTATGTGGCGGCAAATATCACACAGGACAACGGTAACCTGAAAATTGATCCGAGAAACAACTTCAACACCAATATCAACCTGACCAAATACGCCGTCCGCTCGAATGTCAATGTCAATCTGACCAAAACGACGGAACTCATCCTGCGCCTGAGTTCTTCTTTCGACGAATATACGGGACCTATAGACGGAGGAGCGGAAATGTACAAAAAAGTGATGCAGGCCAATCCGGTACATTTCAAACCCTATTATGAGCCGGACGAAGAAAATGCGTATGTGAAACACATCCTGTTCGGCAATTATGAACAGGGAAATTATATCAATCCTTATGCCGAATCGCAGAAGGGCTACAGGAATTACAGTACCAATACAACGCTCACACAGTTTGAACTGAAACAGAAATTGGACAAACTCACCGAAGGTTTATCCTTCAGGGCGATGGTCAACATGAACCGTTTTTCCGAATTTTCCATCATTCGCCAGTATTATCCGTTTTACTATAACATAGAGTCGTACAACCTGACGGACGAATCCTACAAGTTATGGCGCCTGAATCCGAACGGCGGGAATGAGACTGTTGAACCTTCTGCGGGAAAACGGAACATCAATACGGTATTTTATCTGGAGTCGGCGCTGGAATACAACAAACAGCTGTATGATAAACATACCCTTAATGCTTTATTGGTGTATATCATGTCACAGCGGAATGAAGGGCTTGCCACTGACCTGGAGCTGTCGTTGCCTCACCGCAACCTCGGCGTTTCCGGCCGCTTGGCGTACAATTACGATTCCCGTTATTTTCTGGAAGGTAATTTCGGCTATAACGGTTCCGAGCGCTTTGCCAAAAACCACCGATGGGGATTCTTTCCGTCAATAGGATTGGCATGGCTGCTGTCTAACGAAGCCTTTTTCAATCCTTTGAAAAAGATGGTGAACACATTTAAGCTCAAGGGAACGTACGGTCTGGTCGGCAACGACGCCATCGGCAGCAACAGCGACCGGTTCTATTACCTGGCAAAAGTGAATATGTACTCCCCTAAAAATGTCGCTTGGGGCGGTGTATCCGGATACAATCCGGGCGGTATAGACGTTACCCGGTATGCCAATAACGGGATCGGATGGGAGGTCGCTTACAAGACGAATGCAGGTGCCGAAATAGCCTTGAATAACGGTTTGTCGGCAAATCTGGATCTGTTCCGCGAAAAAAGAACGAATATTCTGCTGAATCGCATCATGCCGGCACAGTTGGGCGTAATCCCCGCCGTGAAATCCAATCTGGGGACAGCTCAGGGGCAGGGTTTTGATATGGAACTGAACTACGAAAAAAATTTCAACAGATACTTCTGGCTTACCGGGCGGGGGACTTTTACGTATGCCACCAGCAAGGTTGTTGAATGGGAAGAGCCTGATTACAGCACCACGCCATGGCTATCGAAGGTCGGATACAAAATTAACCAAAGGTGGGGATACATTGCCGAACGGCTTTTTGCGGACGATGTTGAAGTAGCCAACTCACCCGAACAATTCGGCAGCGTGATGGGCGGAGACATCAAATACCGCGACATCAACGAAGACGGGAAAATATCGGCGCTGGACGAAGTGCCCATCGGATACCCCACAGTGCCCGAAATCAACTATGGTTTCGGTCTTTCAGCCGGATACAAAGGCATTGACGCCTCTTTCTTCTTTCAGGGATCAGCCCGACAGTCCTTCTGGTTGAATTTGGGCGCCATAACGCCTTTTCTGGACGGTGATGCCGGTGACGGCAGACTTGGGGAGAACGCCATTATAAAATCCATTGCCGACAGTTACTGGTCGGAGAGTGACCGTAATCTGTATGCTTTCTGGCCACGGTTGTCAAATTATCCGATCACCGACAACAGCAACAATGCAAAAACCAGTACGTGGTTTATGCAGGATGCTACTTTTCTCCGGCTGAAATCAGTGGAACTGGGTTATACCCTTCCGGAAAAGATTTCCAAAAAGCTGTACATGACCAATTGCCGTTTCTATGTGAGCGAGACAAACCTGCTTTGTTTCAGCGCTTTCAAACTGTGGGATCCCGAAATGGCGGGCAACGGCCTGGGCTATCCGCTGCAAAGGGTAATTAATGTGGGACTTAATATTGGATTTTAATCAATTACGAATTACGAAAAATAAAGAATATGAAATCAATTATAAAATATATTTTATGTTGCCTGGCGGGAATACACCTGATGGCTTGCAGTGATTACTTAGATGTGGTGCCTGATGGTACGGCTACCATTGATAATGCTTTTGCCGACCGCTATACTACGGAGAAGTATTTGGTAAGTTGTTACTGGGCTTTGCCAAGGTTGGGACACTGGAACAGCAATCCGGCATGGCTCGGTTCCATGGAAATGATTGTCAACAAGTCTATTAACAGTACGAATGCCGGAATGCAACTGGCATTGGGTAACAACAATTCATCTACCGCTTATTTCGATTACTGGGGCAGTACTCCCACTGTTGCCAACGGCAGTTACGTATCCCGGT
>BNTV01000240.1 GCA_025996865.1 Bacteroidia bacterium
TATGCGCAAAATCCAATTCCACTACTTCCTCGCGGATGATAGCGGAGATGAACTTCTTTGCCACCTTGTTGTCTTCCATCATGAACTTGAAAACAACGTCGTATATGGGATTTGCAATGTATATCATACCGTTTTTCAATTATACCAATATTACAAAAGTACGAATATTATTTGAATTGACCAAATTTTGAATTACTGTCTGATAACAAAAATTACTCTTTGACAAAAGCTACCTTATTCTCCAGCAAAGTATAATTCAAATGATACGACAGTTTGATGATTTCCAATGCTTCCGGAAGATTGTTGGAAGGAATACTTCCGGTAAACAAATCGCCGGATAAATTGACACCGGCAGGCATCGTAATCACAATATCATAATTGTTTTCGAGCGATGCCAATACATCCGATAATTTGGCATTGCCGAAAATCAATTCGCTGTGTCTCCACGAAGAATTGTTTTTTATATCGGCAACGGAAATGACTGTAATCCTTCCGGTTGACTTATCCAACACGGCCTGTTGATTGGCAAATATTTCTTTTTCGTCTTTTGAAAGCAACGACAAAAGCGACACATGCCCTTCTTCCAAAGAAAGCTGTACCTCAGCATCGTTTGGACGCGCCGACAGATTGAATCTGGTTCCCAATACTTTTACTCTTAAATCATTTGTGTTGATAATAAACGGCAAAGAAGTTTTTTTTGCTACATCGAAATAGGCTTCACCTTCAAATTTCACACATCGTTCGCTCCGGCTAAAGGTTTGGGGCGCATAGCGCAAGGAGGATTCGGAATTGACCGTTACATTTGTGCCGTCGGGCAGGGTTATATTGGCGCGTTCGCCCCTGCCTGTCGCTACGACCATTTCTTCCGCAGCCAATGTCCTATTTTCGCGATACAAATAGACAGTAGTCAGCAACAAAACCGGCAAAAGAACAGCGGCAGCTATCCGGACAAACTTTTGCATAAAGTTGACCGGACGAACAGACGCCGGAAAGGACTGGTCTATATTTTCTTTTATAACATTCAGGCGTTCAACGGGCACCGCGCTTTCATCCATGTACTCATTCATCCACCTGTCTTGCATGGACGACGTAATTTCGTCGTCGGATGCAGCATTAATCTTTTCCCTGAACGTTTTCAATTCTTCGGCTGTCAGCTGATTTTGCAGATATTTTGTTTCTAAATCTCTCATTCTACTATAATAGACAATTTTAATTTGTTTTTGTACCGTTTTTTTAATTTATTTAATAATCAATAAGAATATTAAAGTAATTATTTTTGACAATTCTTCCCGCAAAATTTTAAGAGCGATAGAAAGTTGATTTTTTACGGTTTGTTCTTGTAATGAAAGCCTCCTGGCTGTCTCCTTGTTGGATAATTGCCGGAGTTTGCAATAATCAAACACTTTCTGTTGAGTATCGGACAAATGCGTCATCACTTTTTGCAGCGCTTTACAAAAATCCTCATATTCAACTATATGCCCGGTATCGTTTACCGAAAGTTCTTCTTTGTTACAATAATCGACATAATTTTCGAAAACAAACGAATTTACATTGGATTTATAGGCGTTAATCAGTTGGTTTTTGGCAATTGTAAAAAGCAGGTGTTTTATCGTATCTTCCTGATGTATAGAAGATTTATTGGTCCATAACTTCATAAAAACATCCTGAACAATCTCCTCTGTTTTTTCCCGCGATTTGGTATATTGATAGCAGTAGGCATAAAGCCGCTTTGAATACATTTGATAAAGGCTATCAAATGCTCTCTGCGAACCTTGCTTCAGAAGAGTGATCAATTCTTTTTCGTTCATTCTGTTGAAATTATCACGAGGCGTTCGCAAACAATTATCTGTTTAATTTAATAATATTAACAATCACTTGCACCGCCTTTTCCATGGATTGCACCGGAACCCACTCGTAACGACCATGAAAATTCAATCCGCCGGCAAAAATATTCGGACAGGGTAAGCCTTTGAACGAAAGTTGCGCCCCGTCTGTTCCGCCGCGAATCGGGCGAACGATAGGCGTAACACCGGCCTCTTTCATCGCATTAATCGCCAAATCTATAATATGCTTATGCGGTTCGACAATCTCACGCATATTGCGGTATTGTTGCTTGATTTCCAACTGAATAGCATCGGGATAAACCGTATTCAGGTAGCGGGTAATTTCTTCCAATTGTTTCAGACGCCGTTCAAATTTTGCAGCGTCGTGGTCGCGGACGATATAAGATAATTCGGCTTCTTCTACGGTACTTTTCATGCCGGTCAGATGGAAAAAACCTTCGTAACCGGCTGTATGTTCGGGGCGTTCTTGCGGAGGAAGCATTCCGGCAAACTGCATGGCAATCAGTCCGGCATTACGCATTTTATCTTTCGCATAACCCGGATGTACGTTCAAACCTTTGATTTTTACTTTTGCTGCCGCCGCATTGAAATTTTCATATTCCAATTCGCCGACTTCGCCGCCATCCATTGTATATGCCCAATCGCAACTGAATTTTTCTACATCAAATTTCGAAGCGCCCAAGCCGATTTCTTCATCGGGATTGAAAGCGATGCGGATTTTCCCGTGTTTAATTTCCGGATGATTAATCAGATATTGAATGGCCGTCATGATTTCGGCAATACCTGCCTTGTCGTCAGCGCCTAAAAGCGTTGTACCGTCGGTGACAATGATGTCTTCGCCTACGTGCTCCAACAGTTCGGGAAACATTTTCGGTGAAAGGATGATATTTTCCGTTTCATTCAAAACAATATTTTTACCATCGTAATTCTCTACAATTCCGGGTTTTACATTTGCTCCGGACATATCAGGACTTGTATCCAGATGAGCAATGAAACCGATGACAGGTACAGGGTCAACGGTACTGGGCGAAGGGGGAAGGGTTGCCATAAGATAGGCATTTTCATCAAGCGAAATCTCTGTCAATCCCAAAGATTCACATTCGGCCTTTAATGCTTGGGCTAAAAGCATTTGTTTCTCCGTACTTGGTGTTGTTGTCGCATTTTCGTCCGATTGGGTATCGAAGGAAATGTATTTTAGGAAGCGGTCTGTGACTGTCATATTATTTATGATTTTTATTGACTTTGTTGCAACGGAATTGTAAAAGAAGGGTTATTGGTGTATTTTTGTATTTGCAATTTCAAAAAAATAGATACATGAGTACCCCCCAACAATACAGCACAAAGGTAACTACATTAAACGATTTTACCCAATAACCGTTGAACAATTTTGCATTTAATGTCTCCACGCTCTATTATCTTTCCGCATCGATAATGTCGATAATTTTCTCGTTTTGGATGATTATCATGCCATGGCGGTCGTCCGTGATGCCTTCCTTCAGCCGGTAAGGATATGTGGGAACACCGTTCTTCATGACTGTCGGCATATATACGAATT
>BNTV01000241.1 GCA_025996865.1 Bacteroidia bacterium
ATCGCCGGAAAAACACAGCCGATATGCCGCACGAATTAATCGTACTCAACAAACCGCAAAAGACACGTTATCTGCGAATTACCAATGCGAAAGCGATGAATGGAAAATTTTCCGTATCGGGATTCCGCGTTTTCGGACAAGGCACAGGCAAACGTCCGCAAGAAGTCTCCGGTTTACAGGTCAAGCGGAAAACCGACAAACGCCGCTTCCTTCTGAATTGGGACAAACAGGACAACGCCACCGGATACATTGTTCGCTGGGGCGTGGAACCCAATCGCTTGAACAATGCTGCCATGGTCTTTACCAATCAATTGGAAGCCGGTTTTTTCAATCGCGATTCGGAATATTGGTTTGCTGTGGACGCATTTAATGAAAACGGGCTTACCCGAAAATAACGGGGATGTCTCGACGTGGAAATATTTGTATTTTATTGCTACTAAGGTTGTTTTGTTTTAAAATAAGGTGGAAATAAGGTTTTTTTAACTCTTAACAAATAAAAGTGTGGAGACACACGCCCGTGCGCCTCCACACCACACACATGTAAAAATATACCCGACTACCGGCGCGGGTAAGTTGCGCCTGTCAAGTATATGCCATTATTCTGCTATTCTGCTACACAGCGGACAGGGAAGCCGGCCGGCTTGTCGTCGCTGCTCGCGGGATTCGCCATCGTGCTATTGAAAATCAAGATGTAACCTCTGGCGGCACTGCTCGGTGATGATGACCAGTACTCGCCGCCCGTACCCGTAGCGTACAGTATGGCCGTGTTGGTGTTACGGTTTCCGGAAGCGGGGAAGTACGGGGTGTTTAATTTTAGCAGCCTCTTTCCGTTGGTAATAGGAGTGGTGCCGTCTGCATTCATGGAAGAAATAGCAGGCCAAGTGGCGGCGCCGACATTACCGTAATAGCTCGCGTCTCCAAACTCAGCCGAAGTCGGCATACGCCAGCGTTTGCCTTTTGGAGCCCAACCCCTCTGTGTTAAATATTTACATATATCGCCTACTTCGTTGAGAGTGTCATGGGCTGTTTCGGTCAGGTATTTAGCATCACGGGGATGAGTGCCGGGATCAGACGTAACGCGAGGAATAGCATTCCAAGCCGGAGCAGCGGTAACGGGCTCGCCTCCCATCGGATAAATTACCGTATTACCGGTAGTATATGGACCTTCAGGCGAGATACCTGTAAGGCTACCCCACTTGAAATAAACCCCCTGGTACTGCTCTTTGCTCTTATCGTCGCTGTCAGCAAACGTCAGGTGCTTAAGCGCAGCATCATAATAGATGTTTGAACCTGCCCAATGCAAACGAAGCAGCTCTTCCTGTTCAACTGTACTGTAATCGCTTACCGTAACACCTCTAAACTGGATGGGTTTTTTACCAAACAGTTCAAACTGGAAGGTATATTGGCGTTCCATTTCAAAGGCGATGGAAGAAGCATACGCATTGCCCACAACGGCCGGAACAGGAACGGCATAAGTCCTGTTCACCGCACCGGCGCCATCTTCCCTGTAGGTAATTTCAATATAAAAATCAGAAGGAGCGGTAAATAAGCCATTTACCAGGGTTGCCGAGTCCAAAGAAGAAGCGACGTTTTCCTGTGGAATAACGTAAAGCGCATCGACGTCACCGACAACGTAGTGCCAGGCGCCGTCACCGGCAACAACAGTGTCGGTAATGTTTGCCGTCAGCTCAACAGTGCTTGCGCCGTCAGGCACCCAATGCGTCTGGTAGCCGTCCGAAGCGATGGTGGCATTGTCGGTCGGGTAAGGAAACGGATCCGTATCCTTGGGCACAGCGTTCAAATCCAGCGTGGCTTTGCTCTTGACGTTTTTCAACCTGATACTCGACACTATAAAACCCATTGAGCTTTCGCTCTTGGCTTGAAACAATACTCGCGAGAGGGCATGGCGGAAATTCAAAAGAACACCGTTCGCGCCTTCGGCGGCATAAGTGCCGGAGTGACGGGCCACCAGCAAGTCTTTCTGGTCGGTAAGCACGGTGGGCAACTCGTACGTGATGTTTGGCTGCCCGGCTGTTGCGTCATTTTGACTTACAAGCGCTGTTGCACCGTTGGTAATACCCACTGCCGCCGTCGGGGAGAAAGCAAAGAAATTAACCGCGGCTGTTTCCGGCCAAAAGGCAAGCGGCGAGTAAGTCCAGCCCGCCGCGTTGCTGCCGATAACGACCTTACCGTCGATAAGCACCGGGTCTATCGCCCCCGTGGTGGTATCCGTAGCCAGCACGGCAAAATCCGTAACGTCGTCGGCTTTAGTAGCCGCCGCACGGAGCGGTTTGTTTGCCCAGGGCTTAAACGTGATGGCTTGCCCGCTGCTGCCTGCGGCAGGCGCAGGAACTTCATCGAGGTCATTGCTGCAACTGCTTGTTATCAATGCAATTGCAAGCATGTTTAGAAAAAAAATCTTTTTTTTCATCTTTGTAAAAAATTAAATTAAAAAATTACCTTAAAAACTCACTATCTGTTTTTGCAAAATACAGTCAAAATCATTACCCCCAACCCCCTGAAGGGGGCTTTGGCACAGCACAGTGTGCATCATCGCAGACACTAAAGCCCCCTTCAGGGGGTTGGGGGTTTACCTGACCGACAGCGGCACTATTACATTGTCGTAGTCTCCCACGTCAATAATAAAGGTGCCGTCGCCCGGCTCGTCGGGAATCACTAACCGTCCTTCGTTTTGAAGCACAATATCGTATCCGCTGTTGCTGAGCCGCCAGGCTGCCTGTTCTTCGAGGGTTCCGTGTTCGCCCAATGCGCCCGCTATCTGTTCGCGCACTGTTTCTTCCCAGGTGCCGTAATAATAGCCGTGCCTGACGGAAACGACCCCCACGGTGAGCCGGTTGCGAAAGTGTTCAATATCGGCCGGGCCAAAGGTGCAAAATACACCCGTAATGGAATCATCCGCCCAGATTACCCGTCCTTTCTGATTGCCGAACAGCACGGTGGCGGGTTCGCTGCCCTTCACCCCGTCGCTCATCCGGTAAGCCGCCGACATGCCTGATATGGCGCCGGATGCACTGCTTATATTCTCTACGCCTTCCACATCCCGAATCAAAAATGTAAATTCCCGGAGCACGTTCTGCGGATAAAAATGCAGATACTGTGTCTGTCCGGGAAGGGGCCGGACGGTGAAAAGCGAATCGTTGCGCGTCACAAAAAAGTTGTAGGGATAAGGCTCAAAAACGGTCTTTTCCTCCGGTTCGCCGCTTGCCGCCCGGTTCATCGCGCTGTTCGGCCCGTAAGAATTATACAAACCGGTGGCCGGCGCGCTGTAAGCCTCAAACAAATCCAGGCTGTTTTCATTGTGGAAATGAATGTATTCGTTGCCGTAATAATCGTAACAGAGCGGGATATAGGGAATGTTGACGGGAATGTTCATCCGTC
>BNTV01000242.1 GCA_025996865.1 Bacteroidia bacterium
CCTTCTCTTCCGGCAATAGCATCATTGCCCACCAAACCGTAAGTGAATTTCAGCTTCAGGTTACTGATGGTGTTTTGCAAGGGTTCCCAAAACGACTCGTTGGAGACTAACCATCCGGCGCCGACCGAAGGGAAGAAACCGTATTGTTTCTTTCCGGTAAATTTTTCCGACCCGTTGTAACCGTAGGCAAATTCCACGAAATAACGATTGTCATAATCGTAGGTCAGACGTCCCGAATTTCCCATATTCCGTTCCGGCAAGGTATTGTAGATGGATTTGCTGTTTCCACCGGTGAGCAGGTTTTCTTCCACCATACCCACGGTCATTAATCCTATGGAGTGCTCACCGAATTTACGGTTCCAATTCAGTCGCGCTTCAAAATAATAGTGCAGGGAACCGTCGCGTCCGGGTTCTACATCTCCCAGATAGGATTGCCCGCCGGTTGGGTTCAGTGCGAACAACTTGTAGGTTTCATCTATCTGATTGTAAGAATCGATGGCGTAATAAAACGGAGAATAAGTTCTGCTGCTGGAATAAAGGCTCCATGTATTGATGGATCCTTTTGCCTGAAATTTCAGATTTTCGGTAATAAAATCCAAGTCCTGCAGAAAGGTTGCCTGCGCCGAGACGGTGCTTTCGTTTTTGTCTTGATATCCCCGCACCATTTCCGCATAAGGGTTTTGTTTCAATCCTGTGCCCACAAAAGCGTTGCCGAAAAGCGTGTTTCGGGTATAAAGATTGGCTTCGTCAGGTGCAAATACGGGCGGGAAATCAACAGGATTGGCATTCATTACCATTTTGAAAATATTGCTTGCCGAAACGTATGGTCCCGTAAACCGTTCAAACCGTCCCGATATTCTCGTATCGAGGGTAGAAGTTTTGGACAGCTTGAAAATGACGTTGGTTCGCAAGTGAAAACGGTCGATGTCGATGTTGTTGTTGAAATTGTTTCTGTTATCGACTTTCAACAAACCGCTTTCCTTATCATATCCTCCCGCCACATAATAAGTGGCGACTTGTCCTCCGCCCGAAATATTCAGGTTGGCTTTGGTATTGTAAGTTTGTTTGTTAAACAAAACGCCGTACCAATCGACATTGGGGTAAATCATCGAATTTTCTCCGTTGAGGGTGGACTGAATTTTCTGTTCATCGTAGAAATAGCCCAAGCCCGGGTCACGGGAGATTTGCGCTTCATTGTAAAGCCGCATATAGTCCGTGCCATTCAGCATTTCGGGAATTTTAGTAGGTTGAGATATATTTCTATCCACACGGATATTGATTTTCACCTTGCCTTCATGTCCCGGTTTGGTATTCACCAGGATGATACCGTTTGCACCACGGGCGCCATACAAAGCGGTAGCTACCGCGTCTTTCAGAATAGAAAAACTTTCAATATCATCCGGTTGAATACGCGCCAGATCGTCACTGCTTGCCTCGAAACCATCAATGAGAATGAGCGGCGAAGTTTTGTATCCGAAGGTGGTGACTCCGCGCACAAAGAATTGTGCGTTGTCCGAACCCGGCTCTCCGCTGGTCTGGTAGGATATAATACCCGGTATCTTACCGGCAAAAGCGGTAGTAAGGTTGGAGGCAGGCACCCGCAAATCGGAGGCTTTGACCGTCTCAATGGAGGCCACTACGCTGCTCTTCTTTTGCTTGCCAAACGCGACAATGGTCACTTCGTCCAATTCGTTGATATTGTCTTCAAGCACAATAATCAGGTCGCCTTTCCCTTGAAAAATAAATTCTTTGGGCTGCATACCGATAAGCGAAGCAGTCAATTTTGTACCGACGGCGACATTGTCCATTTCGAAATTACCGTTTTCGTCGGCAAATACACCTCGCGGACTGCCCACCACCAGAATGGTGGCGCCGGGCAAAGCCTCGCCGCTTTTGTCCACCACTTTTCCGGTCACTTTTCCGCTTTGCTGCGCAAACAGCGAAAACGTACCTGCCAATACAATACAGACGGTGAATAATATTCTCCGTACTGCGTTCAAATGAATAAATCCGGTTTGTTTCATGTGATTAAAATTTTTATTTTTAAATAGTATTAATTATGTATAATATCTTTGTTGATTTTTAAAATAATTAAGTGTCTAAACTCACACTTATTTTTCGGATGCAAAAATACGGTTGTTTTTTTTATATACAAAATTATATCTGAATTTTTTTTATGTTACTGAGCAGGTTTTTGTGTAAATATCTGATTATTAAACCATAACTTCATCTTTAATTTTCAACGGTCAATTGTTCTATCCTGCAAGCGACCTCTTTTCCACTGAATGCGATGCCCAACAGAATGACTTTCCGGTCAAGAAACGGCTCATAATAGTGGTTTTCACGGATTTGTGCGATAGCCTGGTCGAGTAGGGTATCCGGTTTTGTGGCGGCGTGGTATTTCAGTTCTGCCACTATCGCCAGTCCGGGTTGCAACAACACCGCATCCATGCGCCCCCGGTTGGTAATCTTTTCGCTTTGAATATTGAAACCGAGCATGGTCATCCATACCTGAAACATGATGTGATAACGGGCTTCATTGGCGTCTTCGCTCATATTGTCTTCCGGCTGCAAAGGGTAGGGGACGTCGGCAAGCATTATGCGCAAATTATTCGTCAAGCCCTCCGCATCGAAATCAAGTATCTGCTGCAGCATTTTCCGTCCGAGTTCCGACATTTTCGAAAGTGGATAATTTGTATATGCACTTAACAGATGCTCCATCAACGACTCTTTTACCTCCATGTTAGGTACTTCGAGGGTATAAAAAGGGTCGCCATTGGTAATCGTTTCGTCCGTGATGGTCAAATATCCCGTTTGAAACAGCAGGGGAATATCCTCAAGCGCATCGGGGGCGTAACTGTTGAAAGCCGTCGGACCTGCAACAACCGGTTCCAGTACGGTTTTGGCAAGGCTGCGTTTTTTCAGCCGGTCTATCAAAAAAGTAGGCGTACCCGTTTCGAACCAGTAATTGGAAAACTTTTTGTTTTCAAAAAACATCAGCGTGGAAAACGGATTGTAAACTGATGTCTTGCCATCCCATGTGTAGCCATCGTACATTTTACGAATCTTTGTCAGCAAATTTTCCCTTGCCATATCCAAATGTACAGCCGTATTGTCGATATGTTCCGCAAAATCACGTTCCAGTTCTTCCTGTGTATAGCCACAGATAGAGGCATATTTATCGTTTATTGTAATATCACTCGGACTGTTCAATACTGAAAATATCGACACTTTGGCGACTTTTGTAACACCAGTCAAAAAGATGAATTTCAGGTGGTCGTCTTTAGCTTTCAGTATCTTGTAAAAATCCTGAAGCCATTTCCGGACATCTTGAGCTTCGGGTTCTCCCATTGTATCCAATATCGGACTGTCGTATTCGTCAATGAGTACA